>JAIRRB010000062.1 GCA_031256195.1 Treponema sp.
CAGGTTCAAAAACCGTCCCATAAACTCCGTCTCTGCCAAAATAAATTTCATGGTCAATAAAATATACCGTCACGGGATTTTTTTTGCTTGTCCCCGGCATGGCGGCGGTATAGACCGCGCCCCATTCCTCAATGCCGCCCAGAGGAACCCCCAGAGCGCCGGGAAGCAGTTTCAGGCTGCCCCGGTCTACCGAATAATAGCGGGGAATAACAATTTTAACCCCATGTCCCAGTTTTGCCAGACTAATGGAAAGGGAGGATACCATATCGGCAAGTCCGCCGGTCTTGGCGAAAGGAACGGCTTCACTGGAAACCATCAGGATTTTCATGCTAAAACGTCTCCGCCATAATCAGGCCGTTCTTTTCCAGAATTTCAGAACCTTTTTCATGGTTTTCCAGCTTGAATATCACCACCGCCTTGCCGTCACTGCCTTCAAGCGACGCATACAGGTACTCAATGTTTATCCCCGATTTTTGAAAAAGTTCCATAAGGGCGGCAAGGCTGCCCGGCCGGTCATCTATTTCCACCGCGGCAACATTGGTCTGCCGGGTGGTAAAACCCGCGGCGGTCAGCACGTTAATCGCCTCATCGGTTTTATCGGCTATGAGCCTGAGTATCCCAAAGTCGGCAGTATCCGCGATACTGATCGCCCGAAGGTTTATGTTCGCTTTCGCCAGCGTTTGGGTAACTTCGCACAGGCGGCCCGTGGTATTTTCCAGAAAAACCGATATTTGTTTTATTCCCATCTATATACTCCTGTTGTCGATAACCCGTTTTGCCTTGCCGGTAGAGCGCTCAATGGTTTTGGGCTCCACCAGTTTTACTTTCAGGGCAACCTGAAGTTTCGATTTCATTATACTTTCAATGCGGTTTCGCAGCCCCTCAAGGCTCTTGACCTCATCACTGAAAAATTCTTTCTTCACTTCAACCTGCAGTTCCATTTCATCCAGATGATCCTTGCCGCGGCTGACCACAATAAGGTAGTGCGGCTCGGTTCCCTCAATTTCAATAAGAGCATGCTCAATCTGGCTGGGGAAAACATTAACTCCCCGAATAATCAGCATATCATCGGTACGGCCCAGCAGCCGGTGCATACGCACCGTGGTACGTCCGCAACTGCACGGCTCACGCATAAAGTACGTGATGTCCCTGGTGCGGTAACGGAGCAGCAGGGTCCCTTCCCTGGTGAGGGTAGAAAAAACCAGTTCCCCCTTTTCACCGTCAGGAACGGGAAGACCCGTACCGGGATCGATGATCTCAGGATAGAACAAATCTTCATTGATATGCAGGCCGCTCTGCGCCTCACATTCAAAGGCAACGCCGGGGCCGATAATCTCCGTCAGGCCGTAGATGTCATAAGCCTTCATCCCGTAACGGGATTCTATCTCCCGGCGCATGCTTTCGCTCCAGGGTTCCGCCCCAAAACAGCCTTTGTTCAGGGGAAGGCTGTGCAGGTCGATTCCCGCCTCGACCGCTTCCTCCGCCATATACAGGGCATAGGACGGCGTACAGGTAAGCATGGTACTGCCAAAATCCTGCATGACCATAAGCTGCCTGCCGGTATGCCCGCTGGACATGGGAAGCACCTGCGCGCCGATAGTGGATGCGCCGTAATGCGCCCCCATCCCGCCGGTAAACAGCCCATAGCCGTAACAGTTTTGCACAATATCATCTTTGGTACAACCTGCCGCCGCCAGAGTGCGGGACATGGATTCCCGCCAAATATCAATGTCCTTAATTGTATATTCGTTAACTATCGGCTTTCCGGTCGTACCGGAACTCATGTGAACTTCGACGATCCTGTCGGCGGGACAGGCCCGCAGGCCGTGGGGATAATTATCCCGCAGATCATCCTTGGTGGTAAAGGGAAGTTTTTGAATATCATCCAGCGAATGTATATCCTCAGGCCGCATCCCCTTTTCTGCCATTTTATTCCGGTAGAAGGGGACACGGGTAAACAACATCTCTGCAAGATTCTTCAGGCTGGCCAGCTGGAGCTTCCGCCTGGCCTGAAGCTCCATGCATTCGTTTTCAGGATTAAGAATCATGCCGTCTCCTAGAACCAGTTAATCCTGACACCGACCGTCATTCTAAAGACCATTTTGTTTACCGGGACTTTACTTCCCCCGGAAGAAGTACGGTCATCGTAATCAACGTCGGTAGATG
Source organism: Treponema sp. (assembly GCA_031256195.1). Lineage (GTDB taxonomy): Bacteria > Spirochaetota > Spirochaetia > Treponematales > Breznakiellaceae > WQXQ01. The sequence continues at coordinate 2,167 of JAIRRB010000062.1, forward strand.
CAAACCACAATTCAGGTTCCAGATACAGGGCGAAATTCCTGAAATACTTCCAGTTAGGATAGAAGTATTGCATGTTAATATTGGCTATATCCCACTGCACCACAACGGCGCCCATGTACAGGGGACTCCGCCATTCATCCATGGTAAAGTAAGAGAAATTCGCCCCTATTGCAAAGTTCATCGAATAAAAAGCCCAGTCAAGCCCGAACAAATAGTCAAAAGGCAGATAGAAAATATTCGCCAATAACTTGATGCCGTATACAAAGCCGACATAACGCCCGCCGACACTGAGCACGGTTTTATCTCCAACCGGCGGCGTCAGGCCGAATTGAGCCTGGAAACGCACGTTATCATCAAAGAAACTTAAACCCAGCCCTACGTCAAAGAAAGTGGCGCCCAGGCCCTTAACGTCAAAATACAGGCCGCGTATCGCTCCGGGAACCGAGTAAAAGAATTTATCGCCCGGACGCAGACTGAGGTCCACATTGGCAAGTTCATAATTGTCACCGGCGGTTCCGTAAACCGGAATATCATCACGATGGACGCTGTCTTCCGGCGGGGCGATGGTTTCCACCTGCGGAATTGTGGTATCAACGTATACCATCAAACGTCGAACCGCTTCTTCACCGTTGACAAATTCCGCTTTCACCAAAATCGGCTGCGGCCCGCGGGGAAGTTCGCTGGTCTCCAGACGCACTCTCCATGCTTCGCTGCCTTTTGCCGTCTTAAAGGTACGGCCGTTGTCGTGGCTCACCCTAATACGTTTTACCTTGAGGTCCGCTTTTTGCTGCGCTTTCTCGCTGCGGGTCAGGGGAGGATCATCCTCGGAGGGTTCGGGAAGGGAAATCCAGGCATGACCGGTAAGCCATGGCCGTCCGGTTATGACATTGCCGTCTTCGTGGCTTTCCACCCGCAGTATCGGGCCAAAAGTGGAATAGTAAACGGTATGATCCGGGCTTGAGATTTTCGCATTTGTTTCGGAATGGTAATATGCCGATATTTTGTAAGCCCCATCTTCGCTCAACATTTCTTCGGGAATTTCATAACGGAATATTCCATAACGCTCCACCGGCACCAGGGCCAGCGCGCTGTCATTCATCATCAACTGAACTTCCTCCGGCTGGAATGATCCGGTAACAATCCCGACAATATAGATGGGGCCTGAATGAACCTCACCGGGCAGCGGGTTATAAATGGCAATTTCCGCCGCTTTATCATCGGCATCATAGACAAACTTCCGTGAAACAAGGGTCTCGTTATCCGCAAGGTCTGTCGCGACAACGCGGATTATGTATTCGCCCTGGGGGAAACCGGCAAGGTTGATAGTATCAAAGAGAACGAGTCTGATATCCGCGTTAATGGTTTTACGGTAGCTGGGGTTTGCCGCGCTGATAACTTGATAGGTCAGGCTTTTCAGGGCCTGATTGTCAGACACCCGGCCCACCAGGTGCATATCGGTTCCCACATGCTGGCCGTCTACCGGCGCGCTCAGATATAATTCCGGCGGCGTATTATCAATATTGATCATGGCGTTGGAAAAAGTAGAAACGCCGTATTTGTCATAGGTGCGTATCAGCGCCGAATAGATACCGTCGGTATAATCAGCGGTATTAAGTGCCAGTTCCCAATTGCCGTCAGCGAATAACTCTACTTTCTGGTAAGTGTTGCCATTGTCCATGGAGATAAAAACGCTTTCAATGGCGTTGGCGTCACTGGAAAACCCTTTTATCATGATCGCCTTCCGGTTGTAGCGTGTTATGACCGGCGACAATACCTCCGTCTCGGGCGACGCGGTGCTGATTTTAACAATGCGTGAGACTGTTTCACTATGCACTCCGTAAATATCAGATGCATATACTTCAATGGTGTACTCACCGTCAGTAATCATTGAAAAATCAATCGGAATACGGAAATTCTGATCGGTCAACAATTCCTGGAAGGTCACATCGGGATTGGTTAAGTAAACAGCGGCGGCTCTTCGGGCCTCTTCACCCGCCGCCCCCCGCGAGATGGACGCCATTTTGGGGCCCAAAAGCCGCCAATAAACGCCATAAATGCCGACATCATCATAAGCCAGGCCGGAAATCTCAAAGGGGTTGGTAAAAATAGAATCATCATTGGGAGTATTGACAATGATGGTGGGCAGAGGCGGATTTGGTTCAATGGTATATTCCGGAAAAACATCGGACACAATGCCGGAGGAATCGGTGACGCGGAAAACAAGTTTGCCGCCCGATTTACCGAGGGTGTTAAAATCACAGAAATAGCTAAACCATGTTTTTCCCATGCGCGCAACAAAGGGAATGTCGGTAAAATACCGTTGATCAAGGGAATAGGCAACGCTGTAAATCGGCACTGAATGTTCAATAACGCCCATGACGGTTTTATTACCCCAAATCAGGGAATGTTCTTCTGTCGGGGAAAGAATCTGAATGTCCGGCTGTGACGCGGCCCAGTTAAACGGATGATATATCGGATAATATTCCGCGCCGTATTGAACAGTACGGAGTTCCAGATGCACTGGCCCCTGAAGCCGTTCAGGCATATCAATCTCTGAAATGAAATTACCCTGCAAATCCATTCGTACCGGCTGCCAGTCATCTTCCGGATTAAGACGGAATTCAACCTGCATGTCCGCCGCGCTGACAATATTTCCCTGCAAGGTAAAAGAAGCACCGGAGCGCCAGCTGTTTTTTTCGGGAAGGGTAACGTTAATTCTTGATTCATCTTTTTGCGATGGCTGCTGTTTCAGGTAACGCAGGCTTACCGTCGCCCCTTTGACCGCAGCGGTATCGACCGGGGTAAGTTTGAGGGTTTGGGCTCTTTTGCCGGGGGGAATCATGTGAGGGGCGATACGGAAAGAGGACATCGCTTCCACTTCTCCAAAACCGTCAACCAGCACCGAAGCCGGGTCGGCGCCCGGCGCAATATGGCCGTATATCGCCGTATCCGCCGGCATACCCTGTTTTTGCATCGCCTTCAGGTCATCTTCCAGCGGGTAGTCGATTACCAGAACGGGAACTTTAACCTTGCGGCGGTCTTCCAGTTTGCAGGTAATGCTGTTGACATTACCGACTTTATCCACTGCGGATACCTTGATGGTTCCGGCGGTGCCTTTAGCGGTCTGGAGCGCGACATTCCAATAGGGATCGCCGGGGCGCATCTCAATATCTTCCTTAACTTTGCCCCATTCATAGTACAGTCGGGAAAGGCCGGTTTTGTCATAAGCGCGGCCTGAAAGGTAGAAGGTACCAAAAATATCTTCATCCGGTACCGGGCTGTATACTTCAAGTTCAGGCCCGCTGTTGGTTACAAAAAACAAATACGGTTTAACTGTCGCCACACCGGTTATATCCACCGCCCGCAGGTAGTAAACCACCGGGCCGTCCGGTAATTTCTTGGTATTTATTGACAGGGAAAATTCAAATGTGGTACGACCGCGTTTTCTTCCGGACATTGAATCAAATTTCACGCCGTCCACGCTGTATTCCATGGTCTTTATACCGTTGGGATCGCTTGCCGCTCCCTTGATCGTGGTTGTCCCGGTGATAATATCGCCTACCTGATGAGAATTAAGGTCTATTTCCGGCGGGGTCGTATCGAGAATAAAACTCACGCTCCCTACAGGACCGGCAACCCCTTTGGAATCAAAGGCCTGGACATACAGGGTATGTTTACCGTCGGGGACGGATGAAAAATCAACCAGTTGATTCCAGTACTCCGTACCGGTGACATCAACAAAATCGCTGTCATCCATGCGCGCCAGCACCCGTTCTACGCCGTAACGGCCCGAAGCGACGCCCAAAAGATTGATATTCTGCCGGATTATCGCATTGTTTTCCGGATACACTACCCGCGCGGTGGGAAGACCCGCTTTGGGATCCACTCGTACGTTAAAGGGGCCTGAGATCGCCTCATTTCCCGCACGGTCGCGGGCATATACAATGTAGTTATACAAACCCTTTTTACGTGCGGTGACATCAAAATCATTCTGCCATATTTCACCGCCTTCCGCGGTGACCGTTTCAATCTTGTCTTTGCGCCCTCCGGCCCACAGCGCCGATCCGCACACCGCAAACAGAACGCAGAAAACGGCAAGGCGGCGGCCATACTGACGGCCATTCCGGCGGAAGCGGATGGTATTCAAAATTGTTTTCATCGTAAATCTCATGGTACTCTCCTCCTCCCCTAGAACAGGCTGATCCGGGTGCCAAACGACATCCTAAATTCATAAGGATTCGCACCCACAACGTCCGTCGGGATGAACGTAATGCCCGGTTCCAAATACGCCGAAACCGACTTAAAATACTTCCACTTGGGGAAGGCATAGGATAAATCCGCTTTTATTATTTCCCACTGGCCAATGAACTGGCCCACCCATTGGGGCTTTTCGCCTTCCTCCATGAGGAAGTAGGAGAAATGGGCCCCTAGAACAAGGCTCGTCGTCCAGAATTCCCAGTCCGGCCCGAACCAGTCGCCCAGATTCTTCTTCCAGACATTGGCAAGCACCTTGCCGCCAAAGGACCAGCCGGAGTAACGGCCGCCGGGAGGCGCCTGGCTCGCGGTGCCCTGAACCTTGACGTTATCATCAAAGAATGTCAAACCCAGGCCAAGCTGATAGGTATGTCCGCCGAAGAAGTTCCCGTCAAAGTACAGACCCTGAATAAAGCCCGGTACCGCATAACCGGCTTTATCACCGGGACGCAAACTTACTTCCACTGAGTCCATATCAAAGTCATCACTGGAAGAACCGTACACCAGTACCGAGGTACGGTGAGGAGAGTTTTCCGGAGGGCCTATGATATTGACTACCGGCGACCGGGTATCGACGGTCAGAATAATACGGCGGACGGCAGTGCTGTCATCGTTAAAGGTCGCCTTGATGATAAGGGGCAGAGGGCCGGGCGTTAATTCGCCGGTTTCCAGACGGAATCTCCAGCGTTCCCCGCCCTTCGCCGAAACAAAACTGCGTCCGTTATCAAAACTTAACTCTACTTTTTTTACCCGGGGGGCGTTCTTGCTGGACTTCAGGGCCGCCTTACGAGCGGCACTGTCGTCAACCGCTTCGGCAGTTTCGTCATCGGCCGCAGCGGCGGCTGCTTCTCCGTCCATCTCCGCATCAGACGCATCTTCCGCATCTTCGGGAAGAATATACAATGCCCGGCCGGAAATATACGGACGCCGCGCTATAACATCGCCGTCATGGTGACTGTCTATCATCACAATCGGCCCGTGTTTGTTTATTTTTACCAGATTTTCATAAGATACAATCTGCTCGCCGCTCGGAGTCCTGAAAGACGCGGAAAATACAACCGGATCATCAAAATCGACGGCATCTTCCGGCAGTTCATAATAGAATATTCCATAGCGGTTCACGTCAATGTCGGCATAGGTTCTTCTGTTCAGCATCAGCGAGACGGTTTCGGGAACAACCGCGCCGGTGACCTTGCCGCTGACAATAATCGGCCCGCAGTGGATTATACCGGGCAGCGGATTTATCAGGGCTACTTCGGAAGCGGCCCGCGCCTTGAGGATGTTAACATTGCGAATAACGGATGTTTCATTTCCCGACTGATCGGTAAGGGCGATTTTAAGGGTGTAGTCTCCGTCGGGGAAGGCGGAAACGTCCAGATATTCCATGATGACAAGCTGCTCTGCGGGCAGACTGAAAGACCGCTGCACATTGGGATTTTCAATATTCACAAACTGGACCGCAACCTCAGTAAGGCCGATATTGTCATAAACCTGTCCGGTAATGGGAAGGGTTACGCCTATTTTGTCGCCGTTGCGGGGAGACCCCAGGTCAATTTCCGGCGGAGTGTTATCAATATTGATAATGCCGCTGGTAAACGAAGATATTCCGTACTTATCAACGGTACGGACCAGCATGGAGTACACCCCGTCCGCATAGGCTTTGGTATTCAGGCTGATATTCCAGGGTGATGGGTTTGTCTGACTGCTGACAAAATCCGCCCGCTGGTAACTGACTCCGTTGTCCATTGACACCAGAATACTCTCTATGCCGTTAAGGTCAAAGGAAGTACCGCGGACTATTATATTGCCCCGGTTCCAGATATCCATCGGAGGCGCCGTAACATTGGTAAGCGGCACGGCGGTACTGACCCTAAACACCCGCCGGATCATTTCGCTGGCAGTACCGTAAATATCTTCAGCGAAAATTTCAAGAATATTTTCACCGTCAGTCAGATCACTCATAGCGACAGGAACCAAAAAGTTCTGTTCGGTCTCAAACCGGTTAAACTCGGTATCGCGGTGGCGGGCCAGCGTTTCCGCAACCGAGTCCCAGGAGTTGCGGGGAGAAAGTACGCGCCAGTATATCATGGCGATACCATCATCATCAAAGGCAAGGCCGGATATATCATAATCACCGGTTACAATTTCATTTTCAAGCGGAGAGTTAAGAATAATGGTGGGGAAGTCATCGCTGTTGTCAAAGATTATGCTGGGGCTTGCCTCTACCCTGTTGCCGGCCCGGTCAACCGCCCGTACAATCAGTTTTTGGTTATGGTTCTGCATGAACGAATAATCAAAACGGTCGCTGAACCATGACCGGTTATATTTGGCGGCATAGTCCATTCGCTCAAACGAACGGCCATTGTCAATTGAGTAACTGATTTCCGTTAAGGGGACAAAATACTCGACTATACCGGCAGTGGTAACCTCGCCGTGAATCGAACCATAGCTTTCCCCCGGAACCAAAAAATTAATAACCGGCAGCGTAACATATTTATTCACTGGCAAATACAGGGGAAAATCTCCCTGACCATCCCTGACCGTGCGGAATTCCATGGGCACCGGACCTTCCGGCAAATCGGCAAGATTGATTACCGCGTTAAAGTCCCCCCTCACATTCACCGCGATTGGCTTCCAGCTGTCTTCCCAATTGAGCCGGTATTCCAGCGTTTGACCGGCGCTATAGTCGTCAATAGAGCCGCGGACAGTAACCGATTCGCTGAACCAGGAATATTCTTCCGGACTGTCAATCGTCAAAGGCGATTCTACCAGTTCAAAACCGGCAGGGCGCGCGGCCTTGGTAACACGCAGGGTAAAGACCTGGCCGGTTACGTCGTTTTCATCAATAGCCCAAAACCGCAGGGTGTTTCTCCCTTCGGGGATCATCTCCGGCGGGATACGGAAACTCGGCTGCGCCATGACATACTCTATCTCGCCTTCAATGATAAGGCCGTACGGAAAGAATCCCGGCAGGATATGGCCGTAAATCGGCTGGTCCGCTTCCAGATTCATTCTGCCGAGACCGGTAGGCGGCGGAGGATAATCAATGGTCAAAGCCGGAGTTTTGTTCCGGCGGGTATCCTGAAAACGCTGAACAACGGTGGTGACATTGCCGCTCTTGTCAACCGCGGTAACACGGAACGGAACGGAACGGTTGTTTGCCATTGATATGGGGAAAGCCGCCACCCAGAAAGGATCGCCGGGGTGCAGGGGAATATCATGTTTTTCACCGGCCCATTCGTAGTAGAAATCGGTAAGGCCAACTCCGCTGTACACCCGGCCTATAACCTGAGTTCTGCCGTAGGTGTCTTCCTTGAATTCCGGCGAAATAATCTCGATCTGGGGCGCAAAATTATTCACAAAAAACAGGAAAGGCCTGGTTACCGAACTGCCGGTCTTATTGATTGCCCGCAGATAATACACTATCGGGCCGTCTTCCAGTTTTTTACTGCGAACAGAAAACTGAAAAAATCTGCCGTCATCGCCCCGTTTTCTGCTGGTACTCAAAGAGGAAAAATGCTGGCCATCGGTGCTGATAGACAGGGAGGCAAGTCCGTTGGCATCGTAAACCCTGCCCTTTATCTTAACCGTACCGGCAATCAAATCGCCAATTTCACGGTTAACTAAACTTATTTCCGGCGGCACAATGTCCAGGACAAAATCAATTCTTGTCTCCGGCCCCATAAGGTCCTGGGAATCTATCGCCTTGACACGGATAGTATGGTTTCCTTCCAGCAGGTCCATCGCCGGTATATGGTAACTCCAGTATTCGCTGCCATCAAGTTCCAGATAATCCTCATCATCAATTTTGAGCAGTATCTGTTTAACGCCGTAACGGGCGGCGGCAACACCGATAATATTAATATCTTCACGCACAACCTGGCCATGTTCAGGATATACAACCCGCGCTTCGGGAAGGCCCGCCAGCGGGTCAACCTTAATATTGAATGGGCCGCCTATCCCCTCATTACCCGCAGCGTCTTTGGCCCTGATAATGATATTGTAAGTCCCCGGTTTTCTTTCGGAAACATCGAATTCCTTCTGCCATATATCAATACCGTCAGCGGTTTCGGTGACGATCTGCCTGCCGCCTCCTGCATACACCGTCAAGGGCAGAAAAACCAACGTCACAAACAACAAAGCACCTTGCCGGCAATGAGATCGGGAAAAAACAGCACTAAAAACTCTGTGCATTGTGTACTCCTTGCCAAATAAATGAACTTCGCAACCATGCCATCTGGGTTTCCCACGAAATGGTATTATAGGGAACTCCCGATGGGTGTGCGGGAATCCATTCGATAGTATTGGCTATAAAAGTCTGAATCTTGGGGTCTTTCAACCACTTCTCGGTAGCGGTTAGTTTTTTCCGGCGTTTTTCATCACCGTGCATTTTTGCCCACAGTATATCCGCCTGCAGTCCGTAACGATTCCAGTCTTCCGGCTGCGGGAAACGGGTAGCGTCCAAAAGACCTGACTGGTACGGACGCAAAGCCCGCGCCTGGCTTAAAGGAGCGTACAGTGAGGAAGTTCCGCTGCGAAACAACAGCGGCCACACCTGTACCCATGAATAGGTAAGAGCCCCGTTCTGAAAGGGATAATCCCGCGCCAGGGCGGAACCTCTATCCTTCCACAAATCGTTTCCCGATACAAAGACGCCCGGTTTTTCCTGCATCAACTGACAGAGCCAGGCCTGTACCGCCCTTTCTTCAACACCGGCCAGCAAAATACTGCCCCGGTCATTCCCGCTATCCAAAAAAGACCATCCCGGCTCCGGGTCCTGGTGCTTGCGGAATACCATCCAGGGATCAAGAGCCAACACCATCCATCCCTTATATTCTCTGGTTCGTGACAAGTCGGGGTAAAGCATTACCGGCGTATCATCAACATTTTCCCCTTCCGGTCCGCTGCGGCTGATTAAGAAGCCAAAGCGCCCTTTGGGGAAAGAATCATTGCCCTGACGGGAAACGACCTCGGAACGCTGGAAAGGAGGGGCTTTATCTTTTAATATGCGGTTCCAGGCGGCGGAATAATTTTCGTCAACGTACCACAGCAATTTGGGCCGGGTAAAAAAAACCGTCAAAAAGACCGCCAGAAATATTCCCAGAGCGGCCGCTCCATAATAGAGCATACGCCTTACATCGCGCCTGGTGAGGCCTTTTGAGGCATTTTTCCTGTTTTCACCCCTTCTTTTACCGTGCTTCATCCATTTTGCCAGCTTTTATTATACCATATAATAATAGAATAATACATTTTAATAAAAAAGCAAGTGTTTTTTCTTCCATAGGATGGGGATAGTTCCAACTGGCTGGTACTGTTGAATACCCGCCAAATGGTGTATTATTCAGCCACGCCATCATGAAAACTCGCCAATTTATCTACCGTTGTTCCTCCTGCGGCCATGAAGAGCCGAAATGGCTGGGCCGCTGCCCCGAATGCGGGGAATGGAACACCCTGATTGAAACTTCGGCGGCGCCCCGAGGGCAAGGGCCCGGCAGCCGCCGGGAAGGCAGGGGCAAAGGGCCGGGTTTACCCCAATCATGGCCGCTTGCCTCGGTGGAAAGCAGGGACGGCGGGCGGATTTCGTCGGGTATTGCCGAACTGGACCGGGTATTGGGCGGCGGCATTATGAAACGCAGCGCCATATTGGTGGGCGGTGAGCCGGGCATCGGCAAATCTACCCTGCTCCTGCAGGCGGCGGCAATGGCGGAAATAAAAGGCCGCGTACTGTATATTTCAGGCGAAGAGTCCGCCGGACAAATCAAACTGCGGGCGGACCGGCTCGGCCTTCCCGCCGGTACGGAAAAAAACAACCTTGAGCGGATTGAGGTCATCTGTACCGGTAATCTTGAAGAAATCGAGATGACCCTGAATGCGGTTAAACCTTCGCTGATTATGGTCGATTCCGCCCAGACCCTTTTTTCAGCCGATGCCGGATCGGTGCCCGGCACCATTAGCCAGATGAAGTTTTGTTCCTTTGAGTTAATCTCCTGGGTCAAGGAACATGACGCCGCCCTGTTTCTCGTGGCGCATATTACCAAAGAAGGGATTATCGCCGGACCGAAAATGCTGGAACATCTGGTAGATACCGTGCTGTACTTTGAACAAAATGATAAAACCGCCGGATTATCCGGCGGCCAGGACTGCCGTTTTTTGCGGGCCTCAAAGAACCGTTTCGGTTCGGTGGATGAAATCGGTATTTTTACCATGGGGGAAAAAGGGCTGATTCCGGTCGAGGATACCGGCACGCTTTTTTTGGTGCGGCGTGAGGGGGAACTTCCCGCCGGGGTAGCCACCGCGGCGGTATTGGAAGGCACACGGACGATACTCGTGGAGATACAGTCCCTAACCATTCCCGCCAAGGGAGCGGTCAGCCGGGTTTTTTCCGATAAAATCGATTCAGGCAGGGTTTCCCGTGTGGCGGCGGCGCTGGAAAAGCATCTGGGCTTACGGCTGTCTGATCAGGATTTATATGTCAATGTGGCGGGAGGCATCCGCATCACCGAAGTAGGGGTGGAACTTGCCCTTGCCTGCGCCCTGTATTCGGCGCGTACCGGCCTGGCCCTGCCCGCCGGTCTTGCCATAGCGGGGGAACTTTCCCTGACGGGGGAACTGCGTCCGGTCAGCCGGCTTGCGGGGCGGACAAAAACGGCCCAAAACCTGGGTTTTGCGCGTTTTCTTTGCCCTTCCCCGGAAAATTCGCCGGATACCGGGCAGTTTGCCCCGGGACAGACAGCGGCGCTCAAGCCCGCCCGCGACATAAAATCGGCCATTAAACTGATTTACGGCTAAAAAGGGGGTATGACGAAGAAAACAACCACGGAGTAGTGGTAAAATTTTCAATGGATATTTCTTTCGGAATTCGTATTTTTTTTTCAAAAACCGCTTGACAATTTCTGTGTTCATGTCATACAATAAACATGGTTATAGGTATTTGTTTGGATAGCGTTCAAGAAAGCCCGCTTTTTATGAACCGGGCGCTGATTTCAGGTTTAGGGATTGTGTCTTTACTTTCTCCTCGTCTCGTTCTCCCTTACAGCCATAGCATCTTATTTTCTCCGGTTGGTTTTGACAGGGGGAATTTGAGTCGCCTGCTTTCGCGGGCGTGAATATTGGACCTCTGGTCCGCACACTCCTGGCTCGTCCAGGAAAGGATTTTTTTCAATGGCCAAGAAACTGTATGTAGGAAATCTCTCTTACAACACCACCGAGGACAGCCGGCGGAATTTTTTCGCCGGTTTTGGCAACGTTGTTTCCTCGAAGATCATTTTTGACCGGGAAACCGGCAATTCCAAAGGATTCGGCTTTATCGAAATGAGCTCCGATGAGGAAGCAAACGCAGCCATAGCAGGGACAAACGGAACGGAATTCGAGGGGCGGCAGCTTCGCGTCAACGAAGCGATGGACAAGCCCCGCCGCGACCGCTCCGGCGGTAATTGGTAAATTTTTGAGGCTGTTCCTGCGGGGACAGCCTCTCATGCGCCAGTTTAAGAAATTAAGACCACAGAGTACCACGGCATTGTTGGTACGAAAGTTGTCTTTTTTTCATCCGTGTACGCCGTGGTAATTACTTTAGCTATCTGAGCGTCCGCAGCAGGGCTCTTAATTCCGGGTTTGCCGCCGCTTCCGGCGAAGTTTTGGCATCCCCTGAAACCCTGAGAACAATTTCGTCCCCCGCCTCAATGCGGTCAAAAAAGCCGTTACGGGCCAAAGCGCCGGAAGCAATTTCCTCATCAACGGTTTCAATCGTTATTTTGCCGACAATGTCTTCATCAGCATAGATTAATCCAATTCCTTCATGGGCAAGCTGGGGGCGGTTTTTCTTCACCACATCGTAAACCGCATCCGCCTTAACCCCGTCTACTTTGCCCTTGTCAACCAGGCCCTGAGCCTGCCGCCTGTTGACCAGTTTGCCCCGGAAAGGAAGCGCGGCTCCCATTTGATCGGCAATGCCGCGCGCGGCGTTGCGCAGGCGGTCTACGCCGGTACGATAGGCATAAAAATTCTTCGCCGGCGCGCCGGTTCTCCCCACAAAAAGTTCCCCCTTCAGGGATATGTCACGCTCATTTTCCATTGTCGAAATCACCAGAAAATAATCCGCTCCGGCCTCGCGCGCCGTCCTGAATGCCTGGGAAAAAGACGGCTGCCGCAGTTCCAGATTCACCGGGACAACGGAACGGTCATGTATTAAAATTTCTTTTATATAGGCGGAAGCGATAGCCCCCGCATCGGCATGGTGATGGCTGGATTGTCCGGCAAGGGAAAAAACGGCTACGTTCCAGTGCCGCCCGTCAAGTTCCAGCGGATTAACCTGCCAGCGCTGAAACAGCGCCCCGGAAAGCAGCGAACTGTAGGCTTCCACCGCATCGTTGAGGCTGCGGTCGGCAATGCCCAGGTCCTGCAAAAAACGCAGTTCTTCAAGATACCGGGCGGGATAGCCCTGCATCCGCAGCAAGTCGGCGTATTCGCGGCGGTCGCGGGCATAGGGATTCAAACGCAGGCCGCGCCGGTATTCAAACAGGGCCTGATCTATCAGGCTGCGGGAACGGTAATCCCGCGCGCGGTTAAAGTGCCATACCGCCCAGCGGCCCCGGCGCTGATCCTCAAGAGCGGTAGCGGCAATAAGGGTATCTTCCAGGGCGGCGCGGATAAATTCATCGTTGGAATCAATGGCAATGGCGTTGCCCAGTACGGTCAGCGCCTCGGCGTTGCGGCTCAGGCGGATATAGGCAAGCCCTTTGAGATACCAGGCCCCCATGTCGTTGCGGTTTGCCGCGATGGATTCATCGGCAAGCCGGGCCGCTTCCGTGTACTGCCCGTTGCGGTAACGGAGATTTGCCAAAAGGGAACGGGCGGGGCCGTAGCCGGGTCTGCTAGCCAGGGCCTGCTCTGAATAGGAAATGGCCTGGGGCAGCCGGTCCGCCTGGGCATTGATATAGGCGGCATAATAAAACACACGGTAATCATCGGGATGCTGGGACAGCGCCCGGTCAATAAAAGACAGCGCCGTTACACTGTCGCCCAGCGAACCGGAAACCAGGGCAAGCGATATCAAGAGCCGCCGGTCATCCGGGTAGCGGCGCACCGCGTCACGGTAACGGAGCAGGGCGTCGGCTGACCTGCCCCGCGCAATATCAAGTTCTCCGGCGGCGAACAGCGCCTCGCGGTTATACGGCTCGCGGGCAAGTATATCGGAAATGATTGAAGCGGCGGCGTCAAGCCTGCCCAGCGCAATGAGGGTAACGGCTTCCAGATTGGCAATGGATGTACTGTTCCGCGCCAGAAGCCGCGCCTTGCGCACCCAGCTTAAAGCCTCATCAAATTCACCTAACTCATAGTAACATTCTGCCAGAGCGGCGGTTCCCTCGGCATGGGCCGGGTTAAGCCGCAGGCAGTCGAGCAGGGCTTCCGATGCGGAATACCAATCCTCGTCCGCCATGGAACTCCTGCCCCGCTCATAAAGCGCGGCGGCCCCGGCGACATCATTGCCGCCGGCGCTTTGGGCTTCAAGATGTCCCAATCCGGACAGGACGCATAATAGGCAGAGCATGTATCGCAATTTCAATTATTCCCTCCCTTCAGGGTGTTTAACTATCTTTACCGACTTGATTTTGTGGCCGTCCATTTCCTGAACGACCAAGTCGGTTTCCCGGTATACGGCCTTCTCATATTTAACCGGAATTTTGCCAAAAAGGTCAAATACAAAACCGCCCAGCGTGTCAAAATCATCGGCGGGAAAATCCAGGCCGGTTTCTTCGGCAAGGTCTTTCAAACTGACACGGGCATCGCAGAGCCAGGCCCCCTCCCCTACCGGCAAAATGTCTTCCGGCTCATGGTCAAATTCATCCTGAATGTCGCCGACAATTTCTTCCAGTATGTCTTCCATACACGCGATTCCCGAAACGCCGCCGTACTCATCTACAACCACGGCAATATGCACTTTTTTGCGGCGAAATTCCGTCAGTAAATCGTCAATGTGTTTTGAAACCGGTACAAAGTATGGCTTGCGAACCAATGCCTTTACATCGAAAGGGGTATTGTTCACCAAAACCTTTAATACGTCTTTGATATGGAGAATGCCAATCACCTTGTCGATGGTTTCCTCGTAAACGGGAAAACGCGAATGGCCGCTTTCAACAATGAGGGAAAACAATTCGTCCCGGGAAGCGTTAACGGAAAGAAAAACGGTATCCGTCCGGGGAACCATAACTTCTTTAACCGTTGTGCCGGAAAGTTCCACCACGCCCCGGATCATCTCCTGCTGGTCTTCTTCAAGGTCTTTTATGCTTTTGCTGCTGAAAAGACCTGAAAAGGGACCTTTCATACATTCCTCCTCAGGATATGCTCCCCCGCAAGCTCCGCCAAAATATGCTCCTGAAGCTGCAGCATCGGCTCGGCTTGCCCATTAGTCCGGTGATCCATGCCGTCTAAATGCAGAATACCATGAATCAGCAGGCGGCGTAACTCCTCATCCTCGCTGATATTAAAACGTCCGGCGTTTTCCCGCAGCGTATCAAGCGAAATCACTACATCGCCCGGCGTGTAGCGCCCTGCTGCGGGAAAAGTATCTCCATCATTGAGGGAAAATGAAAGGACATCGGTCGCCTCCTCTTTTCCCCGGTAGCGGGAATTTAACTCGCTGATGGTTTTATCGCCGCAGAGCAGAACTGACAGGTCCCAGCGGTCTCTGCCCAGACGGGCAAGCACTTTAAGGGCAAATCGTTTCAGGGACGCGCTCCACAGCGGCAGCGGTACATCCCCGGCGCTTATCTGTACCCGGTTCACCCGGCCTCCTCCTTCGCTTCGGCGCCGATTTTCGGGTACTCGATTCGGGAATGATAGTAGCCGGCCAACATTCTTACAAAAGCGTTCTTGATCATCTCAAGGTCGCGGAAGGTCAATTCCGACTGGGCAAGCTGCCCATGTTCAACCTTGTTGTCAATAAGCTGCTGAATAAATTTTTCCATTTTTGCCACGGTGGGCTTGACCAGAGTTCTGACCGCGGCTTCGGCGACATCGGCAAGCATAACCACCGCCGATTCTTTTGAACGGGGTGGGTTGCCGGGGTAGCAAAAATCCTCGGAATTGACCTGGTCTTCCTGTTCGGTTGCCTTTTTGTAAAACCACATAATAAGCGAATTACCGTGGTGTTCGGCAACTATATTGATAACATCGGCGGGCAGGCCGAGGCTGCGCGCCTTTTCAACGCCGAGTTTTACATGGCTGCGTATCACCGTGGCGGAAAGCCGGGGGTTAATGGCATCGTGCCGGTTATAATCAGTCTGGTTCTCCACAAAGTAATCCGGGTTATCCATTTTCCCAATGTCATGGTAATAGGCTCCCACTCTGGCAAGCAGGGCATTTGCCCCAATATCCTGGCAGGCCTGTTCGGCAAGGTTTGCCACCATAATGGAATGGCTGTAGGTACCGGGCGACGTCGTAAAAAGTTTGCGTAATACCGGCGCATTGAGGTCTGAAAGTTCGATAAGCCTGAAAGTCGTGGCCGCGTTCAGAACATGCTCCAGCGGCGGCAGTATACCTAAAATCAACATCCCCGACACAATGCCGTTCAGGGCGGCCCAAAGCAGCATGGGGGGATACTCGGCAAAACGAGCCGTCCGCATCAGCAGAATCACGATGACCGCCACAGCGTTGACCGCGGCGATGGCCATGCCCGCCTTAATCAAATCCATGCGCTTTTCGGCGCTCCTCAGTACCGTGGAGGCGGCTATGCCGGAAATAAGGGCGAAAATGTATGAGGGAATATCAAAAAAACCGGCAAAACAGGCGCCGAGAGGAAATGCCAGCGCCATTACCAGAGCCAGCAGGGGGCCCATGAAAACAGCGGGAATCATCACCATAAGGGCGGTGGGGAAAAACAGGGAAACGGGAAAACCGCTCTGGCCGGGGACAAGATTTTTTGCCAGGCCCGCGCCGGCCAGATACAGGCAGACCAGAACAAATAACAGGCAGCGTTCACTGTTGGAAAGCTCCCGGTTCATAACCAGCCTGCTCTGCAAAAGAATAAACAACACATACAGCAGGGCCAGCAATAAAATTAACCCGATGACACCGCGGGGGTCTTGTGAGGGAAGCGCCGCGCCGAGCGCCTCAATATCCTGCATCTCGTCTTCGGTGATAATAAAACCTTTCCTGACTATGCGCTTGCCCTTTTCAATATTTTTTACGACCGCGGTAACACGCCCCATTGCTTCCGTAATCCGCAGTTCGGTATCTTCACGGGAAAAAAATACATTCTCCTGAACAAAAGGACTCAGCAAAGACGAGGCAAGGTCCCTGATACCGGGCGGCATCTGCGCGTTTTCCGCCGCCGCCAGAATGGCATCCCCGACATCGTCACGGGAAACAATAGCGTTAAAGTTGACTCGTTCCCGCTCGGTTCGAACTCCCAAAGAAACCAGCAATTCTACCATATCGGGATTATGCCGCCCCATATCCACGGCCTTCAGCGCAAATACGCCCCTGGTAAGAATAGTGTTCAGCAGCACCAGCCCATAGTCCCTGAACTCGACACGCTGCGGACTGGTAAAATACGCGTTCAACGTCTCAACGGTAAAATAAGCGGGGTACTCGGCCTGAACCGCCAGACGCAGCGAAGCCGCGGGCGTTCCCTGTGTCACCAACTCATCGGTAAAGTCGCAAAATTCATTCCACGATTTGAGTATCTCACCGGTGACCGCAGACGAATACCGGAATACCGCGGGAATCAGCGACTCCTGCGCTTCCATACGCAGGCGCGTCGCCTCTTTATCAACATAGGAAAAGGGATGCTCGGCAATAAGGTCCCTGTCCGCAACCTTACCGGCTTCAAAATCGCTGAAATCCCCCGTCCGTTCGGTATCCATGTTGATGTTGGTAACAATAAAAAAAACCGCAAGAAGAAAGGAACCGAGACATACCATACCGGGGGCAAGCCCCAAACGGAGAAGATTAAATTTCCTGAGTTCATTGAGCAGGAAGTTCAACGCATTTTCGCCAAAGGAATTAGCTGTCTTTTTCATCATAGGCCTGTATTATTTTTTTTATGAGCGGGTTGCGCACCACATCGGCGGTATGAAGAAAGGAAAAGTGCAGCCCTTCGACAGGGCGGAGAATTTCCACCGCATGAAGCAGCCCGGACTCACCGCGCCGGGGGAGGTCAATTTGAGTCGCATCCCCGGCAATCACCGCCCGCGCCCCGGAACCAATCCGGGTAAGGAACATTTTCAACTGTTCTTTGGTGGAGTTCTGCGCCTCATCAAGAATGACCGCACAGTCATTCAGACTACGCCCCCGCATATAGGCAAGGGGGGCAATTTCAATTATTCTGGTTTCTTCCATTCTGCGGATGATTTCGTAGGGAACCATGGATTCCATCGCGTCGTACAGGGGCCGCAGGTAGGGATTTATCTTTTGGGCAAGGTCGCCGGGGAGGAAGCCCAGGCTTTCACCCGCCTCCACTACCGGGCGGGTCAGTACCAGTTTCCGCAGGTTTTTGGACAAAACCAGCCTGAGTGCTTCGGCTACGGCCAGGTAAGTCTTGCCTGTTCCGGCAGGGCCTATGCAAAAAGCAATGTCGCAGGCCCTCATTCCCTGAATATAGGCCGCCTGACCCCTGCCCCGCGGGTAAATACGGCGGAAACCGTGGGGAATTTGGATGACCGCATCGTGAATTGCGTCAGATTCGGCGGGAATAACGGTTCCCGCAAGGGCCTCAACATACTCAAGCGAAGGAGTTTCCCCCTCACGAACAACCGAAATAAGGTTATCCATCATGGTTTTGAAGCGCCTGACCCCGGTTTCATCGGCTCCTTCCAGCCGTATTTCGTTGCCCCGTGCGGCAATACGCCCCCCCAGGGAATCTTCCATGACTTTGAGGTTTCCGTCATTGGCCCCGCAGATTCCCGACAGCAGATCGCCTGAGTCAAGTACTATAGTTACACTATCCTCCATTCAGATTGAGTCTATAACCCCCTGTACAAGTCCGTCAAGTATGCGGTACGGGGGTATGTAATCAGATGTTGTTTAGCTCATCCAGCGCCGTGCGGCGTTCACGAACACGGGTGAGCCGTTGTTCCATTTCCGCTGTTTTGCCGTCCCGGATAAGGGCCTTTATTTCGCCAAGGCTGTTTTCAAACTGGTTAATGCGCTCAAGCAGGGTTTTCCGGTTTACGGTAAACAGTTCTGCCCACATGGGGGCGTTGAGCATGGCAATACGGGTAAAATCCTCGAAACTGCCGCCGCCGAAGCGGGCAATGTTTATATCGGCCTCGCAGTCGATAAGGGAAGCGGCAATCACATGGCAGAGCTGGCTGGTAAAAGCGATTTTCCGGTCGTGATCGGCGGGACTTGTTTCGGTAATGCGGCCAAAGCCCATGCGCTGAATAAGGTCTTTCAGAAACAGCAGATTTTCCGGCCTGTTGCGGGTCAGCGGGGTCAGGATATAATTTTTTCCCTGAAAGTTACAGCGGGCGGCGGCGGCAAAACCTCCCCCCTCAGCGCCGGCCATGGGGTGGCCGGGAATAAATTCAATGTCGGGGCGGAGTTTTTCCGCCCGTGCGGCAATGCTTTCCTTAACCCCGGCAATATCGGTTACCAATGCGCCCGGCTTAAAGGAATGTTCCCATTCATCAAGAAATTGCAGCAGCGCCGCCGGGCCAAGGCAGAGAAAAACCACATCACAGCGGGCAAGCATTTCCCCCGCGCCGCCTGTCCAGCCCTGCGCGATACCGGCCTCTTCCGCCAGCGTCAGGGCATTGCGGTCAATGTCGCAGGCAAGCAGATTATTTCTCATAACGCCGCAGCGGTTGCGCAGCGCCAGGGCAATGGCGCCGCCCATCAATCCCATGCCTGCAATGCCAATGGTACATTCTTCTATTGGTTTCATGTTATTCCTATCAATAAAATTTTACCACGGAGTACACGGAGAAACACAAATGAAAAGATTTTTGTAACATAACTCCGTGGTTAAATTCTTGCTTATTGGGCATCTCCCATTACCTTGCCTTCCAGCGCGGCGTATTTATGCAATGATTCCATCAATGAGGCAAATATCTCCGGTGTAAGGGACTGCTCGCCGTCGCAGAGGGCGTGTTCCGGGTCATTATGAACCTCAATGATAAGGCCATCGGCTCCGGCGGCAATGGCGGCCTTTGACAGGGCGGGCACCATCCAGGCAAGGCCGGTCGCGTGGCTGGGGTCTACAATAACCGGCAAATGGCTTTTCCGTTTCAGGGCGGGAATAAGGGCCAGATCAAGGGTATTGCGGGCAAAGTTGTCAAAACTCCGTATGCCCCGCTCGCAGAGAACAATCTGTTCATTGCCGCCCGCCATTATATACTCAGCCGCCATGAGCAGTTCCGTCAGGGTTGAGGCAAGTCCCCGTTTAAGCAGTATCGGCTTGCGGCTGCGGCCCAGTTCTTTCAACAGGGTAAAGTTTTGCATATTCCGCGCCCCCACCTGAATTACATCTACTTCTTCAAACAACTCAAGCTGGCTCATGTCCATCAACTCGGTGACAATGGGCAGGCCGGTTTCTTTTTTTGCTTCAAGCAGCAGGTCGAGGCCCTGGCATCCCATGCCCTGAAAACTGTAGGGGCTGGTACGAGGCTTAAACGCGCCGCCCCGCAGAAAAGCGGCCCCGTTTTTTTTAACCGACCGGGCAATCGCGGTAAGCTGTTCACGGCTCTCCACCGAGCATGGCCCGGCAATAACGGCGAAATGACTGCCGCCTATGCTCGCTGTTGTTCCGTCAGCCCCCGGCATTTCCAGAACCGTATCCGCCGGATGAAACTTCCGGTTCGCCCGTTTGTACGGTTCCTGTACGCGGATAACATTTTCTATCAGATGATTTGCCCGCAGGGCTTCATCGTTGATGGCGGTGGTATCCCCCACCAAACCCATCACGATCTGGGCGGCGCCCTCGGAAAAATCGACCGTTACTCCCTGCTGTTCAAGGCTTGCCGCCAATGCTTCAGCCTCGGCCCGGCTAATCCCCTGTTTCAACGCTATAATCATGCCAATCTCCCAAAAAAAAGGAGGCTCAAGCGGCTGCCGCCGTTTAAGTCTCCCGGTTTCTTTTCCATGAAAGATACTACTATGCCGCCAAAGAAAATGTCAATCTGCCTGTCTGGTAAACTCACGACAAACGCATGAACGGCGCTATTTGTAACAATGCATAGTCTTATTGTATACAAAGCGGTTGTTTACCCTATTCTCTATCCAAACGAAAAACACAAATAAAGAAGAATATGCGTAAAACAAGCGGTGATGAGGGGTGTCATGGCAAAAATGCCGTGCTCCGTCACGGTGT
>JAIRRB010000124.1 GCA_031256195.1 Treponema sp.
AAACTTTAGTATGGGGTAAAAATCCTAAAAATATCAAATGAGAAAAGTCCTTTGCCGGGTGTTAACCCAAATGTTCCCCTCTTCCCCCCCCCCCCCCCCGTGGTAACAAGTCGTGTTTATTCGGTTACTTTTCCAAAATCAGCAGCGTTTTTGGGTCAAGCCGCATCGCCATGGCTTTGGTGTCGTGGGTATTCCGATCTTTGGAAACCGAAAGATCAATATGATCCGCCTTTGGTTCCAGTACGATTACCACGTCAATAAGGTCGGCAAAATCCCCCAGCAACAGGGGAATGTTTTCCTTGTCGTACTGCTTGCCTTCATCCTGTACCGTACAACTGTACCAGACCGAAAGCCCCAGTTCCCGGGCAAAGTCTTTGACTCCGGCAATGCGTTCGCGGCTGGTCCGGGAAAAATCAAATCCGTCAATGATGATTGATTCGGCCTTAAAGCCGCCTTCCGTAATCATGGCCCGCAGGCTCTTAATAATCTGATCTTTGGACATACCGTCCTGATTAAAATTCATCAGCACACGGTTTTTTACTACTTCGTTTTTTACTTCACCGGCGTTCTCCAGATTTTTTTTACTGATAAATTCATTAAAAATATCCTCATACCAGGCAAGCACATAATGGATGTGCTGGGTAAATGAAACGTGAATTACCTTTTTTCCCTGTAGCAATTTATCCAGGGCAAGCTGTACCAGCACCGATGTTTTCCCCAGGCCGCTTTCAGAAGCGATAATTCCGATTTCTCCGGCCTGTAGTCCGCCGTGAATGGACTGCTCGAATATCCGCACAGGACTGCGTTGTATCAGTTCGGTTAAAACCATTTTATTTCTCCTTCTTCCGTTTTTCCTCGGCTTCCTTGATTAAAGCCTCGGATATGCTCTGGGGAACTTTGCTGTACTTTTCAAACTCCATCGTGAATTCCGCCTTGCCCTGGGTTAGGGAGCGCAATGCCGTAGAGTAGCCAAACATTTCGCTTAACGGAACTTCCGCCTCGATGCGGGAGAAAATCCCGTCTTCGGTGGACGATGAAATAATTCCGCGCCGCTGGTTAATTGAACCGAAAATGTTTCCCTGGAATTCCGTGGGGCCTTCTACCGCTACTTTCATAATGGGCTCAAGTATGCAGGGTTTGGCCTTGTTATACGCTTCGCGGAACGCGCCGATGGCCGCCTGCTGGAAGGCAATGTCCGATGAGTCCACCGGATGGCTCTGGCCGTCGTTGATTACGCAGCGGATGTTGACGATGGGAAACCCGATCAGGCTGCCTTTTTTGACCGCCTCCTTGAATCCCTTGTCGCAGCTCGGTACAAATTCCGTAGGGATTGCGCCGCCCTTAATCATATCGACAAACTCGTAGTCGCCGTCCGGATATACTTCCACATACCCGGCCACCCGTCCGTACTGGCCCGCGCCGCCGGTCTGCTTTTTGTGGGTATAGTTGAAATCCGCCCGCTGAGTAATCGCTTCGCGGTAGGCGACCTGGGGCATACCGGTATCCACTTCGCACTTGTACTCGCGGCGCATCCGCTCGATGTACACTTCCAAATGCAGTTCCCCCATGCCCCTGATAATGGTTTGATTCGATTCGGGGTCAACATAGGTTTGAAAGGTGGGGTCTTCCTTGGTAAAGCGGTTCAGGGCCTTCGCCATCTGATCGGCGCTTTTTTTGTCTTTCGGGGTAACAGCCAGGGAGATAACCGGACTGGGTACAAACATCGATGTCATGGCGTAATTAAGGCCGCCGCCGCAGAAAGTGTCGCCTGACGCGCAGTCAATCCCAAACAGGGCCACAATGTCGCCGGGATACCCTTCGTTAATATCTTCCATGTTATCCGCGTGCATACGCACCAGCCGGCCCACTGTGAATTTTTTGCGGGCGCGGGTATTTTGCAGTTCCTCGCCTTTTTTCAGCATACCCTGATAAATCCGCACATAGGTAAGCTGACCATACTGACCATCTTCCAGTTTGAAGCCCAGCGCCACGGTGGGGCTTTTATCGTCCGGGGAAAGTTCTTTCTGTTCCTCGTTGTTGTCCAAATCAAGGGCGTAATTTTTAACCTCGTTGGGATTGGGCAGATAGTGGCTTACCCCGTCCAGCAGCAGTTGAATCCCCTTGAACTTGTAGGCTGAACCCATCATCACCGGCACAAACTGCTCGGCAAGAGTTCCCGTGCGGATTGCCGCGTGAATCAATTCATTACTGATTGCTTCGCCGCCCAAATACTTTTCGGCCAGATCGTCTGAAAACATGGAAATCGCTTCAAGCATTTCCTCGCGGTGCTTTTCCGCATCAGCCTTGAGATGGGCGGGAATTTCCGCATGGCGGATGGTTTCACCCTGAGCGCCGTCAAAGTACACCGCTTTCATGGAAATCAGGTCAACCACGCCTTCAAGTTTATCCTCAAGCCCGATGGGAATTTGAATCATGACCGCATTGAGTCCGAGTTTTTCCCGTAACTGGAACTGCACTTTGAAAGGATTGGCCCCGGTACGGTCGCATTTGTTCACAAAAGCAATGCGCGGCACATGGTAACGCTTTAACTGCCGGTCAACAGTGATGGACTGGGACTGTACCCCGCCTACCGCGCAGAGTACGAGAATCGCCCCGTCCAGCACCCGCAGGGAACGTTCAACTTCAATGGTAAAGTCAACGTGTCCTGGTGTATCAATCAAGTTAATGGTATAGTCTTTCCATTCAACCTGTGTAGCGGCGGACTGAATCGTAATGCCCCGTTCCCGCTCAAGTTCCATGTGGTCCATGGTTGCCCCCACTCCGTCCTTGCCCCGGACTTCGTGAATGGCGTGAATTTTGTTGCTGTAAAACAGAATGCGCTCTGACAGGGTTGTTTTCCCCGAATCAATGTGTGCGCTGATTCCAATGTTTCGCATCCTGCCAATGTCAATACCCATCAGTCAATACTCCTTAGATTCTTTTGGTAAAATATGTTTCTGTTTGCAAAATATAGCAAGCTTTGCAAAAAGATTCAATAGGGCGCAATACCATCAGGGCATATAGAACTTTAATTTTGGATTTGCTATACTCGTTATGACTAATCTTACTACAATAAGGAAAAAAAATGAACATTATTGGCATTGTATTTCTGAGCGTTTTTCTTGCCTTGATGGTCGGAATTGGCATTTGGGGGATGAGGAAAACCAAAACCCTTGGTGATTTTTTTCTGGGCGGCAGGACAGTGGGGCCATGGATTTCAGCGGCGGCCTATGGAACCACCTATTTTTCCGCGGTTATTTTTATCGGCTTTGCCGGGACTCAGGGCTGGCTGTTCGGCCTGAATGCCCTGTGGATTGCCATTGGCAACGGACTTGTCGGGGCGGGGGCGGCATGGCTTGTTTTGGCCCGCAGAACCCGCCGCATGACCCAAAACCTCGATACCATGACCATGCCGGAATTTTTGCAGGAACGTTACGGGGCAAAGCACCTGAAACCCGTGGCCGCTTCAATTATATTCTTTTTCCTGCTGCCGTATTCAGCCAGTGTTTTCAAGGGATTGGGGCATCTGTTTGAAAAGGTTTTCGGCATACCCTACGATATTGCCCTGCTTATTATGATTGCCTTTACCGGAATCTACCTGATTTTGGGCGGTTATTTTGCCATCGCCCTTACCGATTTTATCCAGGCGATTATCATGTTTGCCGGCGCGGCGCTCATGGTGTTCATTTTAAGCGCGCCCGAAGGCGGCGTATTGGCGATTCTGGGCAAAATTGGCCAAAATTATGCGGCGCATGTTCCGCCGGAGCGGCAGCCCTCGGCACTGACCATTATGAGTCTGGTGTTTATGACCAGCTTTGGCACCTGGGGCCTTCCCCAAATGACCCAGAAATTTTACGCAATCAAAAACGAGCAGGTTATTCCCAAGGCGGCGATTGTCACCACGATTTTCGCGCTGATGATAGGGTTTTCCGCCTACTATACCGGAGTGGCCGCCCATGTTTTTTTTGATAGTGCTTCTGTTCCCCGGAATGTTGCGGGGGGAATCCAGTACGACCTTATCATTCCCACGCTGCTGACGACACATCTGCCGCAGCTGCTCATGGCCCTTATTCTTTTATTGGTGCTTTCCGCCTCCATGTCAACGCTTTCATCGCTGGTGCTGGTTTCTTCTTCGGCAGTTGCCATTGACCTTTATCCTTCACGGGTTGACGCCAAAACCGGCAAAGATCGCTCGGTGGCGATGATGCGCTTCCTTTCGGCCATCTTCATTGTTATTTCCTATTTTATTTCCCGTTTTCAGATAAGCATCATTGTGTACCTTATGTCGTTAAGCTGGGGCGTTGTTTCCGGCGCATTTGCCGCGCCCTATATTTTGGGGCTGTACAGCAAACGGGTGAGCAAAGCGGGGGCATATTCCGGCCTGTTTTCCGGCGCGGCGACCATGATTATTCTTTTCTTTATAATGGGGGCGGGCAATTCGCCGCTGGCGGCAAGCATTGCCATTATTGTTCCCTTTGTCGTGGTAACAGCGGTTTCCCTGTTTACTTCACCGCCCCGGAAAGAAATTCTGGAAAAAGCTTTTGCAGGAGTTTAGGAGATAAATTATGAGACGAGTATTATGGTCAATTGTTTTGTATGCGGGAATTTGCGCGGCGCTATTTGCCCAAAATGCGGATAAAAAAAGCGATGAAAGTAAGACCTATAAGATAGGGGATATTGGCCCTGCCGGCGGCATTGTATTTTATGACAAGGGAAATTATTCCGGCAAAGCCGATGACTGGCGGTATCTGGAAGCCGCGCCTGCTGACACCGAGTTCATTGCGGAGTGGGGGAGTTTTGGCATCAATGTAAGCGGTACGGGGCAGGCGATAGGTTCCGGAAAATCGAATACGCAGCTTATTGCAGAGCGGCTGCGGACTTTGGGAGAAAGCAAATGCGCGGCGCAGTTATGCGTAAAAATGGATTATAACGGGTTTACCGACTGGTTTTTGCCCAGTAAAGATGAACTGGACCTGATGTACA
>JAIRRB010000192.1 GCA_031256195.1 Treponema sp.
TTTTCATATTTCGCGCCAGTAGTTGGCGGCAATCGGTCATTTGAAGCCTCCGATAGAGACGCTTTATTGTCCCTATTGATGGCATATCGAAACAATAACCTATATGCCTTGACAATTAGTGCTTATTGGCTATAATAAAACCCCAAGAAGCATAAAAGCCGCCATTTCAGCGGAAAAGGAGACAGACATGAAGAACAGAAATATGGTTTTAGTTATCGTTTTAATGGTAATGGCGGTAAGTTCCGCCTGCGCCCAGCAGTACAACGATGAAAAAGATTTTAAGGTGGAAAAAATTGACGGAGGCAAAGGGGTAGAAATTACCGAATATGTAGGTGAAAAATTTGAAGTCCGTATCCCGCCGCGAATACAGGGTTTACCTGTTACCAGTATCGGGCAAGCGGCATTTAAAGAAAAGGGCATTACCAGCATAACCATACCAAACAGCGTTACCAGCATTGGGAATCAGGCTTTTAGGGAATGCACCAGCCTTACCAGTGTAACCATACCAAACAGCGTTACCAACATTGGGGGTTATGCTTTTTGTGGTTGCAGCAGCCTTGCCGGCATAATCATACCAAACAGCGTTACCAGCATTGGGAATTCTGCTTTTCTAAATTGTCCCAACCTTAAAAGCGTAATCATACCAAACAGCGTTACCAGTATCGGGGAATTGGCTTTTTCTGGTTGTACCAGCCTTACCAGAGTAACCATACCGAACAGCGTTACCAGCATTGGGATATTGGCTTTTTATAGTTGCACCAGCCTTACCAGCATAACATTTCAAGGAACAATTGCTTCAAATAAATTGGGTGGTATGTTTGACCCATTCGATGGCGACTTGCGCGAAAAGTACCTTGCAGGAGGTATAGGAACATATACCACTACAACACCAGTGCCAAACGACTACTGGGACAACCGGAACACAATTGAATGGGAACCAAGATGGACGAAAAAGTAGGGAAAAAATGATCAATGCAAATACGCTCGTTGAGCGTAAAATAAATATTGTGCACAGGAGGCAAATATGAATGTAAGTGAGTATGCGGCACAGGTGGTCAGCCGCTTTATTACCGATATTACCGACCATGTTTTTCTCGCCATTGAACGCGATGATGAGGCAATGCGCGAATATATGTGCAAAGTAAACGAGTTCGGGCTGGCACCGATCAATACCACAATCGGCAGAAAGGTGAAGGAGATGCTTAATCTTGAAAATATTGATGAAAGCGACAAGCCCAAAAGCAGAATCATCCAGACATACACCCGCCACAGCATTACACGGACATAAGGAGAAACCATGAAAAACAAACGCGCATTAATCGTTCTTACCGCTTTACTGTTTTCGATGACGGTCAGTTGTTCCGCACAGAGTTCAAACGCATTAATCGGAAAATGGTTTTTTGAAGATTTTAACGGCTATCTGTCTTTGATAGAATTCACCCGAACCCAAATGCTCATTCGCAATCTTGAAGATGACGACGATGATACCGAAACAATGAGCTATCAGGCGGACAGCGCAACAATCACTGCAGACGGCGAAACCATGCGCTATACCATTCAAAATGGTAATGTGCTTACACTGACAACACCAGACGGCGAAAAATATATCGGAAAGAAACTACAATCCAACGTAACCGCCCTGTCGGGAAAATACGAACTGGTAAATGACGCGGGGCTTATCGAAACACTGGAATTCACAAACAAATCAACCGTAAGGGGGACAGCGGACGCTTTGGGCATGGGGACTGCAAGATTTACCGCCAAATACAAAATCAGCGGCTCCCAGGTGGAATTAAGCGAGAGCAGCGGCGGCTACGGCACTATTTATTTGGAGATAATCGGCGACAGCATTCTTAAAGGCAACACGTTTGGCGGTTTTGGCGACGACAGTATATTCGTCAAAAGATAATGGGCTCATAGGGTAATTTTTTATCCTTAAAAATTAATTGTGGATGTTTTCCACGAAGGAGAAAGCAAATGGAGAAGCGTATTAACAAACATGTTTTTACATGGGTCGGGACATTCCTCTTTGGAGGAATTGGCGTGGACAGGTTTATGAGAGGTCAAATCGGACTTGGTATTCTGAAACTTCTCACTGTTGGCCTGGGTGGCGTGTGGTCATTAATTGACTGGATTATTGCACTTACCAAGCTTGGCAAATACGACCAGGACTTTATCTTTGTTGATAAGAAATGGTCGAATTAATGGTAACCTCTAAAAACTTCAGCTTTTAGAGGTTTTCCAATGAAAAATGTATGTTTCGCAGCCCATAGGGCGAGAAACTACAGGGGAACCGATAAAAACAACCGGTTTTTAGAGGTTCCCTAATTTAATTTGATCAAATCGGCGTCGCGGCGTGCCTGTCACCCAGCAAACAAACACAAGGGTGGCAGGCACAAATTTAATCGAATAATACCGGGGTTTTCTGAATAAGGAGTTTAATATGCCCATCGCCGGCTGGAAAAAATTATGCCTGTTTTTTTATACGCTGGTATTATTACCCTGTTTTGCCTATACAGAAAGTCCGTCACTTGATTTAGGTACATTTAATTTTTATTTATCGCCGAAAATACTGGAAGAAGGTTCCATAACCGATATGGGACTAGGTTATGCGTACACCGAAACTTTGAGCGGGGAAATCAGATTCAGAAATACCAAAATAGCGAAGAACGAAGAATTGGCGGGAACCGCCGATTCCCTGAATGCGGTAAATGAAACAATATACGAGTTTTTTTTATTTCCTGTTGAATATCAGTTTTTAAACAAGCAGGGCTTCAAGATAGCGGCAGGGGCCGGATTGTATTATGAATACGATAAACTGGGCGAAAAGGGGTTTTTCAATATGCCTTCGCTGGAAACTTTGAATCCGCCCCGTGAACGGGTTAATTCCTATACCAATGATTTTACCATGCATCTTTTGGGCCCGCTTCTTGAAGGCAGGATTGGTTATTCCGCTGAATGGTTCAGCGTTGGTTTTTCGGGAGGCGTTATTCCGGTGTTTTTCCTGAACTCTACACAAAAAACAGGCATAGTCCCCCTGCTGGACCCCCATTATGCTGAACATTCGCAGAAAACCTGGGGCAGTCCTCATTTTTATCTGAGTCTGGACACGACCATTTTCAAATATATAAATCTGACGCTGCTCTATGACTATATCCGTTTGAAATATCAATTCATTGATTTTGATGAAAACCTTGACTGGATAACGCCTGACAGAAATACGGTTATCCAGTCATTCAGGATTGAAACATCCGCCCTGCTGCCCTGTGGGGGAGATTTTAACATTCAGGCTGGCTATGGCTATACGTTTGATTCAACCCGGCTTGATTCCGCCGCAGCAATATCCGGCAACAGGCAATATGTTATATTGGCCGTCAAAAAAACAGGCAAGTAAAGGAGTTTGTATGAAAAAATTTGTTTGGGGGATTCTGATTGTATTTATGGTTTTATACATGAATTCATGTTCCTTGTTTGATTCTGAACCTGGGCCGAAACCTGAACATGACCAGGAAGTGAAAATTCCAAAGGAATTTTGGGGTAACTGGGTGGCGCTGACCAAAGAAGGGTTTTTATCGTCTGGTGCTTATAATATTTACACGCCTTATGAGACCGCTTTGTCTATTACCGAAAATACCATAAACAAAGAAACCATAGGCGCTCCCAACAAATACCAGAATAATCCCCGATACGGTTATGTAGGGGTAAGTTTTGAAAAACTGACCAATATCAACCCGAACATGGTCTATTTTGAATGTATGAAGTATTATAACAGCGGTTATACGCCTCTGAAATTGTATCTTTTCCCCATGTACTCCGGGGCTTCTTCATTTACCGGCAATGTTGTCGGTTTTGACAATTTACCATCGCGGGCAAATAATGTATCAAGCCGGGCAGTAAGCGGGATTGGCGGTATGGGTATTGTCGTCTCAAATTTGGACAAAGCGGGGCAAACCGCAACAGCCACTACGGACAGTAACGGGAATTTTACCGTAAACGGCATTATACCCGGAGACACCTACGAAGTAAATGTAGGGGATCAAAAGATACAGTTTACCCCGGTGGCGAACGGAGACAATATGGGTACGATAACCGTGACAGACGGGGTAAATTTCAAAACCACTTATTCAGGCTCCGATGCTAAACGATATACTACCCGAAATTACCCTATTACTATTTATATGAAAAATACCGGTACCGCAAGAGCGTCAGGAACGACTTACAAAATAACTTTGGATGATGGATTAACGCCGGTGTCAGGTTCTTCAAATTTGACCGGAATAATGGGGACTGTTGAACCGTCGGGAACGGGGAATATTCAATTAACCATAAAGTGCGATTCTGTTCAGGGTGATTACGAATGGAAAAAATTGTTTATAGAGATATATGATCCCTTGAGCCAAAAAACATGGAACGATTCCGTATCGATTCTTTTTCATGCTTCTGCAGTCACTATTGAGTTATATCCGCCTTATGACCGGATAGATAACCGCATGGATAACCGTCTGAGTTTTGCCGTCCTGTCGCCTGACGGGGAGTGTCATGTGCCAAGCCCTATATTATATCATTTTGGTTTAATGCAGTATGTATTACCGTTAAAAATGGAAATACCATTGCTGCAGGGCGACTATACGATAGTAGTCCATGGACGGGAAGGGGTATACGAAATAAGCGATAATATCAATGGCCGTTCCAAAGAAACCGCCTCCCAATTTACCGATACCGGAAGGTACAAGCCCAACCAAACCGTATCACAAGCCGTGACGGTTCAACTGCCGATTATGGCCTATATGATTAAGGATACCTTTGATTTTTATAAAATCAGGTACAAATAAAACAGGCGGCGCGTGGTGGTATGACGCGGTAGCTGATACCACAATTCGGTAGTGTACCTGACTGGTTCGGGTACGCTGCCGGTAACGGTGAAAATGAAAGATGAGGGATAAAGAATTTTTACCACGGAGTTGCACGGAGTACTGCTGACCTGCGGTCAGCCTGGGGGAACACGGAGTTTTTAATTATCTTTTCCGTGAAACTCCGTGTCCTCCGTGGTGGATTCTTCATCCCAGACAAGCCCCGCCTTCCGCCCTGTTTTTCCTACCGTTCCAGTTTCCGGTACACATAACGGTGGGGGCTGTCCGCTGCCGTACCGTGATCGCCTTTTTGGCAGCTGTTACCGTTGCGTGTACCAAGAGCAGAGAGCAATGAGCAAAGGAAGCGTGGCTACTTCATTTTTCATTCGTAATTAATTTCCGGCGTTAAAACCGATTGTTTTGGTTTTTGGGGGTTGGGTTATAAGGTTGTTCAGAGCGATAATTATTTTTTCAATCGTCTTGTCTTGTTTTGAAAGTTTATAACCGGTGTTTTCCATGTGAAGCATTAGGAGTTTACGCAATTCGGCAATTTGTTTATTTGTATCACTTTTTGAAAGCGCATAACGGCGCATTTCTATAAAAGCCTTGACAACGGCAATATTTATTTTTGTAGCGATTTCGCTGTTCAAAACGGAAGA
>JAIRRB010000207.1 GCA_031256195.1 Treponema sp.
ACCGTGTTGGTCAAATCCAAAGACGGAAGGATTGCATCATGAATATCCAGGTTAAGATAACGCATGGTAAGTTCTGCGGTAGACCGCAGATGCTTGTCGGTGATATTGGCAATATTTATTAAACTTACCACGGTAAAGACAATTGAAATGCCAAGCGCCAGGGAAAGGCATAGTATGGCGATCTTCCTTGCCAATACACTGGAACTGGTTCGCCGGCCAGCGGGCGCATTTGATTTATTTTCAGTATTCATCCATTGTTCCTCCTTAAACTACGGTTTCGTTTTTTGCTTTAGTTAATTTTTATTTAAATAAGGGGAGAAATTTTGATTCATTGGTATTATTTTATCATTTTCGGGTTAATATAGCAAGAGAAAAAATGGGTTATTTTGAGGGATAGATTCTTAACTTTATCAGGCGTCTTTTATCATAAACAGCCACCTGAAAAACCGGATAACCGCGTCATATATGCGGCGGAAAAATCCCGGATTCTGCAAACGGTAGAGTTTTTTGGTGGCTTCCGCCACTTCTTCCATATTAAAATCGCGCCGCTGCATATTTTCCTCTATCTCCAGTTCCAGCCGGGCAAGTTCGCCTGAACTTTCCGAAATGACCGCACTGATGCTATGCCAGCCCAGATATTTCGCCGCTTCAAGCCGCCGTCCGCCGGCAATAAGCACGTTTTTTTCACTGATAACAATGGGGCTGATTTGTCCGTAACGCTTGAGGCTTTCCGCCAAAGCCTCAATATCTCCCATGTGCTTGCGTATCCGTTTTCTGACTATAATGTCGTTTATGGGTATCTGCATTTTTTCCTTTGGTTAGTCCAACAGCGGGTTGTATGAAGGAATCTCCAGCCCGTAGCCGGAATCCTCACCCGGTTCGTTATGCGTCGTAATATCAGTGTTTGATATGCCATAGTGCAGGTTTGTCTCCGTATTTTCAATTGCGGTGTTCTGGTTTTCAGAAGTATCCGGGGGCTGGCCGGTATCAACATCCCCGTTATTAAAATACCATGAAAGCGGATTTTGAACCGGGGGATTTGAGTTGGCATTACGGTTAGATTGATTGTTTCTGCGGTTAGCGGCGGTGTTCCGGTTAGCGGTATTGTTGCGGCTGTTATTCCGGTTGTTTTGGTTCCGGGACGAAGTATCGGGGAAAAGGTCGGTGGGCAAACTGGGCATGGTCAGGGAACCGAGCAGAACATTATCGTTCATTCCCAGCGTATTGCTGCGCATGGTATTGAGTGCGGTAGTGGTAGACCATGATGAACCGCCGTGTATATTGCAGACCTGCGTGGGCTGAGTTCCCAAAAGGAAGGGCAGGGTAACGTCGCCTTCGTTGCAGGATGGGGTTTTCAGCAGCCCGGACTTGGCGCACACCGTTGCGTCAATAATTCCGGTGGCAGGACGGACAAAGTCCCGGCGGACAAGCCCATGATGTATCTCCTTCATATAGTCGCCCCAAACCGGGCCTGCCAATGTGGAACCGGTAAGCTCTACACCCAGTGAATTGCCCGGCTTGTCAAAGCCAAACCACACCGCCGTGGTATAGTAGGAACTGTAGCCCACCGCCCATGCGTCCGACCAGTTCTGGGGGGTTCCCGTTTTGCCGGCCATCGGCATCCGGTAAGATTTTCCGTTCTCGTCCTTAAAAGTAAACTTGTCTCCCCAGCCGGCGCCGTTGGCAAGGCTTCCCTCTTCCACGGTCTTCTCAAGGATTTTGCTCATTATATAGGCGTTTTGCTGACTGATTACCTGGACATTTCCCGCGCGCCGCTGCTGCAGGCGCAGTTCCCGCTCCGTGTCCAGTACTACCCGGCCATTGCGGTCTTCCACCAGGCGAATGGCGATAGGCGTAACTTCACGCCCCTGATTGCCAAAAATGGCGAATGCCCGCGCCATGCGTAATGGCGATGAGGAAATGATGCCCAAACCCAGAGGGTATACACGGGGAAAGGTACGGCGAATCTGAACGGGATCGCTTATCCCCAGCAGCGCCGCGGCGCGGTCAATCGCCGCATCAAACCCTATCGCGTCCAGTATTTTCAGAGATGGAACGTTCATGGAATGTGACAAGGCATCGTATAACAGCACCGAGCCTTTCCATTCACCCCGGAAATTAAGGGGAATATAGGGAGTGCCGTCTTCGTTATGGAATACTATGGGTACGTCATAAATCAGCGACGCCGCGGTCAGTTTTTGGGTATCAATTGCCGCGGAATAGTACAGTGGTTTGAATGACGATCCCGGTTGTATGTTACCCTGAGTCGCCCGTATCAACTGGTTTGACTCATCGTAGCGGGAGCCGCCGATTATGGCGGTAATATAACCGGTCTGATTTTCAATGGAGATCAGCGCCCCTTCAACCACATTCTGCTCGGTGTTGATCTTGAGGTTACTGAAGCTCATATTGGTGGCAATTTTAAGGTCCTGAATGCCAAAGGCCAAAGCCGCCATGTCGACAATGGGGTTTATTGTTTTCGTATAACGGGAAAGGGATTTTTGTTCATTCTGCGCCGATGACGTTGAATGAATGTCATTCAGGTCGAAGCACAGGGTTAAAAGGTCCACGATGGGAACGTAAGTCCGTTCGGCCTGTATGTTGCTTCTTCCCATGCTTCTTAAAAATTTCCTGTTTGCTTCTGCAAGCCCTTCCGCCATGAATTTTTCCGCCGCTTCCTGATGGTGCAAATCCAATGTGGTGTGAACCACATAGCCGTCACGGTAATAGTCCATAGAACCGTACATTAAGCTGTCCAGTTCGCGGCGTACATATTCACTGAACCAGGGAGCCTTGTCCTCACGGTGGTAATAGGCCGCGGTAGAAGCGCGGGTATAATCGTAATTGTCCCAGTACTCGGCAAAGGACGCAGCCGCTTCTTCTCTGGTTGTGTAGCCGAAATCTATCATACGGTCCAGTACATAGCGCTGGCGGTTCATGGCGGTATTGGGATTATCCAGCGGATTGTAGCGTGAGGGGCTGGAAAGCTGGATTACCAGCAGCGCCGCCTCGGCAAGGCTTATCTCACGGGCGCTATGACCAAAAAAATATTTGCTTGCCGCTTCTACCCCATAGGTTCCCGGCCCCATGTACATATAGTTAAGATAAATTTCAAGTATTTCGTTTTTCGTATAACGCCGTTCAAGCTGCAATGCCCACCACAATTCCTTTATCTTCCGGCGGTATGAACGCTCGCTGCGGTCCGTATACAGGGTTCCCGCTACCTGCTGGGTGATGGTAGAACCGCCGCCCCAGTCTTTGTTAATCAGTTGTCCTACTGCGGCGCGAGCAATACCCCTTACGCTAAAACCCCGGTGGCTGTAAAATTGAGGGTCTTCCCGCGCAAGCACCGCATGAATAAGATGCCGGGGCAGCACGCTCAGCGAAACCATTTCCCGCTTTTCATCCGCCGAAAATTCGGTTATCAGAGTCCCGTTTATATCCAGTATCTTGGTGGGCAACGCAGGGGCAAATTCAATAAAATTTTCCTGATTTTTGATATTCGCCGTTTCCGCCAGAGAAAAACCCAGTCCAATACCCATAATTGCGGCAAAAATAAGGGTAAAAGTAACGAGAATTTTGGCAACAGAGCCGGAATTCAAGGAAGTTCTCCCATGTTTCCCCATAGTTACAGCCTAGGGGAAAACGCCCAAAAAGTCAAGGTTATTTGTGGTTTGTCCATAAAAATCGCTGATCGATTACTTGAAAATATTTCGATTATGTGGTAGTGCTTTTTAGTGAGATTATTCAAGAACACATGGTTTACCCGCTTTGCCCATAAAGAGGGCATCACGGATGCTGAATTGCGTGAAACGGTAAATCGTCTTGAAGCGGGACAGGCAGATGCCGATCTGGGCGGAGGCGTGTACAAGGTGCGGGTAGCCCGGTTTGGGGAAGGAAAATCGGGAGCTTACCGGGTAATTGTGTTTTTTAAGAGCGAAGAACGGACATTTTTTGTCTATGGCTTTGCGAAGTCAAACAGGGCTAATATTGATCGGGGTGAATTACGAGGTTTTAAAATTGATGCCAGAATAGATTTGGCATTGACCGATGAGCAGATCAGCGAACGGTTAAAAAAAGGGACGTTGATAGAAATTTTAGAGGAGGTCGGATATGAAATACAAAAGTGAAATTTATGAAGTAATACATCAGGATGCTCGGGCGAATTTTGAGGTAGGAGCGATTTCTGAAGCTGAAATGCGGGAATTTAACGAAATGTGCCTTGTTCACGAGATAGATACATCTTACGTGGCTGAAAAATCCGATGAAACGGAGTATGCGGCTACATCCGTTGCTGTTACCCATTAATAGTATCAATCAGTTTTTATCAAACGCAAACGCGGCATAACCGACAAAGGAATCGGGAATTGCTTCACCTTCACTTTCTGCGGCGCTGGTGCCGTATTCGAGCAGGCGGGCAGGGCCAAGACCTTGCGCAGCGGCAAAGCCCAGCGCCCCGAGTACCGCACCGGCGGAACAGCTTGAATAATCCGTTTCGGCCCGTTCCAGAACGGCGGCGGGATCCCCCGATTCCACCGCATCCATAAAATGACGGTCATTGACTTCCCGCATCCAGCGCAGCGCGTCCGGCCCAATGCCGTGGGGGGTAAAGCCGTAACTGGGGCCATAGTGGGTCAGGTCGGTTGAGGCGAGCGCCGCTAT
>JAIRRB010000216.1 GCA_031256195.1 Treponema sp.
CAGCCGAATAACAGTATACCTTTTTCGCCGTAGAGCGAACAAAAAGTTTCGGCGCAGGACAGGGCGCTTTCCGGCGTGTGGGCGCCGTCAATGATCAGGGGCGGATGCCCGGCTTCGCCGGGGACGGCAATTTTTTCAAAAC
This sequence comes from Treponema sp., assembly GCA_031256195.1. GTDB lineage: Bacteria > Spirochaetota > Spirochaetia > Treponematales > Breznakiellaceae > WQXQ01. Next base: position 143 of record JAIRRB010000216.1, read on the forward strand.
GGGCGGGAATTTTTACGCTGCCCAGTCCATGGCGAATAACATCATCCTTAACGGCGGGAAAGGCGGTTTTGAGCGCAAGCGCCGCCAATCCAGCGTTTTCCGCCTGAATAATTCCCGGTATCGGGATGGAAAGATTTAGCGGCGGTAATTGCGCATGATGTAAAATCAGGGAAAAATCCGTACCGTCCGGATGTATGTGCGGGTTTTCAACCGCCGCGGTATCGGGAAAGTAAAATAAGGGGCTGCTTTTTTCATTTGCCCGTTTTCTGAATACATCCAGGGCTTCGGCGTTTTGCGGCGCCAAAATCAAAGGCTTGCCGGGTTTGATGATACCGGCCTTTTCTCCCGCCACCGCCGGAATCGTCTGTCCCAGAAAAGCGGTATGCTCAAGTTCAATCAGGGTTATAACCGAAACCAGCGGATTGATAATGTTGGTGCAGTCCAGCCGCCCTCCCATGCCGGTTTCCACAACCATGACATCACAGCCGCCGGTTCGGGCGCAGAGAAAAAAATACAGCGTCAAAAGTTCAAAAAAAGTGAGGGCTGCCCCTTCTTCGCTGTCGGGATCAAAAAGGCTGTTTTGCGCAGCCGGTACTTTACATTCCGCAATATCCCGCAGTTCATCACCGGCGGCGCAGTACACTGCCTCATCAAAAAAAGAATTACCCAGGCATATCCGTTCCCGATAATCAACGATATGCGGTGACATATAACGCGCCGCCCGGCGGCCATCCGCTTCCAGAATTGAGGCGATCATGCCGGTAACTGAACCCTTGCCTTTTGACCCCGCTATGTGAACAGACGGAGCGCAGCGTTCAGGATGTCCGGCAAGTTCCGCCAAAACTTCCATGCGATCAAGGCGGTAAGTTTTGGGGATTTTGGGCATTTGCCCGCTTTCAAGATTGATGTAGCGGGAGAGCCATAAAAAAACTTCTGCTGATGATAAAAAATGCTTGCCCAGAAAATATTCCTTGTATGCTAACTGCCGATACCCGCAGCGTTCAGTATTTCGGTAAGTTTTTCCCACTTGTTCAGTGAATACAGATGCAGGCCGTTTACACCTGTGGCGGTATAACGGTGAATCTGGGCAACAGTGTATTCAATACCAGCCCGGGTGAAACTGACGGGATCAGTTTGGTATTTGCCTATAATGGCGGCAAGCTCAGCCGGAATCGAACAGCCATTGAAAAGACTCATGCGGATAGTGGGGTCGCAGGACAATACCGGCATAATTCCCGCTATAACGGGAATCGTCACACCGGCTTTCCGTATCTGCTCCAGAAAACGTTCAAAGGCCGGCACGTCATGGCAAAGCTGGGTTATTATGAATTCAGCGCCGTTGTCCTGTTTGGAACGCAGATAGGCAATGTCTGTTTCCGGCGAAATGGCGCTGATGTGCTTTTCCGGGTAAGCTGCCGCCGAAATGCACATTCGGGGAAACTCGGTGTGGAGGTAGGCAATCAACTCATTGGCATGGGAAAAATCGCCATTAGTTCCGTTCCATCCGACAGGAAAATCGCCCCGCAGCGCCAGAACATTTTCAAATCCCCGGTCAACATAATCTTTTATTATTTTTTGCATTTCATCGCGGCTGTTGCCAACGCAGGTCAAATGGGGCATCACCGTGTTTCCGCTTTTTTGAACTACCTCACAAAGTTCAATATTCCTTCCCCTTTTTGATCCCCCCGCGCCGTAGGTACAACTGATAAAATCAGGCTTAAACCGGTACAGATGGGTAAGGGTATTTTGAATACCGTCCAGAGGAACTTCATCTTTGGGAGGAAATACCTCAAAGGAAAGAGTCTTTTTCTTTGATAATAAGTCAGCTATTTTCATGGCGCAAATCCATTATAGAACAAAAAACAGAATTTATGCCATAATGAGACGGAGCGGTTCATGTTTAAATTTTGCCCTGCGTGTGCATCAGAGAAAATTGATTTTGCGGATGGTAAGGTATTTCGTTGTCCCGACTGCGGCCTTGTGTACTATCACAACACCGCCGCCGCCACCGGCTGTATAATCAGCGTGCCGGAAAATGCCGTCGGCAAGGCCGCCGACACTTTCGCCGCAGAGCGTTCCGTAGAACGGATTATATTTTTGGTTCGGGGCAAAGACCCGGCAAAGGGCAAGCTGGACCTGCCCGGCGGTTTCGCAGACCCTGGTGAAGGCATTTTTGAGTGCCTGTACCGCGAATTGCAGGAAGAAATCGGCTGGTCGCCGCTCATCCCCCAGGGTGCGTCGCTTGCCGATGTATTTACCCTTTTTGCCTCATTTTCCAATGTGTATCCGTACAAAAACATTGCCTATAATACCTGCGATTTGTATTTCTGCCTCAGCGCGCCGGGCCTTCGTGAACAAGACCTGCGCCTTGAACAGGCCGAAATCGCTGCCGTCCGTTTTCTAAAACCGGAAGACATTGACTACCGTGAGATTGCCTTTGATTCAACCCGCCGTGCGGTACAGACCTATCTGGCAAAAGCAGGTCGGCAAAATAGCGCTTGACTATTTTCCTTTTTCTTATCATGGTAAAACTATGAATCATCGTTCCTTACATACCAGTAACGCTATTCCCGGGGAACACCGGAAATCTGCGGAAACCCTGTTCCCTGCGGGATGGTTTTCATCGGAAAAAGCGCTGGATTTTGCGGCAGCAACCAGCTTTGCCGATGCATTGGGAATTGGCGCTGAATATCGCCGCCTTCTGGGAGTTGAAAAAAATACCGACCAGATGCGTGAATTTCTGGGGCATTTTCAGAATAACCTTGATCTGTTAATTCAAAAAACCTGGGTTGAAAAAGATGACGTATCCCGCAAGGAAAAGCTGCAGGACGAAATACCGCCTTTGATAACATTAATTGCACAGGAGAACCTTCAACAGGCTCTTAAGGACTTCGGTTCCATTCTGGATGAATTGGCTTATCTCTTCTTTGGTACGCAGAGCGGCAAAGACGACTTTACCGAGTATACCTTTCGCATTGATTCCCAAATAGGGCTGTTCTGGTGGTATGGTTCCCAGCTTGGCAGCCTGAAAGGGGCAGAAAAAAATAATACACTCAACAATGAATCCCTCTGGGCGATTTTGCTTATCGGAATCTGTTATCTGACCAACTTCTAAAGGAGAATCAATGGCTGTTACAGATAATAGTGAAACCGGTAAAGCGGAAAATGCCGCTGCAGGCGATACCGCCGGAACTGATTTTATCAGTGAAATTATAAAAGAAGATTTGGCATCGGGTAAGGTTGATTGTGTGCGTACCCGCTTTCCGCCGGAGCCAAACGGCTGGCTGCACATCGGTCATTGCAAGGCATTCTACATTGATTTTAGCATGGCGGAACGTTTTGGCGGAAAGTATAACCTTCGTTTTGACGATACCAATCCTGAAAAAGAAGATGTCTCTTATGTTGAGGCAATCAAACGCGATATAAAATGGATGGGCTACGACTGGGAAGACCGGGAGTATTACGCATCGGACTATTACGAGTACCTGTATGAGCTTGCGGTAAAAATTATCAAAAAGGAAAAAGCGTATGTTGATGACCTTTCCGATGCCCAAATCAGCGAATACCGGGGAACGGCGGTTGCGGACAAAAACAACATAACCGAGACACCGCCGGGCAGGAACAGTCCCTATCGTGACCGTTCTATCGAAGAAAATCTGGACCTTTTTACCCGTATGCGTGCCGGTGAATTCCCCGATGGGGCAAGAACCCTGCGGGCCAAAATTGACATGACCCACCCCAACCTGACGATGCGGGACCCGGTGATATACCGTATACGCCGCGAAACCCATTACCGCACCGGCAATTCCTGGTGTATCTATCCCATGTATGATTTTCAGCATCCATTGTCGGACGCAAAGGAAGGTATCACCCATTCTTTTTGTTCGCAGGAATACGAGATTCACCGGCCTTTGTACGATTGGTTTATCTGTGAAGCGGAAGTTTTTCCCTCACGGCAGATAGAGTTTGCGCGGCTCAACCTGACTCACACGGTGATGAGTAAACGCTGGATGCTCAAGCTGGTGCAGGACAAACACGTTTCCGGCTGGGACGACCCCCGTTTGCCCACCATCGCGGGCCTGCGCCGCCGGGGCTATACGCCGGAAGCAATTCGCAGTTTTGTTTCCCGAATCGGCATTGCCAAAACCGACAGCATGGTAGACATCGCCTTTCTTGAATACTGCCTGCGTGAAGATTTAAACAAGCGGGCATCGCGGGTAATGGCAGTCTTAAAACCGCTGAAACTGATTATCGAAAACTGGGATGAAGGTAAGATTGAAGAACTTGAAGCGGTAAACAACCCCGAAGATGAAACCGCCGGAAAACGAAATATAACTTTTTCCCGCGAACTGTGGATAGAGCAGGACGATTTTGCGGAAATCCCGCCGCCCAAATATTTCCGGCTTTTCCCCGGCAATGCCGTCCGTTTACGTTATGCGTACATTATTACCTGTACCGGTTTTGACAAAGACGCCGCCGGAAATATTACCGCCGTCCGCTGTACGTATGACCCCGAGACCAAAGGCGGCAATGCGGGCAGCAGCGCTGCCTTCGATAACCGCAAGGTAAAAGGCACAATTCACTGGGTTTCCGCGTCCCAGGCCGTACCGCTCCAGGCGCGTTTGTACGATTACCTGTTCAGCGCCGAACGGCCAATGGAAATTGCCCCCCGGCCCGACGGTAATTCCGGCGAATTTACCGACAATATCAACCCTCATTCGCTGGAAGTAATTGCCAATGCCTGGGGCGAGCCTTGCCTGACAAAAGCCGCGCCGGGAGCGGTCTTTCAGTTTGAACGTCTTGGCTATTTTGCCCGCGACCCCGATACCGGGGCGGATGGGCGGCCTGTCTTTAACAAAACCATCGGCCTGCGGGACACCTGGGCAAAAATAGCCAACAAGAGTTAAAAACTTTCAGCCGCGTATTGCTTGACACATATATCATAATCCAATATAATATGGTATAGCAATCCAATAAAATATAGGAGGGCAAAATGGCCTATATGCACAGGCTGCTGGAAGACTCCCTGAAAAAAACAGTAGGAACAAGGCCCTTGGTATACCTGAACGGAATGAGACAATGCGGAAAATCAACTTTGGTTCAGAATATATCTGTCGGGAAAAAACTGAACTATATCACATTTGATAATCCGGTCCATTTGTCTTTTGCCCGGAATGATCCCGTGGGGTTTTTGCAGCAGTTGCCGCATAACAGGCTCAGTGTAATAGATGAAGTTCAGCTTGCCCCTGAATTATTCCGCTACTTTAAGATCGCCATTGATGAAAAACGCCTTGCCAATAAAAACCGCGCCCTGTATGTGCTGACAGGTTCGGCAAATATATTCGCCCTGCCTAAATTGGCGGATGCGCTTGTTGGCAGGCTGTCAATCCTGACACTCTATCCATTTTCCGCATCTGAAATAAAGGGAACCGGCGTAAACTTTATGGAAAAATTGTGGGATACTGAATTATATCCACGGAAGTATCCCCGCGCCAATATCGTTGGCATAATTTCAAATGCTACTTTTCCGGAAATTGCCCTGGACAAGAGAAAGAATCGTTATCTATGGTTCAATGATTATATTACCACTTTGCTTCAAAGGGATGTTCGTACTCTTGCCGATATCAGAAATCCCGACAATGTTTATCAGTTGCTGGTGTCATTTTCGCAAAGGGCGGGCGGGCTGCTGAACAATGCCAATGTTATGAAGGAGACGGGGCTTGACGCAAAAACCTATGAGAAATACAAGGCCCTTTGCAATAACACCTTCCTTACTTTTGAGCTGCCTTCATGGACCAAACCAAACAGACTCAACAAAAGATTTGTAAAACAGAAAAAAATGTATTTTACCGATACCAGCCTGCTCTGCCATATAATGCAAAGAGATATGGAGGATATATATAAAAACGACAAGACGGCAATGGGGCATATATTCGAGAATTTTATCGCTACCGAGATTATGAAGGCGGCAAAATCGCTTGATTCATTCAGCGTATCGCACTTTAATCCGGTGCAGAATCAGGGCAAGGAAGTAGACTTTGTCGTCGAAAGCCCCAACGGAAAAACCATTGGAATAGAGGTAAAACTTGACCGTACCATCAACGAAAAAGACTGGGCCAATATGAACACTTTGCAGGAAACGATAGGGAGCAGGTTCATGAAAGGAATCATTATTTATACCGGAACTGACCTTGTGCAGGTCAGCCGGAATATCTGGGCTGTTCCGGTAAATTATCTGTGGATGAACGAATAAAGGGTATCATACCCTTTCGGTGACTACGTTTGTTCGGTCAAGGCCTGACAAGCTCGGCCACGACACTCACTTCGCTTGTCAATAAAGCGCCTTTTTCGGCATTAGCCAATGGGGCGGTACTTTACTCCCACATCGTACACATCGATTCCTTCGTGTTTTTTCAGCAGGCGCACGGCCGCATAAGTGGTCGGCAAGACCAGCGCCTCAATGAGGCATTTCAGGATATAGTTGGTTAATGCCAGTGTAATAAAAAGATGCCAGCCAAAAACCCCGGTAAGGCACGCTATTGACACAAAAATCAGGCTGTCCAGCAATTCGCCTGCCAGACTGGAAACAATAGCCCTGAACCAGAGGAACCGCCCCTGCATCATCACTTTAATCTTTGAAAGCAGCACGGCGTTGAAGAATTCCCCTACCAAGTATCCGGCCAGGCTTGCCAGAACAATGCCGCCGGAACTCATGCCGCCCAGAACGGCGTTATAGGCGGCGCTGCCGGTGATAGCCGCGCCATTTTGGGCTTCCCAGGAACTTTCCGCTGGCAGGATACGCAGCGTAAAAAATACCAGCGAAGAAAACGCAAGAACCGCAAATCCGGTGTAAATTACCCGCCGGGACGCCTTAAAGCCGTAGACCTCGGTAAGCACATCCCCCAGCACATACGCCAGCGGGAAAAGTAAAGTGCCGCCGTCAAAAGCCAGACGGATTCCCCAAATAGAAAGGCCAAGGTCAACGATCTTGGCCGAAGAAGCGATATTACTCAAAACAAGAATGGCGACAAAAAGCGCCATTATGATGTCAAAGTATCGGTATGCCTGCCTCAAGCCCACTTGATGAGGCCCGTGCGGTATGGATGAATCAGCGCATCATGTTTGGGTAAAATCCGTACCGTGTGGCCCTGGAAACCGGTATCAGCACATTCTACCCGTACATGGTACAGGTTCATATTATCTTTGCTGCCGGTCCATTTCATCTCGGTTCTGCGGGCATTGGTTATCTTTCTGTCTTGATTTGACACCGTACCGTGATACAGTTCCACCTGCAGATCGTTAGGTGACATTTGTCCAAGATCGACATACGCGGTGACATTAAGCGGATCGCCCCGCTGCATTACCGGCTTGGTGTTGGCTTCAACTTTAACGATTTTAAGGCTGTCCCAGGAATCCCGCAGTTTGGCAAAATACGCCGCAAGGGATTTTGCTTCGGCGTAATCATTCTTGATCAGCCCGCGGTAATTTTTGAGCGCCGGGAAGTAAGACTGGTTGGAATAATCCATCAGCATACGGTGGCTGGACATTGAATGTCCAATCTGACGCATACAGTCCTTCATTCTTTTTATCCATTCGCGGGGAAGGCCGTCCCTACCGCGCTGGTAAAACAGGGGAACAATATCCCGTTCAAGAAGATCGTAGAGGGCCTTGCTCTCCACATCGTCCTGAAGATGTTCATCGACATACTGCTCGCCGTGGCCGATAGCCCATCCTACTTCGGGGTTATACGCTTCATCCCACCAGCCGTCCATAATAGAGCAGTTAAGAACGCCGTTCATGGCGGCCTTCATGCCACTGGTGCCGGACGCTTCCATTGGCCGCCGGGGTGTATTGAGCCACACATCGCCGCCCGATGTAAGGTACTTGGCAACAGTCATGTCATAATTTTCAACAAACACAATACGGCTGGTAACATCGTATCTTTCGGCAAAATGGATAAGGTCACGGATGAGGTCCTTGCCGGGCATATCGTGGGGATGGGCTTTGCCGGCGAAAATAAGCTGAATGGGGCGGTCATTGTCCTTGATGAGCCGCAGCAGCCGTTCCGGATCGCGTAACAGCAGGTTGCCCCGCTTGTAAGTGGCAAAGCGGCGGGCAAAGCACAGGGTAAGGGCGTAGGGCGAAAGGGCGTCCTCCGCCTGCCGGACGCGGCGTTCTACCGCACCGGTACGTTTGTACTGTTCGCGGACACGCTCGCGGACAAAGGCCACCAGCCGCTCACGGCGGCGTTCATGGGTACGCCACAGTTCTTCATCGCTAATCCGGTCCATGCGGTCCCAAATTGCCAAATCGGTAGGCTTGTCTTCAAAATGGGGGCCAAAGTAGCGGTCAAGCAACTCCAGCATACCGCTGGAAACCCAGGTGCGAGCATGTACGCCGTTGGTTACATGACCGATGGGAATTTCGTCCATCGGGAGCCCCGGCCAGAGACCCTGCCACATTTCACGGGAAACCACCCCGTGCAGTTTGGCAACGCCGTTGGCATAAGCCGCCAGTTTGAGGGCCAACACGGTAAGGCAGAAAGTCTCTTTCTCATCATGGGTATTAACCCGTCCCAAACCGAGGAAATCTTTCCATGATATACCCAGAATCTGCGGCCATGAACGGAAATATTTTTCCATCATGGTAATATCAAAGCGTTCATTGCCCGCGGGAACCGGAGTGTGAGTGGTGAAAATATTGGTAGGCCAGACCGCTTCTTTCGCTTCATCAAAGGAAAAATTCTTCTCGGTCATAATTTCGCGGATACGCTCAAGGCCCAGGAAGGCCGCATGACCTTCGTTCATGTGGGTAGCGGCAGGATTAATCCCCAGAGCGCGCAGGGCGCGAATACCGCCTATCCCCAGCAGAATCTCCTGCTGCATCCGGGTTTCCTTGTCGCCGCCGTACAGCGCGGCGGTGATGTTGCGGATATCCGGGGCGTTTTCTTCGATATTGGTGTCAAGCAAATACAGCGAGGAACGACCCACTTTTACTTCCCAAATTTGGGCAACTGCCTGACGGCCCGCCAAATCCACAGAAATCTTGAGCGGTTTGCCGTCTTTGCCGTTTTTGCGTTCCACCGGCATATTGTACCAGTCGTTTTCAGGGTAACTTTCCTGCTGAAAACCGTCCGCATTGAGCATTTGCGTAAAATATCCCTGTCGGTACAACAGCCCTATGCCGACCAGAGGAAGCCCCATATCGGAAGAGGTTTTCATGTGGTCGCCGGAAAGGATTCCCAGACCCCCTGAATAAATGGGGAGGGAAGTATCCATACCGTATTCCATGGAAAAATAGGCAACAACATCTTTATGGCTGCCCCGGTACCAGGTTTCGCCCTTTTTGTAGTTCTGGAAATGGGTATACACTTCCTTGAGGGCAGCCAGATACGAATCGTCTTTGGCTGCCTGGGCAAGCCGTTCCTGGCTGACCATACCCAAAGTCCGTATCGGACTCTGCTGGGATTGCATCCATGCGTCATAATCCAGCCTGATATAGAGCTGAATCGCATCATAATTCCATGAAAGCCAGAGATTGCGGGCAATCTCTTCCAAAGGCTTGAGGGAAGCCGGCAGCTTCGGTTTTACTGTATATGTGGATATATTCATAAAAAAAGCATATACCATTTGGTAGTTTCTGTCAATGATGATATTTTATTTGGATAATTGACCCCTTTTACGCTTTACCGTATCATATAGTATGGCTGTTCGGAGAACCGGCGTTCAAAAAACCAGAAATTCCGGGAAAAAACCATCAAAAAATGATAATCGTGTGCCGGTTTCGATGATTTTTTGGGTGCTTTTCTTCATTGTCCTGATTACAGCCTTTTTTGTGCTCTTGCCGAAGGTAAAAAAAGGGGTAAATACCTCTCCAAAGTACATCACCACAGAACAGCCCGCACCAGAAAAACCATCGGTTTTTGAACAAAGCGTCCAGCCCGAAAAGCCCCCGGCGAAGCAATCATCAGAAAAATCATCGGTTAATAAACCACCGGTTAATAAACCGACAGTTGACAAACCACCTGCCGCTCCGGCGAAAGAAAAACCCAAAGAGAAAACTCCCCCGAAAAAACCACCGGTTGATAAACCGGCGGTTGACAAATCGACAGGACAACAAACGCCTTCACCGCCAAAGGCGCAGCAGCCAGCCGCCCAACCGTCGGAAAAACCCGCCGAAACCCGCGACCGGAGTATTTATTTTATGCAGGACGGCGGCGCCGATTTACTGTTGGTAAAAGCCAACCGGAAACTCAAAGTTTCGGATTCCCCCCTGATTGACTGCCTGAACGCATTACTTGCCGGCCCCACCGCCGAAGAAAAAAACCGCGGTCTGGTCAGTTTTGTGCCGCCCGGTACACGGCTTATTTCAGCGCAGGTCAGGCAAAATACCGTCTACCTTAATTTTAATGAAGAATTCCGCTACAACACTCTGGGCAGGGAAGGTTGCGCCGCCCAGCTCAAACAAATAGTCTGGACAGCCACTGAATTCTCAACGGTACATAATGTGCAAATACAAATCGAAGGCAAGACCGTCGATTTTCTCGTGGAAGGTATAATGATCAGGAATCCCATAGGGAGATAGACTTTTTTGGGAACTGAAGTTTCCGAAAAATACAGTTATGTGCCATTTGGTAAGACTATTCAGATTGACAATAATAGGATATATATTTATAATTATACCTAATTTTAATGAAACTTTATTCATTATAAACATAAGGGGTTTTTTATGAAAATAATCATAAAATATATTCTATTCTTGTTGTTTATTCTTTGTCTATCTTGTACATCAAAAAAAAACGAAAACAAACATTCTATAGATAATCTTGGTACTATTCTTGACGAAAATAATGAATTTGGCGGTTTAACAAAAGAAATGATAAACAATAATTTAGTTGAAGATAATAAATGGTCAAAAATGATAGAATATTTTGATAATAATAATAATTTGGTTAAAAGTACTATTACCCCATCAGAAATTACAAGAAATGAAGCTGGAATTATCGAGCAAATTGAATATTACGAGGAAGGTAATGTAATTAGATATGAAATATTATATTCTGTTGAACATACAAAAATTCATGATTATAATATGGCTGTTGAATTACTCGATGATGAGGGATTATATCGAACAATTTGGCTTAATAATGAAACTGTTCTTGATATTAGGGATTATCCTGAAGAAATGAATAAATTTGTGTTTTATAATTTAGAATATATAGAAAATAAATTATTAGAGGCTTCTGATCCAAATGATCAAGGAAATATATTTATAGTGAGTGGAAAATATTTTGCAAATAGATCTGTAATTAAATTTGATACAAATTTAATAAAATTAAACGAAGTAGATTATAAAATATTGGATTATTTTGTAACAACATATAATATACAAGAAAATTTTATTGGTCATTATAGCAATAAAGTTCAAGTAAATTATGGGAATAAACATTATTGGTTATTTATACAAACTGATTTAGAAAAAAATGTTAAAGAACAATTTGCAACAATAAGTTATTATCCGATTATGTGGAATAATGAGTTGTATTTAGTATGTGTGGGATTTTTTGATATTTATGATATAAATTAAAAACCCAACGGCACATAACAAACGGTAACTGCTTACCGCATTCGGACGCAAAAAAACTTCGCAAACAGCCAGAACGTTAAATTCGCCTAATGGATACGGCTTTTCCCGATTCGGTGTCAACTTCCGCAATAATGCCCTGCACTTCGGCGCCGCTTTTACTGCCGGCATGAGGATTTACCGCAGGTTCCATGCGGTACAAAACTTGTTTGCGTGTCCGGTCAAGACAGATTTTGACATCCATGCCAATAACGCTGTCGGTAATGCCGGTCATTCCCAAATCGGTAATGTAGGCGGTTCCTTTGGGCAGGATGCGTTCATCGGCAGTTTGGACATGGGTGTGCGTACCGGCAATCAGTGTCGCCCGGCCATCAAGGTAGTGGCCCAGAGCCTCTTTTTCCCGGGTCGATTCAGCGTGAAAATCCACCATGATGATAGGACACGTTCCGGGCAGGGCCGATTCGTTCATGATATGATCAAAGCAGCGGAACGGACAATCAATGGGAGTCATAAATTCCCGGCCCTGTAAATTGATAATAATCCAGTTTGCACCGGCTTTTTCCGTACAAAGCCAACCCCGGCCCAGTGAATTGCCGGAATAATTTGCCGGACGCAGTATTTTGTTATTCGGGTCAATGGTTTGCCAGAATTCCCGCTTTTCCCAGACATGGTTCCCCGATGTCACCACATCAACGCCGCAGGCCAGTATCCGTTTCAGGGTAAGTTCTGTCATGCCAAAACCATCCGCGGAATTTTCACCGTTCACCACGGTAAAATCCACGGCGTTATCTTTAATTATTTGGGGCAGATTATCTTCCAGGGTCTTTAGTCCGGGTTCGCCGACCACATCGCCAATCATCGCCGCCTTTAGCTTCATAATACTACTGTAGCAAAATTCACCAAAAAATGCTATGTTACAAACCGAATTACGGAGTCTCACATTATGGATTTTTTTGAAATTGTTGAGAAAAGATATTCCCACAAAGAGCGGTTTTTGCCGGACAGCGTGCCGCTTAAAGACCTTGAACTGATAGCAAAAGCCGGACTTGCCGCACCCACGGGCAACAACAGCCAATGCGTCCGCTTGATTATTTTACCGGACAGGGCATCGTTGCAGCCCCTTTGTGATGTCGCTCCCACCGAAGGACTGCGTACCGCGCCTGCCGCAATTGCCGTCCTGACCGACCCTTCCACGCAAAAAGGCGACCACAATTTTGAAGTTGAAGATTACTCCGCCGCCACCGCCCAAATACTGCTGGCAGTTACAGAACTGGGTTATGTTTCCGTATGGCTGGACAGCCCCTATTTTGATGACGACAAACAAAAAGCCGCTGTAAAGGCGCTTGGCGCTCCTGCCGGTTATCATCTGCGTGTTGTACTGCCGGTTGGCCTGTCCGACGACGCAGGCGCACGCCGGAGCAAAATGACATTTAACGAACGGGTGTTTTACGGAAAATTTGGCGGTCATAAGTGAATGGTATTTTGCCGTTTACTTGAACTCTACAAAATCGTGAAGCTGAAAAGAACCACATGAACGAAGGGTATAATACCGCCGGGCAATATTATTGGAGTGGAATACAAAAACAAAAATGTAATAATTGGAGGTGTTATGCCATATCTGGGTCTTTTGTATACCCGAATTCAAGTAGCAAGTGCAACGAAGATCCGATAAGGTGTTTTGAAGCCTAACAGCTTCATAGGTCTATTATTAATGAAGGGTATCATACTGCAGGGCTCGTCAACAATAGTTGAC
>JAIRRB010000127.1 GCA_031256195.1 Treponema sp.
CCCGGTTGTCAATTTTCACATTCCCTCTTTGCTTGGGCAGCAAGCCCGCTATGCGTTTGTATTGTTTTTCGTTTAGTTTCATTTGCTTTTACTATATCACTTTTATTTAGTGTGAACACACCCTAGGTTTTGTATTTTGGGTCGGCTTTTCCGTACTCATAATCTGTAGGTCCGGGGTTCAAGTCCCTGAAGGCCCAACATTTTTAGGACGTGAAACAGAAAAGATGTCTTGAAGGAATTTTTACCACGAAGTACACGGAGTTTCACGGAAGAGAAGATGATTTTCGTACCAAAAACTCCAGGCTATCGAAGATAGCAGTTGTCCGACAGGGCAACAGTACTCCAAGCTGACCGTAGGTCAGCAGACCTCCGTGGTTAAATTCTTACTTATTGGTCTGCCGCTTTCAAAACCGGTATTACCGGATCGGTAAGTTCCATCACGGCGGGAAAATCTTCCCGCTGCAATAAAACCGTTTCGCCGTCCATTTGGGCCAGAATCGGGTGTTCGCCGGAGAATTCTATGCGGCGGGCATTGAACAGTATTGATTCGGGTTTATCGATGTGGGTGCCGGCGGCAAACAGCCCTTTGAGGGCCAATTTGCGCAGCAGGGACATCTGTTTGAGGGCGCATACGTTCCGGTCATCGGGGAGAATCTTTTTCTGGGAACCGTAGGTTCGGTGTCCGGATATGCCGACGGCAAGCAGCAGGAGTTTTTCGCGGAATGAACAAACTTCCCCGCCCTGCCCGTCCAGGGCCCGTATATCAAGATGACCGACTGTGTACAGGCGGTCATAGAGCAACGCGGCAATGTCCACCCAGAGTTTATAAAAATCACCGGGAAATTTTCCCTTCATTTTGTTGGTCATGTGGGTAACAAAGGCATCAAGACCCACGGAAAGGATGTTAAAAGCGAGGAAGGGGCCTTTTGATTCAGCGAGGCCGCCGTCGGCCTTGCCGGAGGCGGGAATAAGCCGTACCGCGGGAGTCAATTCAATTCGTGACGGCTTAATTAAAAGTTCAAGGGCGCGGGCAAGATGCGGGGAATCCGCGCCGTCATTGCCGGTTCCCATGGGCAGGCGGAGAACCGCTATATTTGAACGTACTGAAACAGGCGCATGGTACAGAACGGAAAGCGCTTCGAGGCTCGTGCCGTCGCCGCTGGCGGTAATAAGCAGGTAAAAGGGCGCGGCTTGAAAAGCCGAGGCTTGAGAAACCGAAGCGTCAATTTTGTTCAGGGCGGTATGAGCCTCATTAACCAAAACTCTGGCGATTCCCGCAGCGGAACCTGGCCCCCTGGTGGGAACAAGACCGCAGCCGGCAAGGGCGGTACCGGCGCCGAATTCCACGACAGACTCCAAAGGAGCGCAATTTTCCCGCAGGGGATTTGATTGCGCCGCCGCACGGCACGCTTCCAGAACCTGGCGGCTTTTTTTCCGCCGCGACCGCATAACAAAACCGCCGGCGCGGGGATTGGCGATAATCACCCAGCGCAGCGGTCTGCCCGGGGCAACCAGCGAATGGGCGCAAATTTCAGCCAGCGATTCGGCAAAAAATTCCATATTCATAATTCATTCATTTATTCGTTTTCACTTTGCTGAAAAGGCAATTCATTCTGCGAGTCTTGTTCCTTTGCGCCGGCCAGCAGGCGGTTAATAATTTCACGGTTATCCAGCAGACTTGAAATTGAAAGGTTACGGTGCAAGCGGGCAATAACCTGGGCAAAAAGGCTCGAAATATTCACGCTGATGTACCACTCACGTTCAAGCACTTCTTCCTGATAAATGGCATTGGTTCCGATGATACGGAAAAATAATCCTTCCCGGTAGGCGTTTTCAAGATGGGTAACCGCATCGCCTGAAAACAGGGGCAGGCTGATTGAACAAATAATCCGGCGGGCGCCGTTTTCTTTCAGTATTTTCATCCCCTTTATCAGCGTCCCCCCCGTACCAAGCATATCATCGGCCATAAAAACCGTTTTGTTCCGCACATTGCCCAAAAGCCGTATCTGGGAAATATTGGTTTCCGATGCGCTCTTGCTGATTTTTGAATAGTCACGTTCCTTGTACAACAGAGCAAGGGGCTTTTTAAGCGCCGAGGCAAAAAATTTATTCCGGTCTACCGCGCCGGTATCCGGAGAAACAACCACAAAATCATCGTTAAGGATACCGTCTATATTGGTAAGCGTTCTGATTATCTGATAACTGGCGTGCAGGTTTTCCAGCCGCATCTGCGTAAAGGAATTCATTATATCCCGTGAATGGATGTCCAGAGTAATAACATTGTAAACTCCCAGACCCTCAAACATTTTTCCGATACGGGATGCGGTAAGCGCTTCCCTGCCCTTTGCCTTGTGCTGTCTGGCATAGGGATAATTGGGAATAACCAGCGTTATCTGCCCGGCCCCCGCCTGCCGTGCCGCATCAATGGTAACAAAAAGCATTATCAGATGATCATTTATTGAAAGCCTTCTTCCGTCGTTTTCACAGCCTGAAAAACGCAGGGGGTAATGGTTTTCGACATCCTGAAAAATATATACATCCTTGCCCCGGATTGATTCCTGAATTTCCGTTTTGAATTCCCCATTGGGAAAGCAGGTAAATTTTACCGGAATTTTCAGCTTGGGAACATGGTGTTTATTTTTTCCGTAAAAAACAATCTCGTCTATAAAATTGATCTGTCCGCTAACTTTTTCGGCGTCCATATCATAACGCCGGGCAAGTTCCGCCGCCTGCCGTTCATTGTAACGGCGATACAGTTTTTTAAGGTGGATAATCACCTCATCAGCAAAAACCTCGCCGCCGGGGCAGGCAATAATGGCAAGACTCGCCGGATTAGAATATTTCAAAAGGTTTCCCCCTGATCATCGCACTGACAGGTTTTTATACCACAAAAAAGCGCCGCAGGTCAAGGCAGGACTAGAATAAATTACCAAAAAGAGAAATTATAGAGCATGACAATACAGGAACTTATCGCTTCAGCGCGGAAGATTGTCTTTAAGTTTGGGTCAAATACCCTTGCCGGAAATGAGGGAAAAATCAATGCCGCTTTTTTGGAGGAATTTGCCGGACAAGCCGCAGAACTCTGTACCGGGGGCAAGCAGATTGTCATTGTTTCCTCAGGCGCGCAGGTGGCGGGCCTTTCCACATTGGACAAATGGGCCCGTAAAAAAGACCTGCATTACCGGCAGGCCCTCTGCGCCGTGGGGCAGGTACAGCTTATGGAAGCCTGGCAAAGGGCCTTTGAGCCTCATAGCCGCCATATAGCCCAGATTCTGCTTACCCAGGATGATTTTGGCGACTCCATCAGAACCCTCAACATGAGAAACACCCTGTTTACTCTGGTTGATGAGGGCATTATCCCCATTATCAATGAAAATGATACGGTATCGGTTGAGGAAATAAAAATCGGCGACAATGACACCCTGGCGGCCCAGTCGGCGATTCTCTGGAGCGCAGACCTTTTGGTGCTGTTCAGCGATATTGACGGGCTGTATACCAAAAACCCCAAGGAATTCCCCGATGCGGAACTGGTTGAAGCAGTCAGTAATATTGATTCAATACGCGCCAATGTCAGCATAGGCGCGGTAAGCAATTTTGGCACAGGAGGAATTGCTACCAAACTCACGGCGGCGCAGCGGGCCTCTTCCTACGGCATTCCCACGATACTTGCCCACGGCGGCAAACCCCGCTGTCTGGAAGCTCTGGCCGCAGGCCGTCAAAAGGGAACCGTGTTTTTGGCATAGTTCTTAAGGCTTGTTGTTACTCTTGAAAAATGGTAAAAATAAGTTACGGAGGTTAATATGGCAGCCTTATCAATTCCGGCATCCGCCGGGACGGTTCATGATTTGCTGGCTTTGGGGGCTTTGGTAACCCGGCTCGATCCGGGCATTATTCCCTTTACGGAAGCCAACGAATATCTGCTCCATGTATCAGGCGGGGAATACAACGTCGCTTCTAACCTTTCTACCTGTTTCAGATTAAAAACCGCCATTGCCAGCGCGATGGTGGACTACCCTATTGGCCGCAAAGTAGAGATGGCGGTGCAAAAAGCAGGGGTAATGCCCTATTTTCAACGTTTCAAGCATGATGGTGTGCGGGGGCCGAATATAGCAACGGTGTGGAGCGACCGCGGGCAGGGCGTGCGCGCCCCGGTGGTGTTTTACAACCGTTCCAATGAGGCGGCGCAGCAGCTTAAACCGGGCAGTTTTGACTGGAATATGATTTTTGGCTCACCGGGAACGCCGAAGGTTCGCTGGTTCCATTCGGGGGGGATTTTCAGTTCCCTTTCGCCCACCACTGCGGATTTGGTGATTGAAGCGATGCAAGCCGCCAAAAAAGCGGGGGCCGTGGTTTCCTTTGACCTGAATTACCGGGCAAAACTCTGGGCGGTTGCCGCGGCGGAACAGGGCCTCAGCACGGAACAGGCCGGTGAAAAAGCCGCCCAAACCCTGCGCAAGATAACGGGTTATGTTGACGTGCTTGTCGGCAACGAAGAAGATTTGCAAAAAGGTCTGGGCCTCAAGGGGCAGGATGTTGAAGCGAAAGGTAAACTCGACCCATCCGCATTTTTTGGCATGATGGAAAGCGTGATTAAGGATTTTCCCAATATCAAGGCGGTGGCAACCACCTTGCGCGAAGTCCATTCTACCAACCGCCACTCATGGAGCGCCGTGCTGTGGCTGGACGGTAAAAATTATCAGGCTCCTGCCGCCGAGCTTGACGTATATGACCGCGTAGGCGGCGGTGATGGTTTTGCCGCGGGCCTGTTTTACGGCCTTTTAAGCGGCAAAAGTCCCGAAGAAGCCCTGCGGCTCGGTTGGGCGCATGGGGCGCTGCTAACTACCACTCCGGGTGATACTTCCATGGTAAGCCTGGATCAGGTGGAAGCCTTTGCCAAGGGCGGTTCCGCCAGAATTCAACGTTAGCGGTAATTTCCCTGAAAAAAAGGAAGGCCGGTTATGACAGAAACAGAAAATGAGCTGCATGAAATCTTCAGCCAAAATCTCAAAAAAATCCGCCACGATTTAGGTTTTACTCAAATTGCGCTTGCCAAAAGGGCCGGTGTTTCTACCAATTTTATAAACGACATCGAAGCGGGAAAAAAATGGGCATCACTGGCGACTATGATAAAAATTGCAAAAATTACAGATATTCATGTCTATGAACTTTTGAAGCCGCCCAACCTGCTTCCCGACAATCTGAACGGCATTTTGCGAAAATACGTGGAAGATGTTCATGCAGCCATTGACCATATTAATCATGATCTTTTGGAGAGTGAAAAACTTATTCACCGGGACGCCATAACACCGCAGGAAAAAACCTAACTAAAAGGGATTCTTGCCTTTTCCGGTTTTTTTTGCGATAGTATAAGTAATCCTATGTCAGACCAAATAGTGCCGATTGACCAGTTTCTTCCCCCCCGGCTGCCAATAGTGGCGCTGATGGGCAGGCCGATTTTTCCGGGGATTTTTACCCCTATCATGATAGGAAACCCCGTTGATGTCAAAGTTGTTGATGATGCCGTAACAGGCGATGCGCTGGTCGGCCTCGTGATGCTGCAAAACGAGACCGAAGCGCCTTCCGCCGGCGATCTGTACAAGGTAGGGACGGTGGCAAAGATCGTCAAAAAGATCAACCTTCCCGACGGCGGGCTGAATATCTTTATCTCCACACTCAAACGTTTTCGGATAAAAAAGACACTCCACGCCAGTAACCCCATTGTAGTGGCGGTAGAGTATCTTGAGGAGGAAGAGGATAATACCAGCGAAGTAAAGGCCCTTACCCGCGCCCTTATTTCCGAGATGAAGCAGATTTCCGAAAACAATCCCCTGTTTTCCGAAGAAATGCGCCTTAACATGATCAATATCGATCATCCCGGCAAAATTGCCGATTTTATTACCAGTATTCTTAATATTGACAGGGCAGAGCAGCAAAAGACTCTTGAAATTCTCAATGTACGCAAACGTATGGAGCAGGTACTGGTATTCATCAAGAAAGAACAGGAACTGCTGCGAATTCAAAAAAAAATACAAAAAGAAATTAATGAAAAAATTGAAAAATCGCAGCGGGATTATTTTCTTAAGGAGGAACTCAAGGCGATAAAGGGCGAATTAGGAATGACCACCGACGCCAAGAGTTCCGATTATCAGCGTTTTAAGGAAAAAATTGACGCTTTCAAATTTGAAGGGGAAGTAAAAGAAATTGTTGAGCAGGAACTTGAAAAATTTAACCTGATGGAGCCAAATTCCTCTGAATTTATTGTTACGCGCAATTATCTTGATGTGATTGTCAGCCTTCCCTGGAATATGCCTGAAACTGAAAATTTTAACATGAAAAACGCCCAGGCGATTCTGGAATCCGACCATTACGGCCTTAAAGACGTAAAAAGCCGTATTGTGGAACATCTTGCCGTGCGAAAACTCAAGGGCCGTTATAGCGGCAACGGCTCAACGGGAAGTACATCCTCCGAAACCAGAATTCCCGAAGGCTCCATTATCTGCCTGGTGGGGCCGCCCGGCGTTGGGAAGACATCGGTCGGCAGATCCATTGCCCGCGCCCTGGGTAAACAGTTTTTCCGTTTTTCGGTTGGGGGAATGCGTGACGAAGGCGAGATAAAGGGACACCGCCGCACCTACATAGGCGCAATGCCGGGAAAAATTATTCAGGGAATTAAAATCGTTAAAACCAAAGACCCGGTGTTCATGATTGACGAGATTGACAAAATGGGGGCAAGCTATCAGGGCGATCCTGCCAGCGCCCTGCTGGAGGTGCTGGACCCGGAACAAAATTCGGCTTTTCGGGATCATTACCTGGACCTCCCTTTTGATATTTCACGGATATTTTTTATTGTCACCGCCAATACCCTGGATACGATTCCTCCGCCGCTTCTGGACCGCATGGAGATTATTCAACTGCCCGGTTATATTGATACGGAGAAACTGGAGATAGCCAAACGGTATCTGGTTCCCAAAAGTCTGGAGAAAAACGGCCTGAAAAAAAATCAGGTAAAATACACCAAAGACAGTCTTATGCACATTGCCAATGCATACGCCCGCGAAGCCGGTGTACGTAATTTTGAAAAAAACCTTGACAAAATTCACCGTAAACTGGCAAAACAGATAGTTGAAAGTGAAGAGGCTGAAAATGTTACCGCTGTTTCGGCGGAATCCTCCGTAAAGAAAGCGGAAAACATTCAATTTTCCATCGACAAAAAACTCATTGAAAAACATTTGGGCAAGCCGATTTTTCCCGAAGGTGATATTAAAAAGGCTGACCAGCCCGGTATGTCGGTGGGGCTTGCCTGGACCAGCATGGGCGGCGACACACTGGTCATTGAGGCGACTTCGGTTCCCGGAAAGGAGGGAGGGCTGACTCTTACCGGCAAGATGGGCGATACCATGAAAGAAAGCGCCGCCATTGCCATGACCGTGGCCCGCAAACTGGCCGTGGAACGTTACAATGTAGTCCAGGACTGGTTTGAATGTAATCACATTCATCTGCATATTCCCGAAGGCGCAACACCGAAAGACGGCCCCTCGGCGGGAATAACTATGGCGACGGCCCTGCTTTCGTTAATGCGGGAGCAGGTGGTTACCGGCCGGATGGTAATGACCGGCGAGCTTTCCCTGACCGGTCATGTGCTGCCCATAGGCGGCCTTAAAGAAAAAACCATTGCCGCCCGGCGGAACAGGGCCCGGCATATTATTATCCCCAAACAAAACGAGCGCGATTTGGACGACATTCCGGATTATGTGAAAAAAGACATAAGTTTCCACCCGGTTGAACGTTTTGAAGAAGTGCTGGCATTGGCCCTGCCCGACCAAAACCCTTAAAAATTTTATCACAAAGGTCACGGAGGGTTTAATACTCCGTTCCTTTAGGCTAAACTTAACCAACGGATTTATTCCGGTAGGGGGAATCTCCGTCGAACCGAAGGTTTGTGGCAGGCTCTACAAGCGTTTTCGCTAGCCCGCAGCGCCCCCTCTGGCTGGTTTGTACTAAATAAAAGCAACTGCTGTTGTCATGGCCCAGTAGCGGAAACCATTGCCATTATTTTCCCATTTTGCTACAATGGGCTTGTTCGGGAACCCGGCGTGTTTTTTTTGAACACGATGGTTCCCTCACAAGCCTTGCAGTTTTCCGGCCTACGGCCTGTAAAACTGTGATTTTATATGGAAGTTGTTCAGAAACTGAAGTTTCCGAACAACTCTAATGTTATCCTGATTGGGACGTAGGCAAGCGGTAAGCCACCGGGTTTTGGCTCCGGCATTCACAGGTTCGAACCCTGTCGTCCCAAAGAAGCAAATTTTAATGAGGTGCAGTAATGAGTAAGGTAGTTTTAGCAGCCAAAAACAGGCAAAAATCAGGATCGGCGGAGGCCCGCAGGATGAGGCGGAATGGCCGTATTCCGGCAGTATTGTACGGAAGAGGCGGGAAGGCGGTTTCCCTGGACCTTGACGCCCAGGAATTTGTCCGGAGCGTCAAAAACATTTCCGAAAGTACCATTGTAAAGGTTGAGGTTGAAGGCAAGTCTTACGATGCCTTTGTAAAGGATACCCATCGAACCATTATTGACGGCAATATCCTTCATGTCGATTTTTACGAAGTAGAAAGCGGTGTTCTCCTGCGGGCAAGGGTTTCTCTGCATCTGAGCGGGAATCCGGCCGGTGTCCGCGAGGGTGGTATTCTTGAAACCCCGCTGCACGAAATCGAAGTTGAATGTCTGCCCAAAGATTTGCCGGAACGGATTGAAGTTGACATTTCCGGCCTGAAAGTTAACCAGTCCCTCCATGTGCGGGATATACCTCTGGGGGCAGGGGTGCGGCTTCTTTCCGCCGCAGATCAGGTTGTGGCTTTGGTGAAATTTGCCAAGGTTGAGGCCGCTCCTGTTGCCGAAGCCGAGGCTGCCGCGGGCGCCGCTCCCGCCGCGGGCGCCGCTCCTGCTGCGGGCGCCGCTCCTGCCGCGGGTGCCGCTCCTGCCGCCAAAGACAAGGGAGAGAAGAAAACTTAATGAGTGTCTGTTCACAAAGTCGGTTACTTTTGTGAACAGACCTGCATTTTCTCACCTAAAGGTTGCGAAAATGCGGTTTTCAAGGTAGCCTGTCCATAATGGAGACACATTATGGACAGACTCCCATTACTTCGGCTTTTGAAGATACTGTTGCCGCCGCCCTTGTCAATTGTCCGCCGGGGGCGGTACTGCTTGCCGCTGTTTCCGGCGGGGCTGATTCTACCGCTATGCTTGCCGCCCTTGCCGCTGTCAGAGACCGGGGTCTGGCTTTAAACCAAACAGCTTCCGGGAAGCCGGCTTTTAGCCTCCGTTGTATTCACATTGAACATGGAATTCGCCCTCCGGCGGAAAGCCGGGGCGACGCTGAATTTGTCCGTTCCCTGTGCAAAAAATTCCGCATACCCTGCCGCATTGTTTCCATTGCGCTGGGGAAAGTAGCGGCAACCGCCAAAGAGCGGGGCATTGGCATTGAAGCCGCGGCGCGGCTGTACCGCCGCCGTGCATGGTTCCGCGAAGTGCGGCGTATTAAGGATAGGGGATTTTCGGCCTTGCCGATGACCTTGCTGGCGGTACGGGTTTTAACGGCCCACACCGCGGATGATATGCTGGAAACGGCGTTGATGCGGATTCTGCGGGGAGCGGGGCCGTCCGGCCTTGCCGCCATGCCCGCCCGCCGGGGCCGTCTGCTGCGGCCTTTAATTACACTATATCGATTTGATGTGCTTAACTATCTAATAGATAGGAATATTGCCTGGCGGGAGGACTCCACCAATGCGGAAACCAAATTTCTGCGCAACAGGATACGGCACTGTCTGATCCCCCAGCTCAATGAACATTTTCCCCAGTGGCGGACAACGCTGACGGCGCTTGCCGAAACTCAATCCCTGAGCGCTGAATTTATCGGTGATGAAGCAAGCCGCCGCATCTGCTGGCAGTCTTCCGCTCCCCATTCCCTCTGCACCAATGCGGAATTTTTTTATGCCCAACCCGCCATTATCCGCGAGGAAGCCCTTTTTCAGGGAATAGACCGGCTCCTGTCAGACAGCCAAACGGCGCTTTCCGGGAATAAACGGACTGAAGTCCGCCGGGTAAATATTCGCCGGATGAACATTCGCCATTTTTCCGGGGGAAAAATCACGGCGGTTGATTTGGGATTGCTGGATTTGCGGCGTAAAGGCGAAAATATTGTTATTTCAGTGAAAAAAAACAGGTCTCGCAAGTTGATTGTATGCGAGGAGTACATACCCAGGAACCCGCTTTAGCGGAGGAGCCTTTGGGCGCTTAAAAAAGGTATTTACTCCGAGACAAAGCGGACGCGCCTCCTTTGGAGGCGATTAGTCCGACCTTACTAAAACAACCATACCTCGTCCGTTCTGTGCTCAACTTGACCTACAGATTTATTTCAGCAGGGGGAGGCGCTGCGGGGCGGCAAAACATTTGGAATTCCCCGCCGGAGCAGACAAGCGAAAAACAGTAACAAGGGTAGGGACAATAAAAGCCCAGCACTTAAATCAGATAATAATTGCATTGTAATTACGGTATGCATGGTAATTTAAGTGCTGGGTGGCTGCGTAGGCGGATTCCACAAGCGTTTTGCCGCCCCGCAGCGCCTTCCCCTGCCGCGATTTATTTCGATTGTGGGTCAAGTTGAGCATTTCAGGGCGGGATATGTTGATTAATGCGCCCGGCTCATGTAATCTTAATAATGGGGGTATAGATGTTTAACGACCAAAATAGAAAGCAGCCGGAACGGCCTGTGCCGCCCCGTCCCCCCATGCAGGGAGGCAGACCCAGCGGTCTGGCTTTGATTTTTTTTCTGATAATGGCGGCGCTGTTTATCGCGTACTTTTCCCGAGGGACTTCTACCCCGATACGGGAGATACGTTATTCGGACTTTGCCAATTACCTTGAACAAAACCAGATTGATTCAGTGACGATTAACGATAACAATACGCTGGACATCGTTCTGAAAGGGCAGTCCGCGCAGGACCCTGTCCGCCTGCGTTCCCGTATTCCCTATCAGGACCCCAGTCTCCTTTCCGTATTAAGGGAAAAAAATGTTAATATTTCCGGTGCGGCGGCCAGGACGAATTTCTGGGGCATGATAATTAATTTCCTGCCCTGGATATTGTTTGTCTTTATCATCTACATGATGTTCAGAAATATGCCGGGAGGGGGAAACAGGGCCTTCCAGTTTGGCAAAAGCCGGGCAAAGCGTTACCACGATGAGGGCAAAAAGGTGAGTTTTGCCGATGTGGCGGGCCAAAAGGACGCCAAGTACGAACTGGAAGAAGTGGTTGCCTTTCTGAAAAATCCCCAGAAATTTACCAAAATGGGGGCAAGGATTCCCAAAGGGGTGCTGCTGGTGGGAATGCCCGGCACCGGCAAAACTTTGATGGCCCGTTCGGTCGCCGGAGAGGCGGGCGTTGCCTTTTTTCATATGTCCGGTTCCGATTTTGTGGAGATGTTTGTCGGGGTGGGGGCAAGCCGCGTCCGGGACCTTTTTGAGCAGGGCAGGCGCAGCGCCCCCTGCATTATTTTTATTGACGAACTGGATGCGGTAGGCCGTACCCGCGGCGCGGGCTACGGCGGCGGCCATGATGAACGCGAACAGACCCTGAATCAACTGTTAGTTGAAATGGACGGTTTTGATTCCAAAGACGGGGTGATAATCCTCGCCGCTACCAACCGGCCCGACGTACTGGACCCCGCCCTGCTGCGGCCCGGCCGCTTTGACCGGCAGGTGGTGGTTGCCATGCCGGACATCAAGGAACGCGAGGCGATTTTACAGATTCACGCGGCAAAGATACCCATGAGCAAGGACACTGACCTTTCCCGCATCGCGCGGGCAACGCCGGGGATGAGCGGCGCCGATATTGCCAATCTGGTCAATGAGGCGGCTTTATTCGCCGCCCGCAAAGACAAGCCGGAAGTGGAAATGCTCGATTTTGAGGAAGCGCGGGACAAGATACTGATGGGCATTGCCCGCACGACACTGGTGGTGTCGGACAGGGAACGCCGCATGACAGCAACTCACGAGGCCGGTCATGCCCTGCTGCACTATTTCCTGAAAAACGCCGACCCCCTCCATAAAGTTACCATAGTTCCCCACGGACGGGCGCTCGGCATGGCCCTGTCTCTGCCCGAAGAAGATACCTACAGCCGAACCAGAGGCTGGATAGAAGACCGCATTGCCATCTGTTACGGCGGCTGGATTGCGGAAAAACTTTTCTATAATGAGACCACAACCGGCACCAAACAGGATATTCAACAGGCGACGGAAATGGCCCGCCACATGGTCTGCGAATGGGGCATGGCCGATGATTTGGGGCCGGTGGCTTACGGTAAAGAGGAAGAACCTATTTTTCTGGGCAAGGAAATCGCCCGTCATCAGGATTATTCGGAGGAAACCGCCCGGCGCATTGACAATGCCGTTAAAAAAATTCTTGACCGCGCGCGGAGCGAAGCGGAACGTATCATCAAAAAACACCGGAAGGGGCTTGAAGCGCTTGCCGATGCCCTGCTCAGCCGGGAAACCCTCATTGATGATGAGGTGCGGGTGATTTTACATCTGCCCGCAGCCGATGCCGGAGAACACATAACATGAATCCGGCTATTTCCTGGGTAAAGAATAATGTATTGATAGTTTTGTTGACGATTGTTTTGGGCCTGTCTTTTACCGTTGGTTTATCCGCACAGTCAAAAAATCCTGACCAGTCTGACCAGTTCGGTCAGTTTGACGACTGGCCCGAAGAGCGGGGAGACCCCGCTGTTGCGGAAAAATACCTGCTGTGGGCGGAAGATGCCATTGCTGCGGGGCGCTGGGCTCAGGCTCGTGCCGCGCTTGAGCGGGCTGTTGATTTTGCCGATGTTTCATCGGATATTTCCTACCTTTTGGCGCTGGCCCGCTCCCAGGAAAACGAAGACCGCAGATTGGTGCTGGCATCCCTGGAACGGGCCATAGGAACACGGCGTTGGAGATACTACACCGAAGCCCAGGCGCGGCTTTTGGAGGCGGATCAGCTTATCACCCTGCGCCGTTATTTCTCGGCGCTGAACACGCTTGCCGTATATAAAACCATTGCCGGTGAAAACGCCGACATGGCCCTGCTGCGCCTTGCCGCCCTTAAAGGGCTTACTCTTAACAGGGACAGCAGCGGAGAAAAACTAACTCCCGGTCTGATAGGCCTGCCTGTTCCGGCGGAATTCCGCCGCCGTATGCTGGAAACGCTGGATCGCTATCCCCGCGACCCCCGCCCCCTGCGTATGCTTCTTAATTATGCGCGGGGGGGCAATCTTGACCGGGACAACAGCGCCCTTGTGGAAGTTGCCCTGCGGCGGCTGCCTTTTCTTCTGGAAGCTGACCCGGAACTGGCATGGATGGCGGCTCCCTTTATCAATAATGACGCGGAAGCGCGGCGGCTGGTAGCGGCTTATCGCGCCGGTTCCCTGAAATCCCGCCCGGAAGCCGGTTTCAGGCCGCATCCCGCTTCGTTAATACCGGCGCTGAATTTGGGACTGCTCGATGACATTGATGCGGTAGATGATTTATTTACGGAAACTATTCTGGAAAGGGAAGTTATTGTTCATGTCGGTAACCTGCTTCGCAGCGAGGAAGGGAGAGATCATCTGGTCCGCAGGCTTCATTCCTTTACCGGCGCAATAACCGATGATGAGGACGGTGACGGCTATGCGGAAAGCCGCGCTGTTTACCGGCAGGGAAATTTGCAGGAGTATTACTGCGATACCGATCAGGACGGCATTACCGATTTGTTTATTTCGTTTAACGCGGGTACGCCCCAGCGGGCGGAACTGGCGACTCTGCCGGCATTCCTGCCAATGCAGAAAAACGGCAGGGCGGAAGCGTTAATTGTTTGGGAACGCTATCCTGCCGTACAGCGGGCGGTGCTGGAAAACGAAAACTACCTGCCTGCGCCGGGAGGATTTCAGTTTGCTCCCGTTAATTTTGTGGAACTTGGCGCAACCGACAATTATGCCGGTCTTTTGTTTCCCCGGCGTGATTCCTTCGGCCCGGGCATAAGTCGGCGCATGCTTGCCTTGTTTGCCGCTTCCGTTCAGCGTCCCAGCGCCGAATTTGAAGGCGGCGTGGAACAGGTGTTTCTGGAGCGGGGCATACCCTTTCGCGCTGAAGTTACGCTGAACGGTATGGTTGTTTCGGTGACGGAATTTGAGAACGGGTATCCCCTTGTTCAGCGGCTGGATTTGGACATGGATGGACGTATGGAAACCGTCCGGCGTTTCCGCAAGACCGCGTCCGGCGGTCAAAGCGTCCTGCAATCATCGGAAAGCGACTGGAATGGCGGCGGCGTTTTTTCAACCGCCGAACGGTACCGGGAAGACGGTTCGAGTATTTATTCATGGGACCTGGACGGCGATGGAAAGCGTGAATATGAAAAATAAAACAGGGTTAAAGTTAATCTTTTTCCTGTTTACTTTATTGGTAATATCCTGCACTACGGTTGAAAAACAGGAGGCGCGGCTTGCCCCCCGCCGCTCCACCGGAAAAATACGGTTTGATGATATTAAAGAGCAGGTTAGCCAAAATCCGGTAAAGGCAATAGACCTTATTGGCGCTTACCGTGAGGCTTACCGGATTATCGGTGATGAAACCGAAATCGAAGCTGAAGTCAAAACCGATGACCTTTTGGCGCTGGAAAAAGAGGCGATTGAGAGTTTACAGAATCTTCTTGAAAAGGCGATGGCCGAGGAACGCTGGGACGATGCCGCTTCCTACAGCCGTTCTCTGACAAGTCTGGACTCACTGCCTGAAGCCGCCGCACGGGAGCCGGACCTTATTCTTGCCGGAGCAAAAAAAAAGCTGCAGGATGGCGATAACCTGGGCGCTTTTTTGGCGGCGGTGCAGGCCAACGAATTACGTCCCCTTTCGGCGGAAGATGCCCTGCTCTTTCTTGACCGGGCGGCGTCAGTAAAGCAGCGGCGGACGGCGGCCTGTTTTTTTGCCATTGCGGAACGGGCGGGCGTTGCGGGAAAAGTGTCCGCTGATATCCGTGAATATGTCCGGGGTTCTGACAGTGTTGCGGCCATGCTCAAGGGCGTTGCCACGGTGTTGATAGACCGCGGCATAAAAATTGAACGGGGCAGGGGTTATGCGGACAAGGTTCTCGGTTCCGCATTTTTTGTTGATTCATCCGGTCTGATGATAACCAATTACCATGTTATTGCAAGCGAAGTAGACCCGAAGTATAAAGGTTATTCCCGGATGTATATACGGATGGGCGATGCTGCCAGCGCCCGCATTCCCGCACGGGTAATTGGCTGGGACAAGACACTGGACCTTGCGTTAATTAAAACGGAATATCCCGGTGAATTTGTATTTTCCATAATAGACCGGGTAATACCCCAGGTGGGCGATACGGTTCTTGCCATCGGGTCGCCGGGCGGGCTGGAAAAAACCGTTACCTCCGGCATTGTTTCGGCCCTGAGCCGCCGCTTTTTACAGATAGGGGATGTTATTCAGATGGACGCGGCGGTGAACCCCGGCAATTCCGGCGGTCCGCTTGTGGACACATCGGGCCGGTTGGTGGGCATTGTTTTTGCCGGTATTGAGCAATATCAGGGGCTGAATTTCGCTGTTCCCGCGGAACGGCTTGCCGCCGCCCTTCCCGCCATGATGCGGGGCGGTAAGGCGGAACGTCCCTGGCTTGGCATGGCCCTCAGCGAAACTTCCCGCGGGGCGGAAGTAATTTATGTTGCTCCTAACACTCCCTCATCTCACCATCGTGTACCGGAAGGCAGTTACATCAAAACGCTGAACGGCCGCGAGATACAGGCCCCCCAAAGCCTGCTTATTCCCGTCCTACAAGATGCGATTTTTCAGTCACGCCCCGGCGAACTGGTGGCCCTGGAAACTCAGGACCCGGACGGCGGACTCAAGCGCCGTCTGGTAATGACCGTTCCCCGTCCCGAACTTCCCCTCGGCGACGCGGCAAAACTGGACAGCCGTGAACGCCTTGCCGCCCCTCTCTTTGGAATGATACTCTCCCCCGGTCAGGGAAAATCCTGGTCTTCTACCTATCTGGTAAAAAAAATTGTCCGTGGTTCTATCGCGGATGAGGCAAATATTTCCGATCAGGACCCTGTTTATATACGGGGTTTCCGTATTTATGAAAAAGAAGGTTATGCCCTTATGGAAATTGACATAAAAAAACGCAGCATGGGCTATCTGGAAACTACCATGCAGCTTCCCGCCCGCCTTGATTCACCGGATACGCTGTAAGCTGTTATCTGCCCAATTCTTCCGCGGCAAGCCTCATCGCCGCTTCGGCAAATTCCGCTGTATCAATCTTTTCCCTTAACCATGCCACCAGATTTGAGCCTTCTTCGTAATCGGCGCTTTCCAGTTCGGACATGGCCTGATTAATGCCGCTTATATCGTTATCTTCACAGCTTTCCCGCAGGCGTATCAGGACATCCCAGTCGGGGGCTTTTAAGCGGGGCTTTTTATGACCGGCATCGTAACGTTCCAGCCAGGCTTGTACATTTGCCACAACGCTGTGCGCATCTTCGATGAGTTTATCATTCGCTGACAAGACCCCGTCCAGATCGCCGGCTTTGGACATGGTTTCCAGATTCAGGGCCGTTTCCCGCAGCGCTTCCGCTCCTATACCGGCGCTGGCTCCCTTCAAACCGTGTACGTTGATGGCATAGCCAGGCAATGTTTCCCGGGAAACAATCCGCAGTTTGTTCAAAATATCCGGAGTGTTAAGGGCGAAAGAACGCAGTATCGGCAGATAAATATCCATCTCTCCGCCGTAAAGCGAAGACCCTTTTTCCGTATCCACTCCCGGTATGTCTATTATCATGTCTTCGTCTGACGCGACAGTCTCCGGTGCGCTGGCTTCGTTATGCACCCATTTTCTGATAATGGAATCCATCTCCATTATGTCAATCGGCTTGGATATAAATGCCTGAAAGCCGTGTTCATAAAACATTTCTTCCGTTCCGTGAATGGCGTTGGCCGTCAGGGCGATAATCGGTATCTTTCGCGCGTATTCCGTGCCTAACGCGCGAATGGCGTCCGCCGCTTCTATACCATCCATTCTGGGCATCATGTGATCCATGAACACCACGTTGTAAACCGGATTCCCGCCGCGTATCCGGTCAATCGCCTCTTCCCCGCTGCGTAAACAGTCAACCTGCATTTTGTATTTGCGCAAAATGCCCGCCGCTACGTCCAGATTGGTCTGCATATCGTCAATCACCAGCACCCTGGCGTAGCTTAAATTGGGACGTACCAGCCTTTTGGTAACAATGCGCTTGTCTTCGGTGTAGTGGAAGTTACGGAGTTTTTCCGCAATCGCAGCGCCGATTGGCATACTATCGGCAAAACCCTGCCGGACACGCAGACGGAACGTAGTGCCTTTGCCGTATTCGCTTTCCGCGCTGATTTCTCCGTCCATCATCTCCGTGAGGCTTTTGGTGATTGCCAGGCCCAGTCCGGTACCCTCAATATTGCGGTTGGCCTGGGCATCAACCTGGTTATAATCTGAAAAGAGTTTTTGTAGGTCTTCTTTTCGTATGCCGATTCCGGTGTCGGCTACGCTAATTTCCATCCCCATGGTATCGCCTTCGTACATACAGCGCACGTTTGAACCGATATTTCCCCGGTGCGTGTATTTGACGGCTTCGTGTATGCAGCGCACACTTAATTCAATACTTCCCTGATGCGTGTATTTGACGGCATTGCTGAGCAGGTTGGTCAATATCTGCTTCACCCGCAGATCATCGCCGTACAGTTTACCCGGCAGATCATCGTTGATATTCAGGCGGAATGTAATGGGTTTTTCTCCCAGCCGCGTAACAACAAGGGTAATAATATCGTTCAGCAGGCTGGATGTGTAGTATTCGACAGGATTTAATTCAAGCTTTCCCGACTCAATTTTGGAAAAATCCAGAATATCGTTTACAATACTTAAAAGCGTACCGCCCGCGTTGCTTATTTTTGTCAGATTGTCCGCTGTATGTTTGCTGAGGTTATCATCTTCCAGCGCCAAATCCGTAAGGCCGATGATAACATTAAGGGGAGTGCGGATTTCATGGCTCATATTGGCAAGAAAAGCGGACTTGGCGCGTGAAGCCGTACGGACTTCCTCTTCCATCACTTTCCGCTGGGTTATGTCGCGCCCTATGCCCAAAACCCCGATTATTTCGTCATTCAGTATGAGCGGTGTTTTTATCGTTTCAAAAAGCCGTTTGACGCCGTCGCCGCAGGCTATCCATTCCTCATACGTTTGCCGCTGGTGTTCGTTTATAACTTTTAGATCAGTGTCATGAGCGATTGTCGCTGTCTCGGCAGAAAGACCCGGACCGGTTACATCATCCTTGCCAAGTAAATCTTCCAGTTTTTTGCCAAATATACTCGCCAGATATTTGTTGCACAGTGTATATTTAAAATTTAAATCCTTGCAGAATACGGCGTCGGGAAGAGAATCAAGTATCGTTTTAAGCATGGAGGTTTGAAGCGCAAGTTCATTTGTCCGCTGCCCTACCAATTTTTCAAGCTGTCTGCCGGTATTACGGCTTCTTCTTAAAAAAATGGAAACGAGAACAAGTACAATGAAAAACAAAACTGACGCGCCGATTAACCAGGGACGCTGGGCTTCTACCACTTTATACCGGTAATCGTAGGATTTTAGCATCCACTGGTTTGAGATATTGTTAATGTTGATAACACACAGGGCCTTATCGATAATTGATCTGAGAACAACGGCGTCCCTGTTATAACCGAATGATGTATCAAATTCATTATTGAGTATTAAATTTAATTTATAGCCCGCTTCCTCATAGTAGCTGGTGTAGGTAACCAGCTTCTTTTGGCAGGCGAAAATCGCATCGGCCCTGCCGGACTTTAGCGCGTTCCAGACTTCATCCTGTGTGTCATATTCAACAAGATATTTATGATTTGGAAATACTTTTTTTAAATATTCAGAATATATGCTCTTTTTGCGGATGCCGATATTCAGATAGGGAATCTGGCTTATTTCGATGCTGCGGAAATCCGATTTGGACAGAAAAGCAAAATCATCTGTCAAAAGCGGAATTTCCGACCATAAAAAACGGTCTTCGTGTTCTTTTGTGCGGAACAATTCCGATATGATTAAGGCTTTGCCGTTTTCAAGCATAACAATCAAATCCTGAAGCTGCGCGTTCTGATCGTTGACCCGTTCAAATGTCAGTCCGGTGAGTTGTGCGATTTCTTTCAGCGTATCAAAGTAAATTCCCTGCCATTGATTGGTGTGGGTGTCGAAAAAACAAATCGGATAATTATCGAACTCCGCGGCGACAGGTATTACCGGGTTGTTTTGTATGTATGCCCTTTCTTCTGCCGTCAGCATATTATACACCTTGTTTTCCAGGTATTGCTGATACCCCGCCTGATACAGTTCGGAAAGATAATTTAAAGTGCGGTCATCCAGCGCCTTTTGCAGTACATTGATGACCGGCTGAAGTTCCGCCTTTTGCGTTGACAGGCAGGACGACCTGAAAGTCAGCGGATAAAAATCCTCGCTTACCACATCGTTATATTCATCGAAGGCGGCTTGTGAGGAATCCAGCCCGATATAAGCGTCGATCTCGCCGTTTTTTAACATTTGGTAAGCGGCCTTATAGCTGGAAATATAAACGGTTTCAAAATCGTATCCGGCAATATCATCACGCAGGACAGAGCCTTCAAAAAAAGCATACCGCAGCGGACGCAAACGGATGAAATATTCAGGAGGAATACTGCCTTCAAGACGGTACATTTTTATCGAGCGTTGAATAATGGGGCCGGTCATATAATAAGTCTTCATGCGTTCGGGAGTTGCCATCACTTCGTCGGTAAAATCAATTTCGCCGTTTTCAAGCCCTTTCAGCAAACCGCCCCATTCATGGAACGCGGACCTGAACGGTATTCCGAACATCGCCGTCAGCCACTCGCACAGCAGGGCGGTATATCCTTCAATTTCGCCGTTTTTCCCGGTGAACGCTCCGGTGGCGGGGTTTGTTCCAAAGACAAAAGAACTATACTTTTTTTGCAGAACTTCAATGGCGTTGATTTCATCATGCGTGACGCCGGGTATGTCCCTGAATGAAGTATTGAAAGGGACATTTCCCCTTACCGGACCGGACTGAACACGAGGTGGTTTTTCACATCCTGAAAACAGAGCCACCATAAATGCGGAAACGAACACCATACATAATATATGCCTGCTTCCTTTCAACATATTTTCTCCTTTATTATTATGATTGAGCGGGCTATTTTGTTCAAGAGGAGTATTGTGTCATTGACACATTGACCAAACAGGGCCGGTTCATTATGCTGTAACCAGCATGAGTAAAAAACAACCGGCATTATTGGGTGACGAGGCGGTTGCGTTAGGCGCTATTCACGCCGGAATAAGCGCCGCCTACGGCTACCCCGGTACGCCTTCAACGGAAATACTTGAGTACCTGATAACCGAATATGAAAAAGGCGGACAAATAGCGCGTTGGTGCGCAAATGAAAAAACCGCCCTTGAAGCGGGACTGGGCGTTTCATTTGCCGGACGGCGGGCCATTGTTACCATGAAGCACGTTGGGCTGAATGTGGCATCCGACCCCTTTATCAATGCCGCCCTGCTGGGCATAAAGGGCGGGCTGGTTATCGCCGCCGCCGATGACCCCGGGATGCACAGTTCCCAAAATGAGCAGGATTCCCGCTTTTACGCCGCATTTGCGATGATTCCCTGCCTGGAGCCGCGCAGCCAGCAGGAAGCCTATACCATGACCCGCGAGGCATTTGCGATTTCAGAACGGTTTCAGGTTCCGGTACTGCTCCGCCTGTCTACCCGGCTTTCCCATGCGCGGGCCACAATCACTACGCAGGACATTGAGCCGCAAAAACCGGTTTCCAAAACGCAGGAAAAGGAACGGTGGATGCTGCTCCCCGCCTTTGCCCGCAAAAATTATGCGGCGCTTATCGAGAAACAGAGCGAAATACAAAATTGGTCCGCCGCTCATCCGGCAAATAAACTTGAACTGTCCGGCGATACTCAATACGACCTCGCCGTAATTACCGCCGGACTGGGCGGAAACTATTATGAAGAAAATCTTGCCGATTTAACCACCCTGCGCAGCGGCATCGCTCCGGCGCGGCTGCACATAGGCGCATACCCCCTGCCGCTTGAATCGATACGTAGACTCTGCGCCGCATCGGAAAAAATTCTGGTAATCGAAGAAGGGCAGCCCTTTATCGAAGAAAAACTGCGCGGCCTTTTGCCCCAATCCGTCACCATTTTGGGCAGGTTGAATGACCGGCAAGACGAAACAATGCTTGTCCCCCGCACCGGGGAACTTGACCCGGACAATGTACGGCAAGCCCTGGGTCTGCCGCCCCGGTCCGCTGTGACGGTGCCCGGCCTTAACCCCGCCGGTCTTCCCCTTCGTCCCCCCCAGCTCTGTCAGGGCTGCCCCCATGCCGACAGTTACGAAACCATTAAAAAAGCGGTGGCGCTCATTGACGAACGGCCCGGCCACCCCGATGTGGGAATCAATTCAGACATAGGCTGTTATTCGCTGGGAGCCGCCCCGCCGTATCAGGTTCCGGAAAGCATAGTCTGTATGGGAGCGTCGGTGGGCATGGCGAAAGGAGCGGCGGATGCGGGCCTAAAATACAGCATTGCCGTCATCGGCGATTCAACATTTCTTCATTCAGGCATTACCGGCCTTATTGACGCGGCGGTCACCGACATCCCCATGACCCTCATCATACTTGATAATTCCATAGTCGCCATGACCGGCTGCCAGCAAACCATACTTCCTTCCGGCCAACTGCGGAATCTGATTCTGGGCTGCGGCGTAAATCCCGCTCATATTGCAGAACTGGACGCGAAAAAACAACTTATCGAAGAAAATACCGCCCGGCTCAAAACTGAAATTGAACACCGGGGCCTTTCGGTAGTAATTTTCAAACGGGAATGTCTTGAAGCTTTAAGAAAGCGGAACAAAAAATCTTAAAACCGCTCATTAATTCAGCCCCTCCAAATTTTTCACCACGGAGGTCACGGAGGAACAGAGGAATAACTAATTAACTACATGATTTCATAAAAACCACACGGCTTAACGTCGTGCTTTATTTACCCCCCCCCTACATCAGCGGGGCAAAAATACGCAGCACATCAAGGAAAATTCGCTGAAGGGCGTTGCGGGCGCATTCCTGCAAGGTAATTTCGTGGGAAGCGGGAATAGTCCGCAGAAAATCGTCTTTTATTGCCTGAACAGCCGCGCTGTGGTAGAGAAGGACGCCGCATTCAAAATGCAGGTACAGGCTGCGGAAATCCAGGTTGGTGGTTCCTACCGTGGCAAGGGCGTCGTCACAGACAAAAGTTTTGCCGTGGTTAAAGCCCGATGTGTATTCGTAAACCTTTACTCCGGCAAAAATAAGCTGCCGGTAATACGAGCGTGAAGTCATTGCCACGAACCACTTGTCCCAGCGGCGGGGGGTGATGATTCTGACATCTACGCCGCTTTTGGCCGTCAGCGCCAGCGCGGAAAGCAGACTGTCGTCCAGTACCAAATAAGGTGTATTAATGTACACATATTTTTTTGCCTTGTTGATAATCTGGATATATACATGCTCGCCGACATTTTCTTCATCAATCGGGCTGTCCGCATAGGGTTGCACATATCCGTCCGGCTTGACTGCGCAGGGGCTTTCCTTCCAGGGGTAAAAGGATTCATAAGAATCGTGGACGCTGGACTGCATATTCCACATCTGCAAAAAGATAATGGTAAGGGGCCAGGCTCCTTCCCCTTCAAGCATAATGGCGGCGTCCTTCCAGTGGCCAAAACGGTCAACCGCGTTGATGTACTCATCCGCCAAATTCAGGCCGCCGGTAAATGCCAGCTTCCCGTCAATGACAATAATTTTGCGGTGGTCGCGGTTGTTTTGCAGTGATGAAAGAATGGGCCTGAACGGGTTAAACACCAGACACTTAATGCCCTTTCCCTCCAGTTTTTTCCGGTAATGTACCGGCAGGGACATAAAACAGCCCAAATCATCGTACATAATCCGTACATCAAGGCCTTCCTGCGCTTTTTGTTCCAGAATCGAAATGATGGGGTTGAGCATCACCCCTTCCCGCAGAATAAAAAATTCCAAAAAAATGTACTTTTGGGCTTTTTTCAGTTCTTCAAGCACACGCTGAAAAAACGCTTCGCCGGAATCAAAGTACAGCGATTGGGTGTTGGTGTACGCGGGAAAACCGGCATAGTCCTGCAGGTAATGGGCCTGCGGACTGAATTCCGGATATGCCCGGAGCAGATCGGGCAGGCAGTCTCCGCACATATAAAACGCATCGCGGCTGTTGTGTATATTTTTTTTAAACAAACGCCTGAATTTGCGGGGATTTGACTGCGAATTAAAAAAGATGTACAAAATTCCGCCGAAAATGGGAAACAGCATATTCAGAAAAATCCAGGTGATTTTATAGGCCGCTTTGGCGTGTTTGTTTAAGACATGGACGCAAACAATGATGCTGAGGATTCTGAGAAACCAGTTGGCATACTGAAAATAACTCCCGGCCCCTGCAACCAAAAACACGAGAAAGGCAATTTGTATCAGAAGGGTCAAAATGACAAAAACCCTTCTGCGAAATACAACCCGGCTTAATTTCTTCTTCATGGCAATGTTATGTGACTGTATTATACTGCAAACTGTTGTCAGCGCCAGACCAGCCAGATAAAAACGGCGGAGGCGGCTGTAGTGATTACGGTAAAGGGAACGCCGATTTTCAGCCATTGGCCAAAATTCATCGGTACTCCCTGTTTGCGCAAGATACCCGCCGAAACCACATTTGCCGACGCGCCGAAGGGGGTCAGGTTTCCCCCCAGGCAGGAACCGGTCAGCAGGGCAAACATATACAGTTCCGGCTGAACGGCAAGCTGAACGGCCAGTTGTGCCGCAACGGGCAGCATAACGATAATATACGGCACATTGTCAACAAAACCGGATATAAGCACCGACACCATGAGTATCACTAAAAAGCCGGCAAGTACATTACCGCCGGCAAGATGGAATAATACCACGGTAAGGTCATCCAGCAGCCCCGTTGCGGCAATGGCCCCCACGACCACAAAAATACCCATAAGAAACAGCGTCGTATCCCAGTCAAGCCCCTGTACCAGTTTTCGGACTTGTGTGATTCCTTCTCTCCGTATCAGCCAGTACCAGACAAGGCCGAAAACGCCCAGCGCCATAACCAGAAAACCCGAAGCCAGGGTAAGCCCGTCAAACAAAAACGAACATGCCGCAAGCCCCCCAATCATCAGTATCAATAAAACAGAAGGAACAATGGCAAGGACTTTTTCCTTTTCGATGAGCGCTCTTCTCCTGCCCGCTTTGGTGAAAAAAAAGTAAAAAAACAGGGCTCCGGCAGCCATGCCGGCCTGAACGACAAAAAAAATCGAAGGCTTGCCGCGGTACAGGAAAAAGTTGTTAAAGCTGTAACCGGCAAAATCGGCGAAAATCATTGAGGGGGGGTCGCCGACCAGCGTCGCCGTACCCTGGAGGTTTGCCATGACCGCAAGCCCCACCATAAACATCCGGGGGTTCAGCTTTAGTTTTTCGCAAAAAGCGAGGGCGATAGGGGCCATTACCAGCACCGTGGCGACATTTTCGACAAAGGCCGAAATAATTCCCGTCATTACCAAAATCGCCGTAATGGCAAAGCCTATGCTGGGGGCATGAAATACAATGGAATCGGCAATCACCGCGGGAACCCGCGAATAGATAAACAACTCGGCGATAATCAAACTCCCCACGAAAATCATCAATATATTCCAGTTAATCAATGTCAGTGCCTGTACGGGGCTGACCGCCCGCAGTATCAACATTATAAACGCCGCTCCCAATGCGGCAAAAGATTTCCGGTCGGGAAAAATGACTATTACCCCGTACATAATGACCGCAATGCCGAGTACCATCCACTTCATCCGCCCAGCATAGCATGAATCCGGGTATATGTCAGTTGAGGCGGTTATCAAAATATCGCTTAAAGTGATATTATTATACACTTGTAGCATGTGTTAATATTTTATAAATTTGTCCGTCAGAAAGCCCTTTTTCCACTTGACTAAAGGCGGAATCTAGTAGATATTATACTATATATGAGTGACTATCTTGATCCTAATAACGAAGAATTGCTCAAGGATTTTTTCAGCGAAGCCCAGATGCAGGTGGATATGCTGGAACAGAATATTCTGGTTCTTGAGAGTGAAGGCGCCAATAAAGACGCTGTGGACGAGATTTTCCGGGCGGCTCATACCTTAAAAGGCGGATCCGC
>JAIRRB010000139.1 GCA_031256195.1 Treponema sp.
GAGCAGCGCCGAATCCGCGAAGCTTCAACACGGTAGGTTAATATGGATGCGATAGTAAAAGACCTTGCCCAGGTAAATGCCGATCTGCAGGAACAGAAAGAGCGGGCTGAATCAGTCGACTTCAAGATAATCACTTTTTCCCTTGCGGGAAAAGATTACGGCGTTGACATTATGAATGTCAAGGAAATTGCCAAGGCCGACAAGTTTACCTTTGTGCCCAATGCCGCTTCTTTTGTACGGGGCGTGTATAATCTCCGGGGAGACATTATCCCCATCATCGACCTGAGGACCTTCTTTCACCTGCCTCTGGATAAAAAGGCCGATGGTCAGGAGAACATGCTGATCTTGCGTATCAATGATCAGGTATATGGGACGATTGTAGACAAAATTGACAAGGTGGTGGGAATCAACCACGAGTCAATACAGCCGCCGCACCCGATTTTTGGCGACATTAACATCAAATATATATCGGGCGTGGTGGAAAAACAGGGCGAGTTGTACATCATCCTTGATGTAGTGCGTATTTTTGCCATCAGCGAAGAAATCAAAAAAGACCGGGGCCGGGTAAGTGATGCCACCGATTATTTTGTACCGCCCGCCAAAGCCGCGGAGGTACAGGAGCAGCAGACCATTGCCGCTGACACGACTCTTGAATTCATTAAAGAAGCCCTGTCGGCGTTGAAACATTTTGTTGTTTCACCGCTTAATGATGTATGGCTGAACAGGCGTTTTGCTGACTGGCGGGCAGACCGGACAGACAGCGATCTCCAGTTAAGAGATGTTTCCGATGCGGATGATTTCCTCAGAACCTTTACTTCACCCTGTACCAACGCTTTCTGGGATGAGGAATATGCCTCAGCCGTAAAAAATATGCTGCCGAAGCTTGCTTCCAACTCTGTTCAGGTGTGGAACTTTGGCTGCGGTAAGGGCTATGAATCTTATTCGTTTGCGTGTATACTCAAGTCCAGGTATCCGGATGCACATATCAAGATTTGGGCCAATGACAGCGACATTATGGCCATAAGCCAGGCGCCGAATATGGTCTTTGATCTGGATGATGTTCCCAAATACTGTCACCCCTTTATGGTTCAGGGAAAAAATGGGTATTCCTTCAACCAGGCAATAAAGGATGCGATAGTCTTTGAGTATCATGATGTGCTGAATGAAAACCCCCTGCCGGACTTGGATATAGTCCTTGCCCGTGATATACTGTCGTTCTTCTCGAAGGAAGATCAGAACAGGATAATTGACAGCCTTGACGAAAAGGTGAAAGATCAGGGGATGGCGATTTTGGGGAAGAATGAGGAAATCTTCGGATCCGGCTGGACGTCCGTATCCAATGATATCGTTTCGGCATTTGTACACAATACCTAGTGTGAGAAATTAGTAAGGAGCGTGTTATGAGAGTTGAGTATATTAACCCCTTTGTAGAGGCTGCTTTTAGTGTTCTAAAAGAAGTAATGAACTCCGAAGTTAAACGCGGCGAAATTTACCTGAAGCCTACCACCATGTCGATTCAGGGTGTCGCGGCGCTGGTAGGGCTTGCCGGTGATGTTGAGGGTCGTGTTTTATTCGATATGACCAAAGAAACAGCCTTGCGTGTGGCCGGCGCCATGAATCAGGAAGAATTTTCAGCCTTTGATGAACTTGCCAAAGCCACGATTCAGGAACTTGCCAACATGATTACCGCCCAGGCGGTAACCAAGCTTCACGACTTGGGTTTTAAGTTCGACCTTACCCCGCCGGCCCTTTTTACCGGCGACAATATGGAAGTGTCCACCAACCTTGGTGAAGTGGAGGCCCTTATTGTTCCCATGGAACTTGGCAACAACGGAAAGATAGAAGTAAACGTTGCCATCCGTGAACGGGTAAAATAAGACAGGGCGGTAACCTTTCCGGTTTTTCGGTAACAAGGGAATTTAATTGGCTCAGTCGGGGTACGGTATAATTACCTGTATCGGTCTTGGGTACGTTAATATAAGAAAATTTAAGTCACGGAGTTGTTAATACGAAGCATCTTTATCCTCCGTGTACTTCGTGGTTATGTTCTTTTGTGTTAGTCAACATAGACCCCTTAACGGGGTGCTGTTTAAGGTTTTCCTTGCGGAAAACGGTTTTATTCGAAGCGGCGCCGGCGCACACCTCAAGGTGTGCTTACGGTTGTCGGGGGCGGTTGCCATTATTGGCGCCTGG
Organism: Treponema sp.; assembly: GCA_031256195.1. Taxonomy (GTDB): domain Bacteria; phylum Spirochaetota; class Spirochaetia; order Treponematales; family Breznakiellaceae; genus WQXQ01. The sequence continues at coordinate 2,194 of JAIRRB010000139.1, forward strand.
CCCGTATAATACTATTGAATTAACGCCGCTTAACGCGGCGCTGTTAGCGGGGCGGTTAGCTCAGTTGGTTAGAGCACCAGCTCGACACGCTGGGGGTCACAAGTTCAAGTCTTGTATCGCCCATGTCTTTTATGCCGTCTACTCTGTAGACGGCGTTTTTTTTGTCTATTCGCAGGGCTGGTTGATAAATTCCAATAAAATTGGTATAATGTATCTGTGAGTGAAATTGAGGTTTCGAATAAACCTTCCCCAAAGAGGAAGCTGGCGAGCAGGGTACGCAATGTACATATGCTCATTCTGGTATTGGTCCTTGCCTTGGTAACGGCAACGGCAGCCATGATAATTACCGATATAGCCAGTGACGCTTCAGAGGAACTTGCCCGTTTTTATTCTATTGAGGCAGTGGGGAGATTCAGTATTCATGCAAGTCAGGAGACAGCCCTTGTACGGGATGTTTCCCGTTCAGCGGCTATTATCAACTGGTTTGCCGATGAGGAAAATCCGGCAAAAAAGGCCGCGGCTTTTGACGAAATTATGAAGTATGCGGGTACACTGCAAAGCGCCAATGTGTATTTTGGCATTAATAAATCATTAAACGAATATTCAATTAACAGCGGAATTCCTTTTGCGGATTTTATTCCCTTTGACAAAATCAATCCGGCTGATGCCTATAACGACTGGTATTACAATTGCATCAGGTCAACACATGAATATGCCTTTAATATTGATATTGACAAGGTGACCAAAGTACCGCGCTTCTGGATTAATTACAAGGTTATGGAAGACGATAATCTGGTAGGTGTAATCTGTTCCGGAATCGCCCTTGATGAAATGATTGATTGTCTGTTTTCCCAATATAATACCGAAAACGTAATGGGGTATATTATTGACAAAAATGGATTTATCCAAATGGACAGCGCTCCGTCCAATTTTCATTTTGATGAAAAGGGAAAACCCGGAAACAATATCCGTGCGGTTTGTCCGGATCCCGTGTTCGTTTCCGCAATAGATAAATATTTGACGAACATTGGCGATATTTTTAATATGTCTTCACAGGCGGAAGTAATCAAACTTAATAAAAATTATTATGGGTATGTATCAATCGCGCCGGTTACCAATATGGATTGGTCGGTTGTCACTTTCTTTAACAATGGTGCGTTATACAGCATCAAAAAATTCTTTCCGCTGCTGATTATTATGCTGTCTGCTTTTTTAATATATATGCTGGCGAGCAGTATTTTTATGCACTGGCTGGTATTCAGGCCGGTGAATCATCTGACGAACAGCCTGTCAGCGTCAAATTTCTATATAGGTGAAATTTTTGGCTGTAACAGGGACGATGAAATCGGTATATTGGCGCAGACTATACAGAGAATGAGGGATCGCCTGAGTACCTATAATGCTGAACTTTTGCGCGCCGCGCGCGAACGGGAGCGCCTGATCAGGATAGATCAACTGACCGAAATACCGAACAGGCGCAACTTTGATGAACGCTTGCCTCTGGAATGGGGAAGGGCCATAAGGACCAAAACGCCCATCAGTATTCTTATCCTCGATCTGGATTATTTTAAGGACTATAATGACACCTACGGACACCTACAGGGTGACAAGGCATTGCAGGTAATTGCAAAAATATTTGCGCAGGAACTCAAGCGTACAAGTGATCTTGTCGCACGCTGGGGCGGAGAGGAATTTGCCATATTGCTTGCGAATACTGATTTTAACGGGGCTTATGATGTTGCCGAGCGAATTCGGGAAAAAGTTGAAAACTTGCAGATACAGGTCGAAGGTTTGGTTTCAAAGGTGACGGTAAGTATCGGCATAAATTGTTTAATACCTACGTCAAACAATTTGCTTGAGGAATTTATTCATCATGCGGATATGGCGCTTTATACCGCAAAGAGAGAAGGCAGAAACAGGGTCTGCCTGTATAACGGCGTTCAACTTTAGTTGTTAATGTAAACTTGAGCAAAAACCGCCTATACGGTATTCTTGTTGCATGGTGAATATCGCTTTTACCGGCGGAGGGACCGGCGGGCATATCTACCCCGGACTGGCGGTTATTGAAGAACTGAAAACCAGATTGGCCGGGCGGGAATACCGGCTCTTGTGGATTGGCTCAAATGCCGGAATGGATCGTTCCATCGTACACGATGCGGGGCTGGAATTTTTCGGCATACCGGCGGGACGGCTCCGGCGTTATCTTACCCTTAAAACGATACCCGATACATTCAGGGTTGCCGCCGGTTTTTGCGCGGCGCGCAGCATACTGAAAAAACAAAAAGTTGATATACTCTTTTCCAAGGGCGGTTTTGTCAGTGTGCCGCCCTGTGCCGCCGCCGCTTCTTTGGGGATTCCGGTCTGTACCCATGAATCGGATTTTAGTCCCGGCCTTGCGACCAGGCTTAATCTGCGTTTTGTTCAGCGTACCGGAGGCAGGGTTTTTGTTTCATATACGGATACGGCTGCCTTTATGCCTGCCGCTTTGCAAGGCCGGGTTACGGTAAGCGGCAATCCGGTGCGCCCGGTGTTTCGCGCTGCCAATCCGGCGCAGGGGCGGGCCTTTTTGGGGCTTGGCCCGCAGGAACGGATTTTGCTGGTACTGGGAGGCAGTCAGGGGGCGCAGGAGGTTAATGCGCTGATACGCGCAAGTCTTGAAGATTTGCGCCGCCATTATACGGTGGTGCATCAGTTTGGCCCCGAACAGCAGTGGGATTTGCCGAGAACGGAAGGTTATATTCCCATTCCTTACATCAGGGATGAGATGCCCCATGTTCTTGCGGCGGCTGAACTGGTTGTGGGACGCAGCGGGGCAGGTACGGTTTGGGAAAGCGCCGCTCTGGCTAAGCCCATGATTCTGATACCTTTGAGCGGATCAGGCACGAGGGGCGATCAGGTGGAAAATGCCCGCTATTTTGAACGGGAGGGGGCGGCGCTGATTTTGCCGGGTCAGGCCGGGGCGGAAAATCTTGCCCGCATGGCCACAACCCTCGCGGATGATTCCCGCAAAAGAGAGGCGATGGCGGAGGCGGCGCGGCGAATCGGCAGTCTTGACGGAGCCGCAATTATTGGCGATTTTATGTGCAAATTTACAGGAGTATAAGGTATGGCGGTTATTGATGTGGTGTTTCTGGTGTTAATCGCAATTTTTGCCTTTCGCTGCGCCGCCCGCGGTTTTGTCAGTGAATTATTATCAATGGCGGCGCTGATTTTTGGCATGTTGGCGGCAATATGTTTTTTCCGGTGGGGAGGGATGCTTATCCGCAGTCTGTTTATGCCGGGAGTAAGGGTTATCCCCGAAGTGATTGCCTTTGCCGTTCTTTTTTTATTCGTCTTTATCATTATAAAAATAATTGAAATAACATTGAAAAATATTATTGAAGGGGTACAGCTTGGCGGCCTGGATCGTATGTTGGGCCTTATCTTTGGTTTTGTGGAAGGAGTCATCATTGTTTGCCTGATTCTTTTCGTGATTAACATTATGCCCCCCATCGTTTCCGGCCCTGTTCTGGAACAGAGTTTTTTTGCGAGACTGCTTTTACCGTTTATTTTTGGGAATAGAAAAGAAATACTGGAATCGGTTGTATTGCTGAAAATGCCGGGGAGGGTATTTACCGGTGTTTGAGAACATCATCGCCCAGGCCGCGGCGGATCAGCTTAAAACGGATATTCTTTCGCGCCGGCTTGCCCCTTCGATGTTGTTCTTTGGTCCGGCGGCCTCGGGAAAAGGCAGTACGGCGATAGAGATGGCACGCTCGCTTTCCTGCGAGAACGAGACGGCGCTGTGGAAATGTAATTGCCCCGCCTGCGTCCGTCACCGTTTGCTGGTTCATCCCGATCTGTCCATGATAGGTCCGCGGGCTTTTGCCGCGGAAATAGCCGCTTCCCGCACCGCTTTTCTGCGGGACCCCGCATCAACGGCGGGACATTCGCTTTTTGTCCGTTCGCTGCGAAAATTATTGGCCCGTTTTGCCCCCGCCGTCTGGGAATATGAATCCCGGTCAGGCAAAGCTAACCCCCTGTCTGTACTACAGTCACTGGAAGAAGATATAGATGAATTTGAAATGCGGGCCGCTGCCGCGGATATGCCGGAAAAACGCACCGCGCTTGAGAAACTCGCTGAATCTCTTGCAAAAAACGCTTTCAAACTTGAAGACGATTTTTTGAGCGAGACCATTCCCATTGCCCAAATCCGAAAAGCCGCTTACTGGAGCCGTCTGTCCCCATCGGGAAAACGGAAAACGCTGATTATAGAAAACGCTGACCGCATGAAAGACGAAGCCCGTAATTCCCTGCTCAAACTGCTTGAGGAGCCGCCTGAGTCGATTAACATTGTTTTGACCGTTACCAGGCGGGAGTCCGTGCTGCCGACCATTCTGTCGCGGCTGCGGCCCTACCGTTTCCTTGCCCGCAGCGCCGCTGAAGAACAGGAAATTATTCGCAGGGTTTTTCGGGATTCCCGCGCCGCGCCGGAAGAAGCGCAGGGTGGCGCATCGGGGCTGGTAGGGGCCTACCTCGATTCCTTTTTGCCGCAGCCGCCGGAAAAACTCCTTCCCCTGGCGGCATTTTTTGTCGCCGCTGTCGCGCGTGCGGCTGCCATTTCCGCAAAAAGTAACGGCTTCCCTGGAAGCCGCGGCGACCCCGCCATTTCACCGATGTTGAAAGCCCTGGGCAGTTATTGCGCCCCCATTGCCGAGTCTGCCGATTTTGAACGCGCGGCAGATGCAAAAGAAGTAATCGCGGCGCTGCTTACGCGCAGCGGCAATTTTGAAGGGCGGTCTTTTCCGCGTTTCCTTGCCCTTGCCCTTGATCTGGTCTCATGGTCGCTTAATCAATATGTTACCGACCACAGTTCAATTACCTGCAGTGATATTTGGCGTAAGCGTTTGGGAGAGGCCCAGGCGGCTTACGGCGTTTGGAATCAGCGGCCCGAGCTTGCCCTGGAATCGCTGTTCCATAAACTCAGGGAAGACATGGCGGCATCAAGGAGTTAGCATGAGGGGCTTTTACCGGCGGGCGCTCAGTAAAATCGAACGGCTTACCCCTCATCAATGCCGGGAACTCCTTGTTTCCGCATCGGGAGAAATTCTCCGGCTGGAAACCGTACTTGATTCACTGCCTTCGGGCATTTTGGTTTGTGATGAAAAACATTCTTTAATCATGGCAAATAAATCTTCCCTGCGCCTGCTTCCCCTGATTAACCCGGAAGGCGGCCCCCTCTGGGAACTTATTTCCGATGAATACGTTGCCGCTTTTTTTCAGCAGGTCTTGTTGAACGGCGACCGTGTGCTGGAACATGAGATGGATGTTGAGGCGCAGGGCACAAGCCGCCTGCTTTCGATCAGCGTTCATCCGCTGGTGGACAAACGGCGGATAACCGGTTCACTCGTCCATATTGAGGATATCACCGAGAAGCGGGTCAATGAGGTGCGGCTGCGCCGGGCCGAAAACCTTGCCAGCCTAACGACCCTTGCCGCCGGTGTCGCCCATGAAATAAAAAACCCGTTAGGAGCAATTTCGATTCATCTCCAGCTTATGCAGAAGGTACTCGGTTCTTCTGGAGTCGACGCCAAAAGTGACGTAAAGCAGGAACCTTTAATTAACAAATATTTCAGCATATTGAACGAAGAAGTTGATCGCCTGAACCGCATTGTGGTTGATTTTCTATTTGCGGCGCGGCCCATGACCCTTGATCTGCGCGAAGGAAACATTAACTTTCTTATTGCCGAACTTGCCGAATTTATCAGGGCGGAACTGGAACAGTCCCGCATCCGCCTTTTTCTGGAACTGGATAAAAATCTTCCCCCTGTGCTTATTGACGAACGTTATATGAAACAAGCCATGCTTAACCTCATTAAAAACGCCCAGGCCGCCATGCCCCGCGGCGGTCTGTTGACCATCGCGACCCAGGTATCGGACAATGAGATACGGATAAGCGTATGCGATACCGGTGTGGGGATGAGCGCGGAAAACCTTAATAAAATTTTTGAACCGTATTTTACCACCAAAGATAACGGAACGGGTCTGGGACTTACCCTGGTTTTTAAAATCATAAAGGAGCATCATGGCGAAATAGCGGTGGAATCACGGGAAGGGGAGGGCAGTAATTTTGAAATCAGTCTGCCCGTTCACCAGAAAGAAAAACGTCTTATCGCGTATGAGGAACAAAAATGAAATTTAAAATATTTGTTGTTGATTGTATGCGAGGGGTACGCAGTACCCCGAGACAGATACTTTACCTCAACAACAACAAGGACATATGTGTTGATTTGTTAGAAAAATGAGGTTAATGTTTATATAGAGTAATAAAGTAAATGATGAGATTTAAAGTCCTTGTTGTTGACGATGAAAAAAATATCCGCGAAGGGCTTGCCGCCGCTCTGGAAATGGACGGTTACAGCACGGTTTGCGCTGCCGATGGGGAGGAAGGCTGGAAACGCTTTGGCAAGGGCGACATAGACCTGATTATTACCGACCTGCGTATGCCCGGTATGGACGGCGAGGAACTGATGCGGCGCATACTGGCGGAAATGCCCGGCCTTCCGGTTATTATTTTAACCGGACATGGCACGGTGGAAACCGCGGCAGACGCTATGCTTGAAGGGGCATGGTATTTTCTTTCCAAACCGGTTGATTTGAACCGCCTGTCCCTGCTGGTAAAGCGCGCCCTTGAAAACAGGGAACTGGTTTTGCGAAACCGCGCAATGGAAGCCGATCTTGAACGCAGCCGCCTTTCCCTTAACATGCTCGGTAAGTCTTCCGTTATGCGTAATGTTTTTGACACGATAAACCGTGTCGCCCCTTCCAAGGCATCTGTTCTGGTTACCGGGGAATCCGGCGTGGGAAAGGAACTTGTTGCCGGCGCCATTCATGAACTTTCACCCCGCAAGGACAAACCTTTGATTAAGCTTCACTGTGCCGCCCTTGCCGCGGGTCTTCTGGAAAGCGAATTGTTTGGTCACGAAAAGGGAGCCTTTACCGGCGCGGTATCGCGGCGGCGGGGCCGTTTTGAACTTGCCAACGGGGGAACCCTTTTTCTGGATGAAATCGGCGAAATTGACCAAAACATTCAGATAAAACTGTTGCGGGTTTTACAGGAGCGTGAATTTGAACGGGTCGGCGGCGAGGAAACCGTTGAAACCGATGTCCGCATTATTGCCGCCACCAACAAAAACCTCATGGAAGAAATAGAAAAAGGCGCTTTCCGCGAAGACCTGTACTTCCGCCTGAATGTGGTGAATATAAATGTTCCGCCGTTACGCGACAGAAAGGATGATATTCCCGTTCTGGCCGCCGGTTTTCTGCGGGAAGTCGCCGCCGAAAACGGCAAAAATATTGAAGGAATCCACGAAAAGGTATATTCCCGCCTGTATGCGTATGACTGGCCGGGCAATATCCGTGAACTGCGAAACTGCATTGAAAGCGCCGTTGTTATGTGCCGTTCAAACATTATCACCGAAGACGATTTGTCCCCCGCCCTGCGGTCTTCCGGCGATGAAAGCTGGGTGCGCATTCCCCTTGATCTCAGTCTTGAAGAAGCGGAAAAGCGCATCATCCGCGCTGCGGTCAACTTTCATCAGGGCAACAAAAGCAGGGCCGCCGAAACCCTCGGCATTGGGCGGAAGACTCTGCACCGGAGGCTGGGCGAGGCGGATGATGCATAACATGAACCCCTGGCCTTCCCTTGCCCCATGGGGAAAAACGCTTTCGATACCCGGCGTTTTCGGCGGCGAACTTTTTTACTACGATTCAGGCGGCGGCGCTGATAAACCAACGGTAATACTTATTCACGGCCTGGGAGATGAAGCGGACAGTTGGCGGCATATTTTCCCCCTGCTCAGCGGCGCGGGGTATCGTGTTATTGCGCCGGATTTGCCGGGTTCCGGCCGTTCGCGCTGGAAGGGCGGAATTAGTCTGCGGGGGCATTGCCGGACTGTTATGCGATTAATGACCATGACCGGAGCGGCAGACACGGAAAAACCTGCCGTGATTGCCGGAAGTTCACTGGGGGCCGGTATAGCGGAAATGATTGCCGGCAAGCGGCCCAATCTGGTAAAAAGCCTCATCCTCCTTGACGGCTGTTTTCCCTTTCCCTGTAAAATAGACCGGGGACTTTTCCTGCTGGGGCTGCCGTTTATCGGAAGGGGCTGGTACCGGAGTTTCCGCTCAAATCACGAAGCCGCATGGAAGTCGCTGTATTCGTACTATGGTAATCTGGATGGCATGAGCGAAGCGGACAGGGAATTTCTTCGGGAGCGGGTAATCGCCCGCGTGGAAAGCCCCGGCCAGGAACGCGGCTACTTTGCCACTCTGCGAAGCATGAACGCTTTTCTGCTGTTTGGCCAGCGCTCTGCGACTCGCACAATAAGAGCCTTTCCCGGAAAAATTCTTGTTCTCTGGGGCGAAAAGGACCGTGTTTTCCCTCTCAAAAGAGCCGCCCTTTTCCGCAGCCTGCGTCCGGACGCGGATTTTGTCCTTATTGCCGGCGCGGGCCACTTGCCTCATCAGGAAAAACCCGACGCAAGCGCGGCGGAAATGCTCCGCTTTTTGCAGGGGGAATGAAGGGTATTAAAGAAACATTATTGACGAGCCGGTATTTGACAAAAATTTAAAAATATTGTAGGTTACATAGGTAATTCCTTAATGTGACGAATCAAAATCCAGGGAGTTTTATATGTCAGATCAATTATCTTCCAATACAGAATACCAGGAACAAAAGAAAATCCGCAATATTACTTCAGGTGGCGGATTTAAGATAGCTATGCTTGTTGTTCTTGTCTTGCTGTTACTGATACCAATTTTTATGATTCGTTCACTGATTACTGAACGCAGTCATCGTGCAGACACGGCGGAAGAATCAATTATGGAGGCATGGGGCAGCCAGTTTACGCTGTATGGCCCTGTTATTCGCATTCCGGTTGTTGAACGTGAAGAAATCAGGACAAAAACCGAGAAAGAGGGCGAAAAAATCGAAATAATTACGCGTAATTATGTACTCTGGATTACGCCAAAAGACATAGTAATTCGAGCTGACTTTTCCGCTCAAAAAAAACGCCGGGGTATTTTCTCTGTTGCGCTTTTTTCCGGTGATGTTTCACTCTCCGGGAACTTTACCTTTGAAAGGGCAAAAGATGAATTAAAACAAAACCAGACAATATATCCGGAACAGGCGGAAATCATTGTGGGGTTGGTGAGTCAAAAGGGAATACGCAAGATAATCACAGCGGACTGGAATGGCAGTGAGCTTTTTTTTAAGCCGGGCAACCGTAATTATTCAATCGGTTATTCGGGCAATAACGGTATAAATGCTTCAAGTCCCTTTGATACGGCAGGAATTAATACATTTGACATAAAATTTGCCGTACAGGGCGGTAAATCAATGCGGGCGCTGCCTATAGGAGAAACCACACAAGCGTATATTAGCGCTGATTGGCCGTCTCCTTCGTACCAGGGAGGATTTTTGCCGTTGGCTCATACTTCCTCGGAGAGCGGTTTTAACGCGGAATGGGAAATCAGTTATTTGAGCAGGTCAATTCCGCTCTTTTGGTTTACCGATGAACGCGGCGATAATGACAATAATAAAAAAGAGCTTTTTGGCGTTGATTTTTTCAAGCCTCTTGACCATTATGCGCTCAATGAACGTGCCGTTAAATACGCTATTTTGTTTTTAGTCATTCCTTTTTTAACTCTGTTTTTTATGGAAGTATTTTCCCGAAAATCCATACATCCCGCTCAATATTTACTTTCGGGACTGGCAAACATAATTTTTTACCTTTTGCTTTTATCAATTTCTGAACATCTTTCTTTTTCTCTTGCCTATCTTATCGCCGCTGTCGCGCTTACATGCATGATGACGCTGTATGCGCGTTCTTTACTCGAAACATGGGCGCGCAGCGCGTATATGGGTCTTGTTATGGCGCTTTTATATCTCATTCTCTATCTTACGCTTAACGCCGAAGACTGGGCTCTACTCATTGGTTCTATTGTTGCTTTCGTGATTACCGGTGTAGTAATGTTCCTGACCCGCAAGCTGGATTGGTCGAGTTTGAACATAAAGGGAGAAAGACAGGACCATGATTAAGGGAAAGTTGTTGTATTGGTTTTTAGAAAAAGATTGGTGAAAAAATGAGGAACGAGTTTCCCCGTTCCTCATCTTCAATTTTCACCTTACCCCGCGTTAATCTGAATCGCCCTTTTTTGGGCCTCCATCCGTTTTTTTATTTCCATGCTGAGGATGCCGTTTTTGAATACCGCTGTCACTTCCTCGGGGTTGGCATTATCGGGCAGTTTAAACGAGCGGCTAAAGGAATTAATCCGCCGTTCCCTGAGAAGCCATGTTTCCCGGCTTTCTGCGGAATTCTGGTTTCCTGCGGAATCCTGGTCTGTTGCAGAGACCTTGTTTGCCTCTTTTTTCTCATCCGTATTTTCCTGTTTTGCGGCGATGGAGAGACTGCTGCCGTCAATGTGAATCTTAATGTCCTTTTCGCTGTAGCCGGGCAGTTCCATATCCAGCATATAGGCCTTTTCAGTTTCCCGAATGTCCACTGCGGGCAGGATGTTGTAAGTCCTCACTGCGGGGGACAGGACTGAATCCCCCAGGAAAGATTCGACATAGCGGTCGAAGTTGCTCATGAGGCCGGGTCTGTCAAAGAGTCCCTGGACAGTGTTGGGCCGGTACATGGTAATTGTTTTCATGGTTTTTCTCCTTAAAGTTATGTTTAATTAAATAGCAGCAATAATCGTGCCAAGTTATTGAATATGAAAGGATATATATTCAATATCATCAAAATGAAGGATTTTTACCACGGAATTACACGAAGGAGGGGATTTTCATGTTAAAAACTCCGTGTTTCTCTGTGGTTTTTGTTTCTTTATTGAATTAACCGGCGGTTTATGAGTCTTTTTGACACAGTTACCTAATTGATGGGTAAATCTGTGTCAAATTTACCCATCAGGATGTACTTATCTTTTAGAAACCGAAATTGAAACCGTAGCCTATGCCTACACCAATAATGCCATGATTTTTAATACTTTTGTTTTTATCTTCAAATAAGATGATATTATGCTCATAGAAGAGGTGGCCAAAAAGCCCTGGAACAGCCGCACTGGTAAACATCAGTCCTGCCTTCAGAGTAACGGGAATGGCAAACCCGAAACCAATGTTATCAGAAAGATCCATCAACGAACCTGTTGATTTACTGGTGACATAGCTAACACCAGCTTCACCAAAGGGCGTCAGGGCAAAACTATTCAGGCGTATGGGATGAGCATACCCAACGTTTGTTCCAATATGGAAGTATTCGTCAGCACCAAGACCATAGAACAGGTCAGCTCCTACAGTAAACGGATTTAAAATCCGAGTGGCGACATGAATGGCTGACCCATGATTAAGGACATAGGCGTAGCTGGCGCTAACTGCAAAATCGTAATCTGTTTTCAGATTCTTGTCCATATCTTTTTTCTTCTGCTTTTCTGCCAGAAGATCCTTGTCTCCGGTTATAGTTCCGAAAGTATCCATACGGAAAACGCCGTATTCTTTGACCCATTCAGACTTAACCAAAGTGTCGTTTACGTTAAAGATAACGTTAAAATCCCCCTTGTCATTGCGTTCCAGGGAATCAAGGTTGATCTTCAATGTCCCTGATTTGGTACGCATACTGTTCTCAATATTCCAGGCGACGGCTGCGTTCATTCCCTGTACAGGATCGCTGGCGAAAGTATTGCCAATATCTTCCAGTACCGAACGGGGGGCTTTATCCAAAAGTTCAGAGATAGCGAACTCCGCATTGGAAGCGGTACAGGTATTGGAAATGAATTTGGCGATGTGATCGTAAACAGCCTTGTTTGCCTTCAGCCCTTTGATAAAATCATCAATCTTCCTTGCGATTAATTCCCTGTCGTTTGCCGGTTCCTTGCTCAGGGCGGTATCAATAAAAGCCCTAACCTGATTGATGGGAATAGCGTAATTTGTCGCCTGACGCCGCCTGACGCTCAGGGTATTTATTCCCGCAACGGTATAGCCGGTGCGGGCTCCCGTGGCTGCCGTAAGGAGCGGGCCTCCTGAACTGCCCGGATCAACCTGGGCGGTATGCTGAATGTAGGGACCAATGGTTTCATCATTGATGTTATCTTTGGGAATCCGTGCGGCGGCGTTGGAAACGGTTCCTCTGCTGAACTGCCAAATGGCGGTATTTCCCAGCCCCGGAAAGCCCGCCGCAAAAACATCCGTTCCTTCATCAACTGCCGTTGTGCTGAAGGTCAAACTCTGGGTAAATGGTTTTACCCCGGCGTCAAAAACCAGAATGGCCAAATCCTTTTCTTCATCGACAAAAAGCACCTTGAGTCTTTCATAAACGGTTTTGCTTCCGTCCTGTTTTTCAAAGGTAATGGAAAGGGCTTCTGACTGGGTTACAACATGCTCGTTGGTAAGGACATAGCAGGTTCCGTCCGCAGCCACATAGACAAAGCCGGAACCGCTTAAGCCTTTTAGGTAGTTATCTATAGCTTTTGCGGCGTTGGTATAGCCTCTCTTTTCAAAACGTTCCTTGAATTTTCCCATGTAGGCGATAACGTCGGAATGATAATTGATTTTTATGAGTCCGATATAATCCCGAAGGGCCCCGGCCTGACCGAAACACAGAGTTCCTGCCAAAAAAAACAGTGCAAGTGCTAAAAAACGTTTGTACATGTACATAGATTACTCCTTAATATTATCCAGTTGTTCCCACTTTCCATTCCTTTAATAAGGTGCTGGGGCCTGTTACATCATTAATTACCACAAAAAAATCATACCCTTTCAGGAAGCCCAACGATTTGGTTTTCGCTTCA
>JAIRRB010000218.1 GCA_031256195.1 Treponema sp.
TTGAAAGATTCGTACACGCCTGCCATTACACCAAAAACAAGCAGAATTGCAAGAATGATGATAACTAAAAAAGTTTTAACGGCTTCGGTGATCTGTTTAGACTGGCCTTCGTAACTCAGAAAAAGCCCTTCGGGAAGAATGTACTCGGCATCTAAAAGGTCTTTTATTTTGTTTTCAACTTCTCCAGCCGTGCCGCTTTCGGCAAGGGTTCCGGTTATGTGGATAATGCGGGACTGGTTTTGCCTTTTGACATTCACAGGACCTAAACCTTTTTCCAATGCGGCGAAGTTTGAAAGAGGGATAAGGTTTCCGGTGTTAGACGCAATAAATATTCTGCCTAAATCCGGTAATTTTTCACGGTCTTCTTCACGGAGTTCAAGGACAATGGAGTATTCGTTTCCTTCGTGGCGGAATGTTGTGGCGGTAACGCCGTTCATGGCGGCGGCGATTTCACGGGCTATTGAGCCTACCGAAAGGCCGAGGTTATAGGCGCGGTTGCGGTCGATGATTACTTCCACCTGCGGCAAGCCTTCGGTCATGTCCAGGGTAACCTCGATGAGTTCCGGCACTTTTTCTTCGATCAGGTCTTTTATTTCCTGCGCGGTTGCAAGTCCGGGGGCGATGTCATGTATTCTCAATGACAGATCAATATCTGAGCTACTGCCAAATCCGCGCATTCTGCCCTGCCCAAATGTTAATTCGGCGTTGGGAAAATCGTTAAAATGTGCGCGGAGGCGGTTCTGCGCCTGTTCTGAGGTATCAGCCCCAGGCATATTTATATCGAGTGTTACGCTCATTGAACCCGCCGACTGGGACGAACCGAACATTGCGCCCATGCCGCTGGTTGCCTGACCCACCTCGGTAACAATGCTCTTGACTCCGTTGATCTCGTTAATGGCGATTTCTTGAATCTGCAGCATCATCGCTTTGGTGTCATCGTAAATGGTTCCCAGAGGAAGTTCTACATTGAGCGTGAACGAGTCTTCGTTCATTCGCGGCATCATGACGATTTTCATTTTGGTAAGCGCAAAAATAGAGCCTACAAAAACGATAATAACAATAATTACCGTGGTAGCCCGTTTCCGTACCGCCAGATTGAGAAGACGGCTGTATCCTTTTGTAAGGGCTTGGAGTCCGTTCTCAACCGCTTCGTCAATTTTTATCAGCACCTTGTTCCGCAGCGGTTTCTCGGTTCTCGTTTTCGGGGGAAGGTATTTACCCGCCAGAATTGGTACAAGGAAAATAGCCACGAAGAGGCTGGAGGCAAGGGAGATAGCTATGGTTATGATAAGCCCTTCTACCATTATCCCGATAAAGCCAAGTTCGTTTTTGAAAAGGATAATGGGAATGAATACGCAGAGTGTGGTTAAGGTGGAAGAAATAATCGAAGTCATTACTTCCTGACTTCCAAGAATGGCGGAAATATCGGGTTTCGCCCCGCGCTCGCGGTATTTGAAAATGTTTTCCAGAATTACAATAGAGCAATCAACAATCATGCCGATACCTAAAATGAGGCCTGCCAGCGTAAGCATATTCAGCGTAAGCCCGGTAAGTTTCATCAGTAAGAGCGTTACCAATATTGAGAAGGGAATTGATATGCCGATGATAATCGTGCTTTTGACGCTCCGTAAAAACAGGAACAGTATCCCCATTGCAAGGGCGGCTCCCATAAGGGCTGAACTTATAAGCTCATTGATCATGTCCCGTATCTGCGTTGTGCTGTCCTGAATAATTTCTAAACTTACATCGCGGGGCAGAAGGGATTTGATTTCGCCCATTTTTTCATATACCTTGTCGGCTACGGCTACGGAGTTGGTTCCGCTCTGTTTTGTAACGGCGACAAAGATTCCGTTTTCGCCGTTGATATACGCCGATGATTTTTCTTTGGGGTAGCCGAGGCTCACATCCCCGATGTCCATGAGGCGAATGTCCGCCAAGCTTCCTGCGGAAGCACCGCGCCGTGCGATGACGGTTTCGGCTATGTCCTGAACAGAGTTGTATTCCCCGGTGGTTCTGATACTGTAATTTTTTGTTCCGTCAACGATTGTTCCGGCTCCCAATTCTAGGTTCTGGTTTGCCAAAAGCCCCGCAATGCCGGTTATGCTTAATCCGTAAGCCTCAAGGCGGTTTTGCGAAATCTCCACCCGAACTTGTTCCGCCACGCCGCCGACAACGCTGGTACTCGCCACGCCGTCAACCTGTTCAAGGCGATCAAGGATAACGTTAGTTGCAATGTCTTGTAACTCGTTGACGGGCCGGTTGCCCTGCACGGCGATACGGATAATGGGCTGTGAATTGGGGTCTATTTGCCGGATAATTGGAGTGTCCACTCCTTCAGGCAAAACGGCCTTCACACGGTCAATGCGATCCCGTACATCATTGGTTTTAGAATCTATATTTGTTCCGAATTTGAATTCCATGATGATCATAGAATTGCTTTCACTTGACGTGGATATAATCTGCTTCAAGCCGCTTATGTTTACCAGTTGGGATTCCAATATTTTTGTTACTGATTTTTCAACTGTTTCAGGTCCAGCCCCCCTGTATGAAGTTAGCACAACGAGGTAGGGCGGATTTATTTCGGGAAACATATCTATCGGTATGCCGGAAACAAGAAACAAAGCGACTATGGCGATAAGGCCGAAAACTACCAGCCAAAGGACTGGACGTTTTACGATGTTCGATGCAAGGCTCATATTTTTCTCCCTATTACACGTACAAGCGCGCCGTCTGTGAGAAATTGCTGCCCTTGTACTACCACCGCTTCGCCAGGTTCAAGACCGCTTTTAATTTCTACTTCTCTGTCCACATTTACCCCGATACTGACCTCCCTCATTTCGACACTGGGCGTATCGGCTTCTTCGTTTGAATTACTGTCGGTATCGGTATTCAGAACGTAGACTACGGTTCTTCCACGGTGTTCAACTAAAGCTTCCTGTGGAATTGACACTACATTTGCATAAGTGCGGGTGTTGAGTTTTACCCGCGCAAACATTCCAGGATTTATTCTTGTATCATTCCGGTCAAAGCGCATGGTAATTTTTTTGGTTCGTGAAACCGGATCAACTACCGGGGAAACCTGTGTCAGCGTGGCGGCAAATGTTTCGCCTGGAAAAGCCTCAAGGCGTATTTCTGCTTTTAGCCCTGTGGCAAGCTGACCTACTTCCCTTTCGGGGATAAGGGCTTCTATCTCTATGGTGTTGGCAACGGCAATGGTCATTAAAACTGTTCCGGTTGAGACTGTGGAGCCTACGGACTGCGGGCTTGATACTACCATGCCGGATACAGGGGCGTAAACGCTTGAGAGTTCGTAAACGGTTCCGGGGCGGGAAGGGTCAACCTCGGCAATGAGGGCTCCTCTTTGTACCACTGAACCTAGACTGACCCGCATGGAGACCAGCCTTCCGTTTGCTTC
>JAIRRB010000164.1 GCA_031256195.1 Treponema sp.
AGATATTAAAAAAAAAAAGAAGAAGAAAAAGAGAAGGAGGGGGGGGGGGAGTGAAGGAGGGAGGGTGGGTGGGGGTGGGGGGGGGGGGGGGGGGGGGGGGGGGGGGGCAAATAATGCACGGCGTTAAGCCGTGTGGATGAGTAAATGCAACTGGTTCCGGCGCCGGGGTTAAAAACCTACGGTTTTTAACCGCATGGGTAACAATGACATTGATGCCGTGGTCAACGGGAGGTATATTACTGTTTTCAGTAAAGTTATAAAACACGATTGTACTCCGCATTGAGGATGCATCCCGTTAAGAGAGGTATGCTGCTGTCTACACCAAAGTTATTAATCACGCTCTCTCTCCGTATTTACTAACCGCACCCCTTAAAAGGGTAAGGTAGTTATCATTTGGCATTTTATTACAATCTTGCGGAGTTTGTCAAGGAAAAATTGTGCGAAAAACCGAGTTTTTGCATTTTTTTGGCCCTCAAGCCCCGGCGCGGGGGTATGGCGCTGGAATATTTACCACGGAGTTGCACGGAGAAGTAACAGGGGGGATGGTACGCTTTACCGTGCCAAAATAGGCTGACAGGGGGGCGGAGGGGCGACGGTGGGGGGCGCACGGCGTGGTACAAAAAAGGCGACGCCAGAGCGTCCGTCAAAAAAGGCCACGACCGTCTAGCCACCCGACGGCGCAGCCACCGCCCCCCCCCTACCGGACTTATTTCGATGGTGGGTCAAGTTGAGCGAAAAACGGGTAAGGTTTTTTCTTGAACAAACAGGCATTTTTATATATACTGAAAAAAAAACACGAAGGTTGTAAAAGATGTTGGATATCGGTCCAATTCACCGCAGGGAATACGAAATAGATATTGGCCGAACCAGGGGGGAATCCCGGCCTGGCCGGACCCCGGCAGGGGATTCCCGGAAGAAAACACCATCCAGCCGGGCTTCGGCGGGGAATTCCAGGAAACCCGCGGCAGGAAAACAGGCGGCAAAGGCCGTTGAACCGGTAATTATAGCCCAGGCGCCCGGCAGAATTCACTTTTTGGGCGAACACGGCGATCCTTTTGCCGGATTATACCTTTCAGCGGCCATAGACCGCTGGATGAAGGTGGCGGTAAGCGCCCGAAAAGACAGTTCCCTGCGTTTTTATGCCGCCAATTTGGGCGAACGTAAACGAACAACCCTGATAAACCTCAAATACAAGCGGGAAGACCGCTGGGCAAACTATATAAAAGCGGTTATTCCTCTTTTTATTGAACTTGGTTATCCGGTGAAGGGTTTGAATTTTACCGTAAGCGGCGATATTCCCCAGCAGATTGGATTGGCGTCTTCTTCGGCCATCGAGGTTGCCGCGGCGGTCGCCCTGCGGGGGTTTTTCCGTGCGAAAATAAGCGACCGGGAACTGGTCAAGCGGCTGGCCGCGGCCCATGTGTCTTTTTTTGAGGAAAATCCCAACCTGGCGGATTACCTTATCGGGCTTTCGGCGCGGAATGACCAGCTTTTAATCGTTGATGAATCAAGCCTTTCGGTTACCAAAATCAAATCGCCTTTCTCCCGCTGTAAATTTATCCTTATGGATTCCCGCGTTCCCCGTCTGGGGGTTGATACTGAACTGGCGGCTCGCAGGGATGAACTCAAGGCGGGGCTGGAAATGCTGTCGCAGGGCCGTGAGGGGGCAAGTTTCCGGGAATTCGCCACTATGGACATTATGGATTCCATGGGAAACCTTCCCGAAGAGATTCGCCGCAGGAGTCTGCACGTTGTCCAGGAGATTCGCCGGGTACTTGACGCAGGGGATTACCTTCAGCGCGCTGATTTACCGGGTTTTTCACGGTTGATTTTCCATTCTCATGAAAGCCTGCGGGATTTGTATGAGGTTAGCTGCCCTGAAACTGACTGGATGGTCAAACGGGCGCAAGAGACGATTGGCGTGCTGGGAGCGCGGATGACGGGGCAGGGTTTTGGGGGCTGTACCTATACCATCATTAAAAATGAGGCGGTTAAGGGATACCGGGAGCGGCTTGATGATTATGAACGGATATTCGGTTTTCGGCCGGGGATTTACGAGGTAAAGATTGCGACCGGAAGCAGAATCGTACCGGAGTAGCCAGAAATGAGGATTTTACTGACTAACGATGACAGTATCGCTTCCCCGGGAATCACCCTGCTTGCCGCCGCCCTGCGCGCGGCGGGCCACCGGGTGTTTGTGGTCGCCCCGGAAACTGACCGATCCGGGGTTTCCCATGCGATACAATTTTTCACCAGCCCCTGCAAACTGACCAAAATGGGAGAAGATACCTGGATTTGCGGGGGAACTCCGGCGGACTGCGTGGTAATTGCCCTTATGGGGGGGATTGAGGAACTGTGTTTAACGGATGAATCGGGAAAAAAAAAGCAACCGCCGCCCATCGACCTGGTTATTTCCGGTATAAACCGGGGGGCAAATCTGGGAACCGATATTGTGTATTCAGGCACGGCGGCGGCGGCGCGGCAGGGGGCCTTCTTCAAAATTCCATCTTTGGCGCTTTCCCTGATTGAAGGAGATGAATGGAACTGGGACATGGCCGCCGCTTTTGCCGTGGAGCGCCTTGACCAGATGATTTCCCGCTGGAAGCCCGATTCCTTTATCAATGTGAATATCCCCAATCAGCGGAAAAAACCTTCGGCGCTGGTTCACGCTTTTCCCTCTTTACGGTATTATAATGATAATATAGAGGTGTACCCGGCGCCGGATGGCTGCCAGTACTGTTTTGTGAAGGCGGGGGTTATCTCCGCGGAGCCGGAGCGGGGTTCCGATTATGAAGTAACGGCGGGGAATAACGCGTCGCTGAGCGAGGTCTTTATTCATCCGCTGCTGCTGGAATCGGTTAAGGAAAGGGGAGGGGGATAATGGCAGGAAAACAGCCGAATCGGAGCGATACTCCAGGTGAAAAGCCCGTTATAAACGAAGAGTTTGAATCATATTCACCCACCAAGACCTGGAAATGGGATTTTCCGGATGCATTACGGCGGCAAGCAAAAGAACCGGGGCCGGTAAAGGCAAAAAAAACCGAAGAAGATGTTTCGTCCGGCAACAGGCTGAAAAAAGGGATGCGCCTGTACCGGATAAAACGGTGGGAAAGCGCGCTGGAAGAATTTCTTCTGGTTGAAACGGAACATTTTAACCACGAAGAACGGGCGGAACTTGCCTATCATTTGGGCCTCTGCTATACCAAGCTGGAACGTTTTGACGAAGCCCTGCTGTATTTTGAACAGGTACTCACCATCAGCAACAGTCCGCTGTGGACTTACCAATGCCGCCTGATCCTTGCCTACATTTACATTATAACCGGACGCACCGCGCTGGCGGAAAACGAACTGAGCCGCCTTCAGGACGGCGGTCTTGAATCGGCGATGCTGTACAATACATTGGCCTATGCCGAATATATTCAAAAACATTATCCGGGCGCGATAGAGTTATACGAAAAGGCGCTGGATATTGAAAAAGACAATACTACCGCCCTGAACAGCATGGGCTATATTCTTGCCGATACGGGAATGGATACCGTCAGGGGTATGCGGCTCTGCCGCAAGGCCGTGGAAAAAAATCCCCGCAACGCGGCCTACCTCGATTCTCTGGGCTGGGCTTCTTACCGCTGCGGAAAACTGACCGAGGCCCGTAACTGGCTGCGCCGCGCGCTGGAAATCGCCCCGCAGGAGCAGGAAATTAAAGAGCATCTCAGGATAGTAAGCGAGGAAGCGGTATGAGAAAACATATCTTTGTTGTCCTGCTCTCATTCTGCACGGCGTACCATGCCGCGGCGCAGAGCGCTTATATCACCGGCGGCGGGGATGTTAATGCCATGAATGCCGCCGAAGAATTCCGCATTGGCATTCATGCGTTCAACCGTTATTCGTTTAACGAGGCGATTCTGTCCTTTGAGCGCGCCCTTTCTTTCAGGCCGGGCGAAGCGGTTATAATGGACTGGCTGGGCAAATCCTATTACCGGTCCGGTTTTGAAAGCACCGCCCTGCGCCAGTGGAGGGCCGCTGTTGACGCTTACGGTAAAAATACCGGGGCGGGAATGGTCATCAACAACCGCATCGAAACGGTAGCCAACCGCCGTATGCTCTTTCCCATTGCCGATGACAATGTGCGTTATCTTGAATCAGGCCGCTACCCTGGCCGCTACGAGGAAAATATACTGTACCGTCAGCCGACGGCGATTTTGCCCCACAGCGACGGCTCCTCATGGGTGGTCGCCTACGGCAGTAATGAAATTGTCAGGATTGATGTCAACGGCGTTATTAAAGACCGCAAGCGCGGGCCGCTCAACGGCTTTGACCGGCCCTATGATCTGGTGAGGGGAGCCGGGGGGCGGATGTACATCTCCGAGTACCGGGGCGGCAGGGTCAGCATACTCAGTCCGCAGGGCGACTGGCTGGGCTATATCGGCTCAAAGGGCCTGGGACAGGGGATGTTTGTCGGCCCGCAAAATATGGCGGTTGACGAAGACGGCTACCTGTATGTGGTTGACTACGGCAATCAGCGCATTTCAAAATTTGATCCGGACGGGGTATTTGTCCTGTCTTTTGGATTCAAAAGCGCCGTTTTTCCCGGCTTTAATTCACCGACCGGCATAGCGGCAAAAAAAGGCCGCATCTTCGCTGCCGACTCTATAGCCAAGTGTATTTATGTGTTTGACCCCAACGGCAATTATCTGGGCATACTGACCGGCGGCCTTTTCGGGCCGGAAAGCCTTCGTTTCCTGTCCGATGGCAGACTCCTCGCGGCGGATACCAACCGCGTCCTGTTGATTGATACCGACTCCGCCATTGTCCGCGAATTGGGCGTTGCCGGAAATCCCCGAACCCGCATAGTCGGCGCCGACATGGATTCCAACGGCAGCCTGCTGACGGCGAATTTTGCCACCGGAGAAGTTTCGGTATTGACCCGTTTTGACGATCTTGCCTCCGGCCTTTTCGTGCAGGTTGAGCGGGTGTATGCCGACCGGTTTCCCCAGGTGACGCTGGAAGTCCGGGTTGAAGACCGCCTGCGCCGCCCCATTGTGGGCCTTGAAGGACTGAATTTTCTTATCAGCGAAGGAGGGCGCACGGTAGGCGAACAGAATTTTTTGCTTCCGGCCTATCGTATCAATCGCGCCGATGTTTCCGTACTGTTTGAACGTTCCGCGCTAACCACGGGCCTGCGGGATGATTTTGCCGCGGCGTTACGCGACATTAACAACGCCCTGGGGACGCGGGGGCAGATTCTCTCGGTTATTTCGGCAGGGGAACAGCCCCAGCGGGAAGGGCATGAAAATGCCCTGGAAGCCGCCGCGCGGGGAAACTCGGTCAGGTACAGCAGCCGCTGGCGTTTTGATTTGGGCCTGCGCCTTGCCGCCACAGACCTGCTGCCCGGCGAAAAAAGGCGTTCGGTGGTGTATGTCGGGTCGGGCAATCCGGGGGCTTTGGCCTTTGAGCAGTACAGTCTTTCCGAAATGGCGGCCTATCTTGCCAATAACGGCATTGTATTTAACGCGGTTCTGGTGGGCGGCGGCGCCAATGGCGACGCCGATGGCGGCCAGCCTTCCGAGGAGATACGCTATTTGTGCCGGGAAACCGGCGGTAAGGCCCTTCCCCTGTACCGCCCTGAAGGGATAAAAGAAGTGATAGAAAGCATTGCTTTTGTCCCCAACGGCCTGTATTTTTTAAATTACCAGTCATCGCTTCCTACCGATTTTGGCAGGGCATGGCTTCCCGTAGAGGTGGAAGTGTACCTTATGGAACGTTCAGGACGGGATACCAGCGGTTACTTCCCCCCTCTGGAATAATGGATTTTTTCTCTTATAATTAAAGAAAGAGGTTTTTAATGTTTAAAGGCGATCTGACACCGCGCGTACAGCGGATTCTCTCGGTAGAAGCCCAGGAAGAGGCCCGCCGTTTTAATTCCGACCAACTCCTGCCGGAACATATTATTATTGCCATGCTCAGGGAAGGGGCGGGTATAGCCTGCAAGGCTTTGTTGTTCCTCAGGATTGATATTGCCGAATTCAGGCGTTCTCTGGAAAATGCCATTCCCCGCATACCGGGAATCCTCATTCACGGCGACGTACCCCCCTCCCGGCGTACCAAATCAATGGTTGACCTTGCCGCCGGGGAGGCCAGAGCTATGGGCAGCGACTTTTTGGGGACGGAACACCTGTTGTTTGCCGCCATGCGGGAGCAGGATTCCAGCGTTCAGTCCTATTTAAGCCAAAAAGCGGTTGATGTTGATATGCTGCGGGTAGTGGTGCAGACAACCTTTAACCGGCCGTCTCCCTCCCGCAGTGACCGGCCCTTTGTCGCAGCCAACGGCTGTCCTTCATATTTTATCCACCGGGAACGCCCGGGCCGCTATGCGGAGCAGTATACCGTCGTGGGCGCGGACAGGCCGCCGCGGGTCAGACCTGCCACCTATCCCGTCCTTACCCCTACACTGGACAATTTTTCCCGCGATTTGAGCGCCCTGGCGCGGGCAGGTAAACTGGACCCGGTTATTGGCAGGGAAGACGAAATGAACCGCATCGTGCGGATTCTTGCCCGGCGAACCAAAAACAACCCCATACTGGTAGGCGAACCGGGGGTTGGTAAAACGGCCATTGTCGAGGGCCTTGCCCAACTGCTGATTTCGGAGAAAGCCCCGGAAGCCCTTTCCGGCAAGCGAATCCTTTCCCTTGACATGGGGGCCATTGTGGCGGGAACCAAGTACCGGGGTGAATTTGAGGAACGGCTCAAAAAAATCACGAGGGAAATAACCCAGTCGGGAAGCATCATCCTGTTCATTGACGAGATACATTCGATCATTGGGGCGGGCGGCGCGGAAGGAACCATTGACGCTTCCAATATGCTCAAACCGGGCCTGTCCCGCGGCGACATTCAGTGCATCGGCGCGACCACACTTGCCGAATACCGCAAACATTTTGAAAAGGATGCGGCGCTTGAACGGCGTTTTCAGGCCGTATTGGTTGAAGAACCGGACATGGATGAAACTCTGCAAATACTCAGAGGTATCCGCAAAAAATATGAGGATCATCATAAAGTATGCTATACCGAGGCCGCGGTAGAACTTGCGGCAAAACTGGCCAAGCGTTTTATCACCGGACGTTTTATGCCGGACAAGGCCATTGACATTATGGACGAAGCGGGCGCCATGCGGAAACTGGAGAATAACCGGGAACCGCCGGAAATTGCCGGCATCGAAGCGGAAATACACAACCTTATAGAAGAAAAAGGCGTACTGGTAACCGCTCAGGATTACGAACACGCCGCGGTAGTCCGGGACAAGGTGCGGGAACTCAAGTCGCGGCTGGAAGACGCCCGCGTTGCCTGGGAACGGGCGTATAACAAGGAACATCTCAGGGTTGATGAAGATGATATTCGCCGCGTGGTTTCACAGGCGACCGGCATTCCCCTCATGCACCTTGAGGAGCATGAATCAAAACGTATGCTCATGATGGAAGCGGAACTGCACAAACGGGTAATCGGCCAGGATGACGCGGTACAGCGTATTGCGTCGGCCATACGCCGTTCCCGCGCCGGGGTTTCATCCCCTCGCCGTCCCATGGGCTCGTTTATTTTTCTGGGGCCAACCGGCGTCGGAAAAACCCTCCTTGCCAAACGGCTCGCGGAATGTCTTTTCGGCAGCGAAGAAAGCCTGGTGCGAATCGACATGTCCGACTTTATGGAAAAACACAATGCCTCGCGCCTGGTGGGAGCGCCGCCGGGCTATGTCGGCTATGAAGAAGGCGGCATATTAACCGAAAAAATCCGCCGCAACCCCTACCGGGTCATATTGTTTGATGAAATTGAAAAAGCCCACCGCGATGTTTTCAACCTGTTCCTGCAAGTGATGGAAGAAGGCGAATTACGCGACAATCTGGGCCATACGGTCAGTTTCCGCAACACGGTTATCATAATGACCAGCAATGCCGGCGTGCGGGAAATTTCCCGCGACTCCCGGCTGGGCTTTGCCTCCGGTTCCGGCCAGATGAGCATGGAAGAAATTGAATCTCAGGCAATGTCGGAACTTAAGCGGCTGTTCAATCCCGAATTCCTCAATCGTGTTGATGATGTGGTCGTTTTCCATCCCCTCAGCATGGAACAGATAGAGGCGATTTTTGACATTGAGTTACATGAACTTTCCGTCCGCCTGGCGGAGCAGGATTACCGCATACGCATTCTGCCCTCCGCCCGCCGCTTCCTGATTGAAAAAGGCTGGGACCCCAAATTCGGCGGACGCCCCCTGCGCCGTACCATTCAGAGAGAACTGGAAGACCCCCTGGCGCAGATGTTATTGCTGCGCG
Organism: Treponema sp.; assembly: GCA_031256195.1. Classification (GTDB taxonomy): domain Bacteria; phylum Spirochaetota; class Spirochaetia; order Treponematales; family Breznakiellaceae; genus WQXQ01. The sequence continues at coordinate 8,316 of JAIRRB010000164.1, forward strand.
ACTGGCCTGCCGGTACGGTCTTTAACGCCGGCATTGGCCGGGGAAGCCGCGAAGGGAAAATAAAACTCATCGGCAAAACGCCGTTTGTGGAAAGCGATACTGATAACGATAATGATGAAGCGCTGATTTGCGAAGAACAGTTAACGCTGAGTAATTAACAGTTAGAAAGTACCACCCATCGCCACAGAAGCCCTTGAAAGTATCTCCGGGTATTCTGTTTTTCCCTAAGCGTGAAGCTTACCAAGGATTTCCGGATTATTGGCTGCAAGCTTAAGTACATCGGCCATGATTCCGGAATAGCCGCGCCCCAGGGATTTATATTTTTCCAAAACTTCCGGCTGGATGCGGATCGTTACCGCTTGCCGCCGTTTTTGCCGGTTCATCTCTGCTCGTTGCATAGCAAATTCTTTTAATGCCTCCGGCGTGGATTTGGGGCAGTCATCGGTGTATACAATCGGATGCTTTGCGGCTTCCCTTAATTCCGCCCGTATCCGTTTCATTTCATCTCTGGAGGGCTTTTGTCCAACCTCTACCGTCGACTTGATAATACCCATTGTAACTTCTCCTGTCGTTTTTATCCGCAAGACGTGCGGAAATAATATGCTTATTCTTTCCGCGCTCCGTATAGACCACAAAAAGAACTTTCCCTACCATACCCAAGGTTTGCAGCCGTTCTTCCCCCATCGTATTTCCTTCACTCTGATCAAAGCGCTCTAACCTTTCCGGATCGGCAAAGACATATTGCGCTGTCTCAAAACTTACCCGGTGTTTTTCAAGGTTGATCCGCGCTTTTTCGCTGTCCCATTCAATCTCGTCTATCGGCACATCTATATTGTCATACAATATGTCTTACTTGTCAAGTTGATAGTCCCTACCCGCACCGGCGCAAAAAAATATTACCGGCTACCGGATTTCAGGTTTTTCGGCAGTCCGCCGTTTAATACTTTATCAATTTCATTAACACAGTAATTTTTTACCGCTTCAATCAGTTCCGGCGCCGCCAGTTCGGGCCGGCGGTGTCTGATTGCCGCCGTCTGCGGCAGCAGGGTGGCAAAAACACGCCGCTCATCTGCGCCAAGATTCCGCAGATATGCGCCACCGGCGATGCCGCCAACAGTGCCGTTGGCATTGCTGAAAACCGGCAGCGCCGCAATATCACGCCGGTACTGTTCCAGAAATTCGTCCGCATTCATTACCATTTTTCCCGGGGCAAACAGACTGAAAATGCGGCTGTGTGCGTTAGGTGATAATGAGGGGCTTTTCCCGCGGATTGAAAGCGGTATTCCGGGACCCGGCGCCGCCGATACATGGGCTTCCATTGCGGACGCTTTGCGTTCAAAACTGGTACGGTACAGGCGCAGCGCGGCGGTCTCGTACAGGGGAACAGTTTCGCCGCTGCTGGGCAGGAAGGGGCTGCGGTAAAGAAACGAAGAAAGTTGCGCTTCCAGCGGGGAGCGGCGTTCCTGTCTGCGCTCAAAAAACGGAAAAATGTACGTTCCCCGGGCATAAACCCTGCCCGCGGGGTAGGAAAAATCCGCCCCGTAAACCGTTATCCGCTGCGCGCCCAGACTTTCCGCCAGAGACAGGCAGGCGTAGGTGACATTTCCGCCGGAAGTATCCAGCAGGGGAAGAGGCCGCCATTCCTGCGTAATGTATGCCGCCAGCGGATGGCCGCCGGAAAAAAAGAAAGGATGCGTTGAAAATCCCGGCAGCATGGGCGGGCTGGCAATGTCAAGAAACAGCGGAATGTCAGCGCAGTCCATCCCCATAAAATGATAATAACTGATATGCTGGCAATCAATGGAAACAACCGCGTCGGGCCTGACCCCTCCGTGCAGCAGGGCGGGAAGCGCGGTATCGGCAGAGATGACAAACAATCCCTGCCCCCCCGTCTTGTCTTTTTGTTGGGCAAGCAGGGAAATCTGACCATCCAGCGACGGCCCCGCCGCGCAAATGGCGGCCTCGCGGATGGGCGGGGCGCTCCGGTTCTGACGCTGGGCCGTCCCCAGATTGCGAATGATATTGGCAAACCAGCGCATGCCAAAATACGCCTGCACCGAATAATCCGCAGAAACTTTTTCTATGGTTTGCTGTATCGCGTCGCCGGCCGCGCCAAAGTTTTGTTTGTCAAGGTCTGTTCGGGCGCGCAGGGGCAGCGCCCTGATTCCCCCGCACAGGGCAGGCCGGTATAACTCAAGCACCGTACTTTCAATAAGACCGGGCGGCGGGTCCACCAGCAGGGTAAGGCGGGGGTCCCCCAACAGCGCGATGTAATCGCGGGCGCAAAAAAGTTCGGCAATACCGTTGATGTCGTAATCAATGACCAGCACATGAGATACGCCGCTGTTGTTCAGCGCCGCCAGGGGGGCGAAACCCGCGCCCAGCCCCAGAAATATCACAAAACCCTCGGCAAGCAGGCCATTACGGTCTTTTTGTAAAGTTGAAACTATTCGTTCAGCTTCCCTGACCGGGTCAACGGTAGAGTGAAGGGCATGGGCCGAGCCGCTGCGATCAACCAGAGCGGGCATCAGTTCCCCCGAAAGGGATTCCAGAAATTTGTAGCGTCCCTGCGTCGTTTCCGCAAGGGAAAGCCGCGAACACAATTCGGGATTGTGCGCGGAGAGGGCAAGGAGGTTGCGCTCGAAAAAAACCCATCTATCCATGTTTCCTCCCGGCAATGCTCCGCAGTTCTTCCGCAATTTCCCCCGCCGGGACACCGGTGCGTAAAGGGAACAGCAGCGGGGCAAGTTCGCCTGACAAAAGAGCGGCATACTGCGGGTCGTCCAGCGCAGCAATCAGGGTTTCGGCGGCGCAATTACAGCGTTCCGCCGCTGAACCGTTCAGCGTCATTATTTTGAAATGATCAAAATTTTTATACCCCCCCCTCCCCCCCCCTGTATTTATTTGAGACAGACTGTTTCCCAAAACCGCATGATTACCGCCAAGGGAAAAAATCCGCGCGGACAATGACGCAATTCTGGTTTTGAACCAGGCGGCATATACATCGTGGCTGCCTCCTGCCCTTATTTCGCATGAACGTATAAAGTGCTGTGAATACAGGGGCCGCAGCCGCGATGCTGCGCCCCAAAACAGGTAGTCAAAACCGTAGGGCCGGGCATGGCTTCTGATATCCGGTATCGCAAGGTCCATACCGGCCAGAAAAATACTGCCGCTTGAAAGAAGCAAAGCCAGTTCAAGGGCGGAAGCGGTTACCGTTCCCCGCTGCGGAATAAGCGCCGAGGGGATACCAAGGCTGCGCAGAGCCATACTCTGCCACACCGTGCCGTCATTCAGGGGGAGCAGGGGAATCGCGGAACATTGAGAAGGAATAGCCGCGGAAAGGGTACAGGCCAGCATGGGCGTCTCTTCCCCGCGGAAACACGCGTGTAAATGCAGCAACGCCCAGCCGCCGCCGTCCGTACTGATTACCATATCCGGCGCAATGCCGCCTGCCGCCAATGCCGGCAGCGAGGATGAGGCAGCCATGACAAAAACCCTTTCCCGTACCGCACGAATCTGCGGCAGCGCGGCTTCAAGGCTGGGGCCTGAACCGGTAATGACTATGGGCGTATCCATAGTCCGGTACAGTATCGTCCTGTTCAGGAGCGCCGTATTGCGAAAAAAATTGCGCACCCATCTTCTGCCAAAGACAGCGCCGGTTCTCCGGCTTGCTTCTGAACGTTTTATAAATTCCGTACTTTCGCGGACAAGTTCAAGGCATTTGTCCCCAAAAATCCGCAGGCTGGGCCTCCATTCGATAATCCGCACCGATGCCGTCTCGGGAATTTTTTCCTCCAGAAATTCCTGCACCCCTGTTCCGCTGTCCGGAAACCACATCGGAACATCAGGGCAGCGGCCCTCTGTTTCACGGAAACCGGAGTCCGCATGGAGGACAATTATTTTACTTTCGGGGTGATGTTTTTGCACAGACGGAATCAAATAACCCAGCCCCGGTTCAATTAAAATAAAATATTCCATGTCATGGCGCAGATTGAGCGCTTCGATATAACGGTCGGCTTCAAGCTGGGGCTGGTATCTCGAATGAAGTTGTGAAATGGGGAATGGGGGGCGCTGTTCGTTCTTTGTATTTGTTGACAACCCGTTCAGCCTACTAACCAATCATTCCGATCCCCAGCGCCTCAAAGGCAGGAGAAACTGAATGGGCGCTGAATTGGGAAAGCACCGGCAGACCGCTGCTGTGGGAAAGCAAATGGGCAAAAAGTTCCCGGTCCAGTCCGCCGGGCAGCAGGGCAAGGCAGTTCCCGCCGGGTAAATCACTGCATACTGCGCCATGTCCGTCAAGCATACCGTTAATATCCGGCGAAACGCCGCTGAAAACTATTCCATGAAACAGGGAATTTTTCCGGTGAAAATCAACAACAAGAGCCTGGAGGTCGTCGGCAAGGCCGCCGACAAGGTCGCTGGTACCGGCAAAATTTGCATTATTTATGGCAATGGCTTTGCCCAAAAGCCCCATTGCTACACCAATCCCAATTCCTTGAATATCTTCTTGTACGAATCAAAATATTCCGACCTGGCAAATTCCTCAATTTTGTCTTCCGGCAAAGATTCCAAAAGATGATCCATGTAAGACAACACATTTTTAAGTTCACTCTTAAAATTTGCCGGAATATCGAGGTCATCACCGGCGTCAGCCTCATCTGCATCGGCTACGAGGGGTTCATCAGGCAGCCTGATTTCCCCTCCGTCAAGGGAAAGATCATCGCCAAAGGCTTCCAAATCGTCATCCAGAGAGACAGGGGCTTCTTCCGCGTTTACTTCATAACCTTCGGGAATTACCCCAGTAAGGCCGTCGTCAAAACTGTCATCAGCAACGCTACCGGCAATGCTGCCGGAAAGATCATTGTCAATGCTGTCGCCGGAGCCGCTGTCAGATTCATCAGCAATATCGGCAAGACCGCTGGAAAGGTCGCCGACAAGGATGCCGATGGAGCCGCTGTCTCCTGATAAGTCGAGATCAAGACTTGAGTCAAAGTCATCCATAGAAAGATCAAGGCCCGCGTCATCATCTATCATAACAAGGTCATCAGAGAGACCGTCGGCAAGGCCAAGATCGCCGCCTGAACTCAGTTCTGCGTTTGCGTCGATAGTATCATCTATAGCAAGATTTTCAGCAGGAGATTCGGTTATACTGTCGGCTAAATCAGGCAAACCGCCGATAGAGTCATCGTTGGTTAAATCCTCGGGCAAGCCGCCAATAGAATCATCAACAGAGCCGACGACAAGGTCATCGGCAGGGCTGTCAGAAAGGCCGTCGGCGTTGCCGTCGGCAGGGACATCCTGTATATCAAGATCAAGACTGGCTCCAAAATCATCCATATCAAGCGATATGTCATCCCCAAACGAAATATCACCCAAAACCGGTTCTTCCAGAGGAGGCTCAACCAGTCCGGCAGAAAGGTCCGGCTCATCAATAACCGCTTCGGAAAGGTCCAGAGAGCCGGCATCAAAGGCCGACTCTTCGCTGATTTCTTCTTCGATTATTTCTTCTGATGGGGCCGGGCTTTCAAAGGTTTGTTCAATGCTTATTTCATCTTCACTTAACGCATCTTCAGACAAAGTCAGACTTTCGGCGGAAAGGTCCAGAGAACCGGCATCAATTTGTTCTTCACCGGCTTCTTCTTCAAGCGAGGGCAGGCTTTCCATGGAAAAATCATCAGTATTAAGGTCAAAGCTGGCCTCATCAAAACTTAAATCCGCGGCAATTTCAGCAGATGTATCCAGGGAAAGTGTTTCTTCGATTGTTTCTTCTGTTTCTTCGGGGACTATTTCTTCAGAGACCGTTTCCTCAGAAACTGTTTCCTCGACTGTCTCTTCGATTGTTTCTTCAGGAATTGCTTCATCAAGAAATATTTCTTCGGAGATTGTTTCTTCGGGGACTATTTCTTCAGAGACCGTTTCCTCGACTGTCTCTTCGATTGTTTCTTCAGGAATTGCTTCATCAAGAAATATTTCTTCGGAGATTGTTTCTTCGGGGGCTATTTCTTCAGAGACCGTTTCCTCAGAAACTATTTCCTCGACTGTCTCTTCGATTGTTTCTTCAGGAATTGCTTCATCAAGAAATATTTCTTCGGAGATTGTCTCTTCGGGGGCTATTTCTTCAGAGACCGTTTCCTCAGAAACTGTTTCCTCGATTGCCTCTTCGATTGTTTCTTCAGGAAACTCGTCCTCAAGAACCATTTCTTCGGAAAGTGTTTCATCCGGGCCGCTTTCCTCGAACGAAATATCTTCGACAGGGGTATCTTCAATAGAGGCATCTTCGATAGAAGCGGTTTCAAGGCCGGAATCATCCAGAGCAAAGGGGTCGACTTCCAAGTAAACGCTGTTATCGGGAGCGGGCGTTGTGGGAATCGCACCTTCAAGGCGAAGACTCCGCAGTTCTTCATCCTCTTCGATGGGTTCAAGCGGCATAAGCTCTTCTTCTATTTCTTCTTCCGCGAGCATCTCCTCTGAAGGTATCTCTTCTTCCAGCGGGGGTATTTCCTGCAATGAAAGCGCATCATCCAAAGAGGCCTCTTCAAACTCATCTTCAACGGCTTCCGCAGGTAGGAACTCATCCGGCATTTCCGTATTATCATCCAGTTTGATGCCCAGATTGTCGTAATCTATTTCTATCTCTTCTTCCGCTTCTGCCCCGGCGGCGCTTTCATTCTGCGCGGAAAGTTCTTTGAGCGCGGCTTCATCCGCTTCCCGTTGGATGTCAAAATCAAGGTCTTCCCCTTCGGCTTCGGAAAAATCGGCGGAACTGAGGATATTTTCCATTTCATCGCCGGTCAGGGTGATTTTTTCATCATCTTCCTCTCCGTCAAAGAAACCGCCGCGCCGGGTTTCGGCTTTTGCGCCGGGGGCGCCTTCAAGGCGTACACCGGCAAATTCCCTTTTCAGGGTGCTTAACTCGGCTCGAATTGCCGACAGTTCATCGGCTATTTTCATCAAAAGCTGGGTGGACGCTTCTTCGCCGCCCCGTTCTATAGTGGCCGTCATCCCATCATCGCTTTCAATGCTCATCTCCGGGATATCCGGTTCCATATCGGCAAAACCAAAATCTGATTCTTCCGAACTGTCAATTTCCATGTCATAGTCAGCGTAGGGTACAGCGTCAGCGTCAAGATTAACAGCTTCGGCCATGCTTGCAGTCAAATCCTGCGGCTCGCTTTTAACCCATACGCCGTAAGCGTCAAGTTCTTCCGCCGAACCAATCATGCCGCGATCAGAATACTTTGAAGGTTTTTTTTCTGCCATCGAACAGCTCCCGCTTAATTAACGCATAAAACCGACTTAATACCGGCTATTCTATATATTGTAATCTATCAGTTTTTATATTGTCAACTACTTGAATTATTTTTTCAAATCACTTATAATTGAGGTGAAATCAGTTATACTGGGAGGGAAAAACTGAAATTATCCGCCAGCGTACCCCGCATACTAATCGTTATATGTGCTTTATACGCATTTAATTTGCCTGTTACCGCTCTTTTTGCCCAGGAAGAACCTTCCGCGGACGAAATTATTGTTCCGCAGACCCCGGTTATTGACCCGATTACCGCCGCCGAGCAGGCGCTCCCCCTGGGAGGCAGTGGAAACGGGGCGGTTGTGGCGCCTCCCCCGACATCCGTTTGGGGCATATTCAGGGTGATTTTGACCCTTGCCGTGGTTGCGGCGGCAATTTACGGGCTGGTTTTCTTTATTAAGCGGGCCGCACGGGGAGGCAGAAATGAGGACCCCTTTCTTAAAATACTTGCCGACGCCCCGCTGGGGGCGAACCGCAGCGTGTATATTATCGCGGTGGGGTCAAAGGCCTGGCTGGTGGGCGCTGCGGAAAGCGGGGTAAGCCTTATCAGCGCGATTGAAGACCAGGATGTCCTGAACGCGATGCTTCTGGAAGACTCCCGCAAAAGCGCCGCGGCGGCAGAGGGGGCATCCGCCGGACGTTTCCCCGATTTTAGGGCTTTGCTCCACAGGCTGGGGGTGCCGGCGGAATCGAACGTTCCCCCCGGCCCGGAAGATATTCGTAAACGCCGCGAAAGGCTCAAGGGGCTGTAACATGAAGCAGTTTGCCGCTGTGCTATTCGCAGTATTGTTACTGTTGCCGTTTATGGCCGGGGCGCAGGAAGCCCCGGAACCGCAGGCTTCCCCGTTTACGCCGGCGCAGGGGACAACGGCCCTGCCCACCCCTCCCCCGCCGCCGGTTATTCCCTTTATTGATTTAACGGTACGCAACCCGGCCACAGGGCAGGAAGTGGCCTTTTCTTTGCAGCTTCTCCTGCTGCTGACGGTGCTGTCGCTTGCCCCCAGTATCATCATTTTGATGACGAGTTTTCTCCGCGTCTCCATTGTGCTGGATTTTATTAAACGGGCGCTTTCATTACAACAAGTTCCCCCGAATCAGGTTATCCTGGGGATTTCCCTGTTTTTGACGATATTTATTATGTGGCCGACATTTTCAACCATGTACGAAAAATCCTTGCGGCCCCTTGCCGCGGGGGATGTTTCCGTAGAAACCGCCTACCGCGAGGCCGAGGCCCCGCTGCGGCTGTTCATGTACAGCCAGATGAGAAACCGGCCCGAAAATATCCGGCTGTTTATGGCAATGCGGGGGCTGGATCGGCCCGACACTTTGGCGGATGTCCCTACCTATGTGTTGATTCCCGCCTTTATTTTAAGCGAACTGACGGTGGCTTTTAAGATAGGGATTCTGCTGTTTATTCCCTTTATTGTTATTGACATGGTGGTTGCCAGTGCTCTTATGTCGATGGGCATGATCATGCTGCCGCCGGTTATGATTTCGATGCCCTTCAAACTGATATTGTTTATTCTGGTTGACGGATGGGGGCTGTTAACGGACCAGTTGGTTCGTTCGTTTATATAGGGGTACTGAATGAGCATAGGCGAGGTAACCACCCTGCTGCGGCAGGGGATACTTGAAGTGCTGATAATAGCGTCTCCCCTGCTTCTGTCCGCATTAACGGTAGGTTTGATAGTGGCAATTTTGCAGGCGACTACTTCCATTCAGGAACAAACCCTGACCTTTGTGCCCAAAATTATTGCAATCCTGCTGGTATTGGCTTTTCTGGGCGGCTGGATGTTCAGCTCACTGAGGGAATATACCACAGAATTATTCCGGCAGATTCCGAACATGGCGAGGTGATTAATTGGTAGACGGAGCGGTGTTACAGAATATCCTCAATTACGGGCCGGTGTTTTTGCTGATTGCCGCCCGCGCCATTGCCATGATTGAGACCGCTCCCCTACTGTCATCGGATGCCATTCCCCAGGCCGCAAAACTCGCTCTGGCCGGTTTTACCGCTTTTGCCGTGATGCCCACCGCAGCGGTTTTCGCGGTGGAGATGACGACGGCAGGAGCGGCGGGGGTCAGCGGTACGGGGGCGGTTACTATTCCCGGTCCGGGCGGCATTGCTTTTTTAAGCGACCTCCGTTACGAGCCGTTTAGTTTCAGGTTTCTGCTGCTTTTGATAGGCGAAGGTATTATCGGCATCATCATCGGGTTTTTCCTCACGATTATTTTTGCCGCCTTTTCCACTGCCGGTCAGTTTTTTTCCCTGCAAATGGGTTTCGGCGCATCGGAAACCTTTGACCCTCTGGCGCAGGTTGAAAACCCCCTCATGGGCCAATACCTTAACCTGGTTTCAATGTTGATATTCCTGACCGTTGGCGGCTTTCGGGAATTGTTTTTGGGCGGCTTCTGGCGTTCCGTGCAAAGCCTCAGCGTTAGCGCTTTAGTCGCGGGAAGGGAACCGGTCATCAGTTTGCTGGCATCGGGGCTTTCCCGGCTGTTTATGGACGCTATCGTGATTTCCCTGCCGATACTGGGAACCCTGTTTCTGGTTTCCCTGACCACGGGGCTTATCTCCAAAGCGGCCCCCCAGATTAACATACTGAGCGAAGGCTTTCCCATTTCCATTACCGTGGCTTTTTTGCTGATTTACACGACCCTTCCCTTTATGACCGAGGCCTTTGCGCGGGTAATCGACAGCGGTTTTGCCAGCCTGCACAATTTGTATACGCAAATTGGGCAGCAAATCGAGGGAGGGTTTTAAGATGGAAGAGTGGAGGCTGGGGCAACAACATAAGCTGAAAGAATTTTTACCACGAAGGACACGGAGTTTCACGGAGAAAAAGATGATTTTCGTACAAAAACTCCACGCTGTCCGGCAGGACAGCCATCCTCCGTGTACTCCGTGGTTTCATTTTTTTAAGTTTATGATGTTGGGACTGATCAGATTATTAACACATAAAGATTACAAACAACAATCCTCAATTCCTTTCATCCACCTGCAATGGTTCTCCGATGACGCCGAGGCTGAGGGCAGGACTGAACAACCGACCGAACATAAACTCAGGCGGCTACGGGAAGAAGGTCAGGTACCCAAAAGCCAGGAACTGGTGGGAGCGGTAACCCTGTTTCTGCCCGCGTTGTTATTGCTTTTTCTGGCGCCTTCCATGCTGCGTACCTGCGTGGAAATGCTCCGTTTTTTCCTGATGAGGGCGGCGGAACTGGACCCGACCAAAGACGCCATTATTGTGGGAATCTTTTTTCATTATCTGGTCAAACTGGTTCTGCCCATACTGGTGGTAGCGGTATTTGCGGCGCTCTTTTCCAACATTGTTCAGGTTGGTTTTTTGTTTACCACCAAGCCCATTACACCTGATTTTTCCAAAGTCCTGCCCCGCTTCGGACAGTTTTTCAAACGTATCTTTTCGATAGACGGGCTGTTTAATTTCGGGAAGTCGATTATAAAAATGCTTATCATCGGGGGCGTGGCGTTTTTCCTTATCAGGATGGATATAAACAAACTGGCGAATCTGCAAAAGGCGGGCCTCTGGCTGGGACTGACAACAGTGGCCTCGATTGCCATACGCATACTTTTAATCTGCGCGGTTCTGCTGCTGATACTGTCTATTCCCGACCTGTTGTTCCAGCGCTGGCGTTTCAGGGAACGGAACAAAATGTCCCGGCAGGAAATGAAAGAGGAAATGAGAATGTATGAAGGAGACCCGCAGATACGGAACAGAATTCGCAGCCGTTTCCGGGAACTCCTGAAACAAAATATTGGCGCGGCGGTTCCCCGCGCCGACGTGGTTATCACGAATCCGACCCACTATGCCGTGGCGCTGGAATATCAGCGGGATACCATGCCCGGCCCCATGGTGACGGCCAAGGGCGCCGATGAAGTAGCGGCGCGGATACGGAATCTGGCCCGTGAAAACGGCGTCCCGTTAGTTGAAAACAAGCCCGTCGCCCAGGCATTGTACCGGGAAACGGAAGTGGGGGATTATATCCCCGAAGCGTATTATTCCGTGGTTGCGATGATATTCAGAAAGGTGATGGATATTAATGAAATGCGGCGCAGGGCGAAAGCGCATGATAAGGCAAGCGCATGAACAATAAAATAACATTTATCTATAAATTTTTACCACGGAGTTTCACGGAGTTTTGGTACGACAATTTCTTTTCCCTCCGTGAAACTCTGTGTACTCCGTGGTTAATATTTTTGAGGTTAATATTCTGGAGGTTCAATGGCTGACGCGGCGCGTATAGGCGGCGAGGGTGTACTTTCCAAGAACCCTCTGGGTAACGTAAAAGACCTCTTTATTGCCATCGGCGTTATTGTGGTCGTGGTGATGATTATCATCCCCCTGCCCACCGTCTTGCTGGATATGTTGATGGCAATGAACGTCATTTTCTCCCTGCTGGTGCTGCTGATTGTACTGTATGCCCAAAAGCCCACAGAGTTCAGCCTGTTTCCCACGGTGCTGCTGGTAGCGACGGTTTTCAGTCTGGCGCTCAATGTTTCTTCGACGCGGCTTATTCTGTACAAAGGGGCAAAATTTGACGGCAAAATGATACGGGCCTTTTCCACCTTTGTCGTTGGTACGGGCGGAAATCAGGGCCTTGTCATCGGTTTTATTATCTTTATCATCATTATCGCGGTACAGGCAATCGTTATTACCAAGGGAGCAACCCGTATTTCCGAAGTGGCGGCCCGTTTTACCCTGGACAGTATGCCGGTCAAAATGATGGCCATAGATACCGAGTACAGTTCCGGTTCTATCACCGAGGAAGAAGCCCAGCGGAGAAAGGCTCAGGTGCAGCGGGAATCCGATTTTTACGGATCAATGGACGGAGCAAGTAAATTCATTTCGGGCAATGTTAAAATAGGAATCTTTGTCACGGTGATAGACGTCATCGGCGGGATAATTATCGGCGCCGCCCTGCACGGCGAAACGATGGAAACGGCCCTCAACAATTACATCAGCCTTTCCATCGGCGACGGCCTTTTGACCCAATTCCCCGCCCTGCTCATTTCCACCGCAATGGGCATTGTGGTAACCAGAGCCGCGGCTACCGGTAACCTTTCCGAACAGGTCGTGGAACAATTTACCGGTTCTTCGCGCATTTACTGGATATGTTCGGTGGTGCTTGTGGGGCTTGCCTTCCTGCCCGGCTTTCCCCACGCGGTGCTGTTTGTCATGGCGGGACTGATGGCCTTTACCGCCTTCCAGGTGGGCCGCAAACAGAAAAGGGCGGAAAGCTTTAACGAAATGATGGCGAAAACCAAAGGCGGCAAAAAAGGCAAAGAGGAAGGCGCGGAAATATCCCCGGTGGTTCCCCTGGACGCTCTTTCGCTGGAACTGGGCTACGGCCTGATACCGCTGGTTGACAAGGAAAAAGGCGCGGAACTGCTTGAACGGGTGCAGGGGGTCAGACGGCAGTCCGCCCTGGAACTGGGTCTGGTGATTCCCAAAGTGCGGATTATTGACAATATGGTGCTGGACCCTTCGGAGTACTGCTTTAAGATAAAAGGCGTCGACGTGGGCCGGGGCAAAATACGGATGAGTCATTTCCTCTGCATCAACCCCGGCACGGTCAGCGCGGAACTGCCCGGCGAAAAAACCGTTGACCCCGCCTTCGGGCTTCCCGCCCTGTGGGTTACCGAAGACCGCCGGGATGACGCGGAACGCGCAGGTTATACCGTGGTAGACCCTCCTTCAATTATCGCTACCCACCTTACCGAAATTATCAGGCGTCATTCGGCGGACATACTCGGTATGCAGGATACCCAGGCGATTTTGGATACGCTCCGCAAGGAATACCCCGCCGTGGTGGACGAAGTGCTGCGGCCTGAACTGGGAATGCCGGTGATTAAAATTCAAAAAATACTTCACGGCCTTTTGCGGGAACGGGTATCTATCCGCAACATGGTTACCATACTGGAAGCCATTGCCGAATATGCGCCGCTGTCCAAAACAGTCTGGTTCCTTACCGAAAAGGCCCGCCAGGCCCTGGGCAGCCAGATTTGCCACCAGTACACCGATGAAAATAATAAACTGCGGGTGCTGACCATTGCGCCGGAACTGGAACAGAAAATTATCGAAAGCAAATATGAGACCCCCTCCGGGGTGATATGCGCAATGGACCCGCCCACGCAGATGGCCTGGATAAAAGCGGTGAGCAAGGCCGCCGCAGCGGTCAAGAGCAGGGGCTTCCTGCCGGTTATACTCTGTTCGGAACAGGCGCGTTTCCTGGTGCGGAATTCAACCGACCGGGAACTTCCCGATCTGGCAGTCATTTCCGTTCCCGAAATTACACCGGATATTATTCCTGAGGCAGTAGGTGTCATCAGGCTTGAAGGCGCGCCTTCCAGGGAAGGCCCTTCCGGAGAAGGCGAGGAGTAAATGGGGATGCAGGTATACGTTGAACGGGGCGTGAGCAAGGGAGACTGCCTCCAAAAAATCGTCAGTAAATACGGCATCAGGTTTACGGTACTCAGGGAAAAAACATACCGCCCCTCCGGCATCAGGGGTCTTTTTTCCCCTGAAGGGGTAGAACTTGAATTCTGCCTTTCCCCCCTGCGCAGTTCCGCCCCGCAGGAAACTGAAACCTATACTCAGCTTCCCGGCGAACAGGCCCCGCCCCGGCAGCGTTACGCCTCCGACAGAAGGGACGACTCAACCCTTGATTTTGTAGAAGCAAAAAAACGGGTATTGGCCGCCGCGGGGAAAAACCCCGAACAGGTATTTCAGCAGGTACAGGAAGAAGAAAAAGAAGCCGAACAACTGATACTGGACAAGCTCAGGCAGATAGAAGAAAAAATAGCAACCGGAAAGGAACCAAAAACCGAACACCCCAGCCTTGTCCAGCTTTTAACGCTGCTGCGGGAAAATGATTTTTCCGAACGCTATACCGCCGGAATACTGGAAAGGTCCCGTAAAGAGCTGCCTTTGGAAATTCTGGAAGATTTTAACGCGGTTCAGGACCGTGTCCTGCACTGGATAGGGGAAAGCATCAAAATATTCCCCATACCTGAACTACAAAAAAGCGGGCGGGTGATGGTGCTCATCGGCCCCACCGGAGTCGGCAAAACAACCACTGTGGCGAAGCTGGCGGCTAAATACGGCCCGCTTTATTCAGGGAAGCGTCCGATTTCCATCCGGATGATTACCATTGACGCATACAAGATCGGCGCAAAAGCGCAGTTGGAAGATTATGGCGACGTGATGGAGATTCCCGTAGCGTATATCGACAACCGCCGCGATCTCCGCAGGGAAATTGACCTGTACCGGGAAGATACAGACCTGATTCTTGTTGACACGATTGGCAGAAGCCCGCGGGACTCGGCAAAACTGGGCGAGATGAAAGAACTGGTTGATGTCTGCGGCTCAAAAGCGGAGGTACATCTGGCATTGTCGGCAAGCACCAAAACCAGCGACATGGAACATATCCTGCAGCAGTTTGAGCCGTTTAATTATCAGGCGGTAGTGCTGACCAAACTTGACGAAACCAGACATATAGGCAATGTAATATCCGCGCTGGCGGAACGGGGAAAGCCGGTATCATACATTACCGACGGGCAGGAAGCCCATAAAAATATAAGCAAGGCAAGCGTCATCCGGTTTCTTATCAATCTGGACGAATTCCGTGTTGACCGGGAAGAAATCGAAAAACGCTTTCCCATTGCGGAAGCGAATCAATTTCAATGGGGTAACTAAAGAATGGAAGATCAGGCGGAAAAGCTGCGTGAAATAATGCGGCACAAGAAGAATTCATCAGGCATATCGGGATACTCCGGGGAGCGGACGGGGAAAAAGAACCAGGCGGCCAATGCCGAAGGTTCAGCCCTGCAGCGGGATAACAGAAAGACCCGCATTATCACCGTTACTTCCGGCAAGGGCGGCGTAGGAAAAACCAATCTTTCCGTCAATATGGCCCTGGCCTTTGCCCGTCTCGGCAAAAAAGTCGTGGTCATGGATGCCGACCTGGGGCTGGCCAATGTCAATGTTATGCTTAACATAATCCCCAAATATAACCTGTACCATGTCATAAAAAAGCAAAAAAGCATCCATGATATTCTCGTGGAAACCGAATACGGCATTTCCATAGTGGCGGGAGCTTCGGGCTTTTCCCAGATAGCCAATATGAGCGAGCAGGAACGGCAGGATTTTATCAGCGAACTTGACACCCTTTCCTTTGCCGACATCATTATCATAGACACCGGCGCCGGGGTTTCCAGCAATGTCCTGGATTTTATCGCCGCCGCCGATGACGCGATTATCGTTACCACGCCGGAACCGACGGCAATCACCGACGCGTATGGTATAATCAAGATAATCGCCATGGAATACGATCCGGTCAACATAGGGCTTAAACTCGTGGTTAACCGGGCAAAGGGGGCGGCGGAGGCAAAAAGCGTCGCCGACAGAATGACCAATATTGCCGGACAGTTTCTTAACCTCAAACTGGATTATCTGGGCTTTATCTACGATGATCAGTCTGTACCCACCTCGGTACGTCAGCAAAAGCCGTTTATGGTGATTGATCCCAAGTGCAAGGCAAGCCTGTGTATCCAGCATTTGGTAGAGCGAATGGACAAAAACAGATTGGTTGAACCCGCGGGTATTGGCGCGATGTTCAAAAAGATATTTAACCGTACGTAGTACGAACGCTCACAGGAGGGCGTCAATGTTTAATGCAAAGTGGGGTCTTATATGCGGCGGGGCGGCCTTTGTACTTGCCTTTGTAATCAGCCTGTTGTTGGGCCATACCAGCCTGCCGGTCGCATTGGTACGTGCGGCAGGTTTTGCCGCCCTGTTTTTTGGCATGGGAACCGGCATCTGGGTGCTTGTCAATATTTTCATCCCCGAACTGCTTGAAACGCGGGACAATTCCTCAGATGATGTTTTTTCCGGAAAATCAACCGGTGCGCGGGTAAATATCACGCTGGATGATATGTCCGATACCGCCCTGCCGGGAGACATGCCGGCGGCCGTACCAGATGCAGGCGCCGGAGGGGCGGACACTGACCATGTAGGTGATTTTAACGATTTGATTTCCCTGTCAATCAACCGCGATCAGGATATAGACCAAAACTTCGCGACAGGTTATACTGAAAAAGAACGGGAAGAATTTACCCCGGTGTTTGACAATTCGGCCAACAATGTCAAAATTGAAGGGTTGGGGGATTTTTCCATGGATTTTGGAGCATTCGTTCCTGAAGGCGGCAAAGCGGAGGATACAGACCCTCTCACGGACCCGTTTTCGTTCATGTCGGGCGGTACGGGCGATTCCTCAGGTTTTGAGGAAACTTCCGCGCCGCAGCGAAAGAGTTCCAAAAGCAAGACAGCGCAGTTGGATGGGGATTTTAATCCCAAGGATATTGCCGCCGGTATACGGACAGTGCTGGAAAAAGACAAAAAAGGATAGCTTATGGGAAACGCCATCCCGGATGATAAAACTGAAGAAGAACGCTGGCAGGAATACCGTAAAACCCGGAATCCGGCTCTTCGCGAGGCTTTTATCAAACAGTACGCCCCGCTGGTAAAGTATGTCGCCGGAAAAGTCGCCATGGGTATGCCCAGCAATGTAGAATTTGACGATTTGGTGGGTTTTGGGGTTTTTGGCCTGATTGACGCCATTGATAAATACGATCCCGAGAAGAACGTCAAATTCAAAACATATGCGGTAACCCGTATACGGGGGGCGATTTTCGATGAACTTCGCCAGATTGACTGGGTTCCCCGTTCCGTCCGGCAAAAAACCCGTGAAATAGAGACCACCATAAGTTCCCTGGAAGCCCAGTTGGGGAGAACCGCTTCGGATCAGGAGATTGCCGGCGCGCTGGGGATGAACGAAGACGAATACCTTAAAACCATTCAAAAAATCTCCGGAACCTCAATATTGAGCCTGAACGACGTATGGTTTTCCGGCGATGAAAAAGACCGGGTGTCCATAGTAGATTCAATCGAATCGCCTTCCAGCCTGAACCCCGATGTAATGGTAGAAAAGGAGGCAATGCGCCAGGTGATAATCGCCGCCATTAACGAACTTCCCGACAAGGAAAAAAAGATACTGATACTCTACTATTACGAGGACCTTACCCTCAAGGATATAGGCAGGGTGCTGGAAGTTACCGAATCCCGCGTTTCCCAGCTCCATACCAAGGCCATTCTTCATCTGAGATCAAAACTGACCAATATTCGCAAAGGTATTGTATAACACAAAGTTTTACCGGAAATCCTGCCGATAATAGCATAAGAGGAGTAGCAATGGTTGATTTTGTCCAGCTGCAGGAAATCTTAAAACATCGCCTGGAACAGGACCGGGCTATACATATTATTGAAGTTACCGGCTCCACTTTGGAAGCCGCTACTGCCGATGCCGCCGCCCTTCTGGATATTCCGGTTCGCCTCCTTGAGTACGAGATTGTGGAAAGAGGCTCCTCCGGCATGTTGGGAATGGGGAAGAAAGAATGGCGCATACAGGCTTATGAGAAAGTCACTGCCAAAGCGAAAAAGCACGGAGAAGGGCTGCTTGAAGAAGAACTGGGCGAGCAGGCGCCCGTTATCGAAGACCGGGACGGAGAAGCCTTTGTTTACTTTAGTTCCGATGGAGAGGCCATGCTTAAAGTCACCGCTCCGTCGGGCAATGGCCGGAAAGCGGCGGAAACCTATGCGGTACAGCTTCTTCGTGACCGCCATGCTGAAAACATTGACACCGGCCTGGTCAGTAAAATTGTCCGTGAAGCGCAGGGAACCTACATTAAGGTTGGCGGTTATGAACGCCACTCATACAATGACAGTGTCGTCAGAACAGAAATTTCCGAAGGCGAGATGTATGCCTATATGCAGGTAACTCCCCCCGGAGAAGGCGGCAGTGATGTTTCTTTTGAGACATTCATCAGTGTGTTCAAGGGCAGCAGGATAGTACACGGAGTTAAGGAAGACGTTCTGCGGAATTTTATTGATAAACCGGACTACAACGAAAAAGTAGAGATAGCGGTGGGAACCAAGGCCCTTGACGGCAAGGATGCCTATATGCAGTATTTCTTTGAGACCGATCAAAGCAAGGTGCGGCTGAAAGAGGGAAGCAACGGAAAAATTGACTTCAAAGAACTTAACATTATCCAAAATGTAACAGAAAACCAGCCTCTCGCAAAAAAAATACCCCCGGAAAAAGGTATACCGGGAGAAACTGTTACCGGAAAGTGGCTTACCGCAAGCAATGGCAAGGATATTAGTTTACCAATCGGGAGCAATGTCCATGCGTCCGATGATGACAGCGATACCATTCTTTCCGACATGAACGGGCAGGTAATTGTGGCAGGCGGCCTGGTCAATGTTGAACCGGTTTATACGGTCGCCGGAGATGTAAACCTGAAAACCGGAAACATTATTTTCCTTGGTACGGTTGTAGTCCAGGGAAATATAGAAGACGGATTTTCAATCAAGGCATCGGGCAATATTGAGGTTCATGGAACAGTGGCAAAAGCGGATTTGGATGCCGAGGGCGATATAATCATCTATCAGGGAGTAAACGGTAAAGGCGAAGGCCACATACAGGCCGGAAAATCCCTCTGGGCGCGTTTTATAGAAAACGCCAATATTACCGTCGGAGATATGGTATTTGTTTCCGACGGAATTATTAACTCCTATGTGGATGCGCACAATCGAATTATCTGTCAGGGAAAACGCGCCAGTATAATGGGAGGAAGGCTGCGCGCCTGCGAAGAAATCAACGCCAAGGTTCTGGGGAATCCCACGAGCGGTACGGAAACAATCTGCGAGGTAGGCTTTGATCCCAAACTCAAGGAAGAACTGGACAAACTCCACAAAGTAAAGTCTGATCTTGATAAACAGCTTGAAGAAGTTAACCGCAATGTACTGTCTTTAACCAATATCAAAAAGCAGCGGAAGAGCCTGCCCGATGACAAGGAAGCTTTTTTACAGGAGCAGACGGAGAGCCGGAATGCCCTGATGAAGGAACTGCAAAAAACACATGAGAAAATCCAGGAAATACAGACTATTCTGAACAGCCTGAAGGCCCGCGGCAGAGTCTCGGCTTCTACCAAAGTGTATCCGGGAGTAAAGGTAATGGTACGCGATGTAATGGAAGAGGTACGCACCGAATACAAGGCGGTAACTTTTGTCATGGAAAACGGGCTTATCAAAATGACCAAATATGAAGAGCCGGACGAATCCGCAAAGAAGGGGCCTGATGGCTATACAACCAATTGATCTGCAAGTTTTATTCACCCAGCTGGACACGGTAGGGAAGGCTCAAAGCGCCCAGCGCGAGGGCCTTGCCCTGCAGCAGGCGATACAAGGCGCTCAAATTCAGCGTAAAACGGAGGAGCACATTCAGGCGGTAAACGAAACGCAAAATACGGGTGACGACGGGGTCGAGAAAGTCAAAGACCAGGTATCCCGGCGGCAAGGCTCAAGTGAAGGGAAAAAGAAAGAGACCGGAAAAAAAGAATCCGAACGGGAAAAAACGTCGATTCCGGTTTTCTGCGACCCCAGCCTGGGCCGAAACATCGACATAAGCCTGTAAAAATGACCACAGCCCTTGTTTTATCTGCGGCCAGTCTGTGCCTCTGCATTTTCGGATTTTTCTTTTTCCGCCGGTACATAGAGCGGAAAACCGCCGCACGGGAACTTCTCGTGGATTACCGCACGGAAGTCTACCGTTTGATAGCCGAAATTGACGCCGCCGCAGACCGGGACTCGCTGCTGGTGGAAGAACGGATAAAGACACTCAAAAAAATCATTGATGATACTGACCGGCGCATTTCCGTATATATGCGGGAATTACAGCGCAGCCGGGCCGGCGAGGCAATGTACGCCAGCCTGGGCAGGGGAATTCGCGCCGCTCTGGACTCGCGTCCCGATTCTCCGGAAGCCGAACCCCTGCCGGAATCATCGGCTTCAATGGAGGCGTCGTCTCCTGCGGAGACGATGGCTTTTTCAGAGACACCGATTACCCAAAAACCGCCGAATTCAAAAAAGTCGCCGGCCAAAAAAAATCAGCCTGATTCAGACAATCCATCGCTCTTTGAAACTCCATCCGGGGGTTCCGCAGGCCAAAATACCGCCGCCGGAAAACGTAAACCTCAAAAATCAAAAATCAAAGTACAAGTCGCCGAAATGTTCGCCCAGGGAATCTCTCCCCATGACATAGCGTCCCGCCTGAATTTAAGCCTTGCCGAGGTTGATCTGGCGATCAATCTGTTAAAACGGTAATAAACAATAACCCAGCCATGAAGGGACGGGGTATGTACCCTTCGCACACAATCAGGCAGATTTCAGGAAACGGTCAATTTCAGCCAACAATTCATCATAGGCGACGGTGCAGGGAATATCGGCGCAGTCTTTTTTGATTGATTCAGGGGCGCGGAACAGGCAGCCTGTGTCGGCTTCACGTATCATGGCAAGGTCGTTAAAGGAATCCCCCGCGGCAAAGACGGTCATATTCAGTGATTTTAACGCCTTAACCGCTTCCCGTTTACCGTCCTTTTGCCGCAGGCTATAGCCGGTTATTTTTCCGGCGGCGTCAGTTACCAGACTGTTGCAGAACAGGCAGGGCCAGGTCAGTTTTGCCATGAGCGGTTTGGCAAACTGTTCAAAGGTATCGGAAAGAATGATAAGCTGCGTTCGCTCCCGAACGGCATTGGCAAATTCAAGCGCGCCGGGCAGCGGCTCCATGCCGGAGATAACCCGCTGAATGTCGGCAAGTTTCAGATTATTTTGTGCAAGTATATCCAGCCGGAAGCGCATCAGTTTGTCGTAATCGGGTTCATCCCTGGTTGTCCGCCGTAATGCGGGTATCCCTGTTACTTCGGAAAAAGCTATCCATATTTCGGGAACCAGCACTCCCTCAAGATCAAGGCATACTATATGCATGAACTTACTGTAGCAAAGGGGGAGTATTATTGCAAGCAATATGGTATAAGAAGAGCATGAGGCAGCTTGCTGTTGATAATCCCTTTAACGCGCCGATTTACCATGAAGATACCGTTGACAGCACTATGGATGTTTCCCGCATACTTGCCTGGCAGGGCGAACCGCACGGTACAGTGATTGCCGCTGATTTTCAAAAAACAGGCAGGGGACGAATGAGGGGGCGTTCCTGGGATATGGAAAAGGGAACTAATCTCGCTTTTACCCTATTGCTGCGTTTTTCCGGTATCGAAAAAATTCCTCCGGCGCTGACTCTGCGAACCGGTCTTGCCGTCAGCCGCGCCATCGAAGATTTCGCTCCCATTCTTGCAGGCCGGATTGTGATTAAGTGGCCCAATGATATATTAATCGTAAATGCAGAAGCCGTTCAAAAAGCAGTGGGAATACTTACCGAAGCGGACGGCGGCAATGTGCATATCGGTATCGGAGTAAATGTGGCGCAAAAACAGTTCCCCGATTTTTTAAGGGACAAGGCGACCAGCATAAGCCTCGCCATGGGCACCGCCACAACCGAAGAACGCTTTACATTGCTGCACAAAATTTTGGTACGCCTCCATAGTGAAATTGAAACGGCAAACGATACTGACTGGAAAAGCCGCATTGAATCACAGTTGTATAAAAAGGGCGAACAGGTCAGTTTTATCGAAGGCGCCGCCGATTCGGGAAAAATCGTCAGCGGCATCCTTGCCGGTATTGGGCCGGGCGGCGAACTGCTGATAGCGCCTTCCGGCGAACCGGCAGCAGAGCTGCGTTCTTTTACCGCCGGGGAATTGGTTTTTTAATGCTGAAATCGCCCCTTGTGCATAATCCCATGATTGCTTTACAATAATGTCCGATGCCATGAGAAGTCCGGAATCCGCGGAAAACAGCCATTACACTTATGCCAATTACCTGGAATGGGAAGGCCCCCAGCGGTATCAACTCTTTGGCGGGGAAGCCGTCATGATGGCCTCCCCCTCGGTGGTTCATCAGGCGATTCTACGGGAATTATTAACAGACTTTAATAATTTTCTGCGTAATAAACCCTGTCAGGTATTTGCCGCCCCGCTGGATGTACGCCTTTTTCCCAAAGAAGACAATTCAGATGATATAGTATTGCAGCCGGATTTGCTGGTGGTTTGCGACAAGGATAAACTCGGCAAAGGTTCAGTGAACGGCGCTCCGGATTTGGCAATTGAAATTATGTCTCCTTCAAATTCCCATCGGGAGTTATTTCTGAAATTTCAATATTATCTTGAGGCCGGGGTACGGGAATATTGGGTGATTGATCCGGAAACAAAAAAGGTACAGGTTCATGTCTATGAAAACGGACATTATATCAGTACGCTCTATAAAGAAAACGCGCATATTACTGTTTCTGTTGTGCCGGGGCTGGAAATCGCTCTGGAAAGCCTGTGGGCAAAATAATTGACAATGACATTCCAAACGTGATATAATATGCACCGATAATGCGTTCTTTTATACAAAAAACAAAAATGATTATCAACCGTTGCGCACAGGTATTGTTGGCGTTGCCGGCTTTTGCGCTGATGGTGATTTCGGGTTATCTGTTTGTAAACACTATTGGACACGGAAATTCACAGGGGAAAACAAGAGACGCGGTTTCATCCGGTATGCCGGGGCCGGAAACGATACTGGCCGGCATAAGTATACTGCTGGCGGCAATACTCATCATCATTCTGCTGCGCATTATAAGAGAAAGACAAAAATTATTTGATACTACCATTGCAAAGACACGCGAAGCGGATGATTCAAAAGAGGCTGTCAATATTCTGGAAAATATTCTGAACGGACTGGATTCCATGATCTTTGTTACTGTTCCCGAAACCGGAGAAATACTTTTTATAAATAAATGGATGAAGAAACATTATAACATCAAAAATGACTGTGTTGGGCAGCTTTGCTATACGGTTCTTCAGGAAGGAATAAATGAACGATGTGTTTTTTGTCCCTGCCACCGGCTTGATAAAGAACCGAACAGCGTTGTCGTATGGGAAGAACGCAGCACCCTGACAAAATGTATATACCGCAATACGGACCGGTATATGGAATGGCATGACGGCAGAATTGCCCATATCCAGCATTCCGTTGATGTAACAGAATTAATTGCCTCGAAAGAACAGGCGATTCAGGCCAGCGTTGCAAAGAGCAATTTTTTGGCAAAGGTAAGCCATGAAGTACGCACACCGATGAACGCCATTTTGGGCATTACCGAAATTCAGCTGCAAAATGAAAAAATGCCGCCGGACATACAGGATGCGCTGGGTGAAATTTACAATTCGGGTTATTTGCTGCTGGGTATTATTAACGACATACTGGACCTGTCCAAAATAGAATCAGGCAAACTGGAACTGGCGCCGGTCAACTATGACGTTCCAAGTCTGATTAATGATATTGTTCATCTGAATGTCATGCAATCTGACAGTAAGTCAATTGATTTTCATCTTCAGGTAGATGAGAACATCCCAACAACCCTGTTCGGCGATGAACTGCGTATCAAACAGATTATGAATAATCTGCTTTCCAATGCGTTTAAGTATACGGATTCAGGCAATGTCTCGCTGTCGGTTACTACCGAATACGCGGAAAAGGAAGAGCGGACAGCGCTGGTATTCCGTGTAAGCGATACCGGGCAGGGCATGACTACAGAACAGATAGACCGGTTGTTTGATGAGTATACCCGCTTCAATACGAAAGCCAACCGCACAGTCATAGGTACGGGTCTGGGTATGTCCATTACGAAACACCTTGTCCAGATGATGAACGGCGAAATTACAGTGAAGAGCGAACAGGGTAAAGGTTCAGTGTTTACCGTGCGGCTGCCGCAGGGAACCGTCGCCGGATCGGAAGTGTTGGGCAGGGAATTGGCGGAAAATCTGGAGCAGTTCCGTCTTGGCAAGGCGGTGCAGCTGAAAAAAGCGCCGCAAATTATACGCGAGTATATGCCCTACGGCAGAATTTTAATTGTAGACGATGTAAATACGAATCTGTATGTCGCCAGGGGACTCCTGGCCCCCTACGGTTTATCGGTTGAAACCGCCACAAGCGGGTTTGAAGCCGTTGAAAAAGTCAAGGGCGGCGCAAACTATGATATTATTTTTATGGACCATTTCATGCCGAAAATGGACGGTATGGAAGCGGTAAGAATCATACGCGAATGGGGTTATACGCAACCCATTATCGCGCTGACAGCTAACGCTCTGGCGGGGCAGGCGGAAATGTTTTTGGAAAACGGTTTTAACGGATTCATTTCCAAACCGATAGACATACGCCAGCTTAACGCCGCATTGAATAAATTGGTGCGCGATAAATATCCGTCTGAAACGATTGAAGCCGCACGGCGGCTCAAGGAAGGCTTAAGAAAATATGCCGCCGACAGCGAGTTTTCGGCGTCTACAGACCCGGAACTGGCGGAAAATTTCATACGGGATGCCGATAAAGCCCTTGCCATGCTGGAAACAATACACACCAACAATTACCGTAGAATCGATGACGTACTGGTGTTTGTACTCCATGTTCATGCGATGAAAAGCGCGCTGGCGAATGTCGGCGAAATAGCGCTTGCTGACATCGCGTCGAATCTGGAACAGAGGGGACGGGAGGGAGATACTGCGGCAATACTGGCCGGAGCGCCGGCATTTCTGACTTCACTGCGGGCGGTAATCGAAAAAATCAGACCAAAAGACGGAAACGGAAAAATTTCGGACATTGTCTGGGACGATGTCTGGAAGGCGCATCTGTGCGAAGAACTGCTCGTCATTAAAACGGCGTGTATGACCTATGACGAAAGAAACGCCAATGCGACGCTAACCGGACTGCGGCAAAAAACATGGCCGCCTGAAGTCAAAGAACTGCTTGCCGCCACTGCCGAACATTTGCTGCACAGTGAATTTGAAGAAGCCGCGGCCCTTGTAGAAAATTATGTAAATAACAAGATTAACCTCGATACCGCCTGAAATTTTTTCGCAGCGCCGATGGGTTGACCTAATTATACCGGCAATTACTTGCTATTTTGGCTCATTTACGGTATGATAAGAGTTTGTTTTACAGCGGAAAAAACCGCGAAGGCATTGAGGTCTTGATACAGGAGGTTTCACGGTTCAAGTGAATTAAGTCAATACCTGTAATGAACTCTTTTATACAAAAAGTACGGAAATTTATTAATCGGCATACCCATTCAGTTGATATAACTGAATTGATCGCCGCAAAAGAACAGGCTATCCGGGCCAATAACGCAAAGAGCAGCTTTCTGGCAAGGATAAGCCACGAAATACGTACGCCGATGAGCGCCATCCTGGGTATCACTGAAATTCAACTGCAGGATGAAACCCTGTCGTCTGACATGCAGGAATCCCTGGGGAAAATTTACAACGCGGGTTATGTGCTATTGAGTATTATCAACGATATACTGGATTTGTCCAAAATAGAAGCGGGCCGGCTGGAAATTACACCGGCCGGTTATGATGTTACCAGCCTGATAAACGACATTGTTCATTTAAATGTTATAGGGTATGACCATAAACTGCTGGAATTCGGCCTTCAGGCAGACGAAAGTATTCCCAAAACATTGTTGGGCGATGAATTGCGCATCAAACAGATTCTGAACAATCTGCTTTCCAACGCATTCAAATATACGGAACGCGGCAGCATTTCACTGTCGGTCAGCGCCGAATACGCGGGACAGGAAAATCAGATAACACTGGTGTTTCGTGTAAGCGATACCGGACAGGGCATGACTGCGGAACAAACAGAAAAACTGTTTGACGAGTATAACCGCTTTAATACGGAAGCCAACTGCGCAATCGAAGGTACGGGCCTGGGTATGAGTATCACCAAACAGCTCGTCCAATTGATGAACGGTGAGGTTGTAGTGGAAAGCATACCGGGCAAAGGTTCGGTGTTTACCGTGCGGCTGCCGCAGGGGACTGTCGCCGGTTCGGGCCTGTTGGGTAAAGAAGCGGCGGAAAATTTCAGCCGGTTTTATCTTGGCAAGGCGTCGCAAATAAAAAAGGCGCCGCGCATTATACGCGAGTATATGCCCTACGGCAAAGTTTTAATTGTAGACGATATGGAAATAAATCTGGATGTTACTGAAAGGCTGCTGGTTCCCTACGGCCTGAAAGTTGAAACCGCTACCAACGGATTTGAAGTAATTAACAAAATCAAAAACGGCGTAACCTGGGACATTATATTTATGGACCATTTCATACCAAAAATGAACGGCATAGAAACAACAAAAATCATTCGCAAATTGGGGTATACGCAGCCCATTGTCGCGCTGACGGCCAACGTCCTGACAGGGCAGGCGGAAATGTTTTTGGCAAACGGTTTCGATGAGTTTATTCCCAAACCGATAGACACACGTCAACTGAACGCTGTACTGAACAGACTGATACGCGACAGGTATCCGGCTGAAACGGTTGAAGCCGCACGGAAACATACCGGCAGCACTTAAAGGGAATCATGCCAAAAAGCAAAACAAAATCCTTGACAGGCTTCAATAACCGTAGGAAAATAGTATTATTGAGGTAAAAAAATGGGAAAAACACAACTTGCTCCGGTTATTCGGATCGATGAAGAAAAGTGTGTAAATTGTTACGCCTGTATTACCGGCTGTCCGGTCAAGTATTGCATGGATGGTTCAGGAAAAAAACTGCAAATAAATCCCGATCTTTGCATCGGCTGCGGAAACTGCATTACTGTTTGTTCCCACAAGGCCCGCAGTCTTATAGACGACACCGCTCGCTTCATGAATGATCTAAGACAGGGTAAAAAAATTATTGCCATAGTTGCCCCGGCCATCGCCTCATTTTTTCCCGAACAGTTTCTTAATTTTAACGGCTACCTTAAATCACTGGGGGTTGAAGCGTTTTTTGACGTGAGTCTGGGGGCGGAACTTACGGTCATATCCTATCTTGACTACATCCAGAAAAAAAATCCCCGGACGGTAATTGCCCAACCCTGTCCGGCGATTGTCAGTTTCATTCAGATTTACTGCCCTAAATTGCTGCCCTACCTTGCGCCGGCGGACAGTCCCATGCTGCATACCGTGAAAATGGTCAGAGAGTATTATCCCGAATATAATAATTACCAGATAGCGATAATTTCCCCCTGCATTGCCAAACGGCGGGAATTTGATGAAACCGGCCTGGTGGAGTACAACGTTACCATGTATGCGCTCAAAAACCTTCTGGACGAACGCGAAATAAACCTTTCTTCTTTTAAGCCGGTGGAATATTCCGGGGAACACGCGGAGCGGGCGGTAGGGTTCTCCATTCCCGGAGGCTTGATGGATACTGCCGAACGTTTTGTTCCGGGTATCAGGCGGCAGACTCACAAGATTGAAGGGGTTCATACCATTTATCCCTATCTGGAAGAAATTGCCGAACTGCTGGATACCGATGCCGAATTATCACTGTTGATAGACTGTCTGAATTGCGAAAAAGGCTGCAACGGCGGGTCAGGTACGGGGAACGCCGTAAAACCGCAGACGGTGCTTGATAACCCTGTCCGAAAACGCAGGACCAAGCTTGAAGAATACCATAAACCGGAAAAAGGAGAATGGGTATACAAAAAATACCACAAGACCCTGAACAAATTCTGGAAGAATAATCTGTATGACCGCAGCTACCTTAATCATTCGTCCAATAATACCATTAAGCATCCGGGCGAGACTGAACTGACTGAAATTTACCGCAGCATGAAGAAATTCGAAAAGAAAGATTTATACAACTGTACAAGCTGCGGTTACGGAAGCTGCAAAGCAATGGCAACGGCAATTTACAACAAACTCAACAAGCCGGAAAATTGCGCTCACTATACCCTTGCCATGCTTAAGGAAGAAATGGGCGCGGAGGAACTCAATCGTCTGCTCCAGGAACACATCAGCCGCTCATCCGCCCTCGTTGAAGGAATAAAAAAACTGGTATATGAAATGAGCGCCAATATTGGTTCACAGGCAGCGGCCATCGATGAGTCTTCGGCATCGACCAAAAAAATGATAGGGTCGATTAAAGACACTTCGGATATTTCCCTGAATAAACAGGAATCCATAAAGGGTTTGATAGAAAACGCCGCGCGGGGTCAGGAATCCATGCGGGGAACCATTCAATCGGTTGAGGGAATTTCTCAATCGGTAGACGGCATAGTGCAGGCGATTAAAATAATCAGTTCAATAGCGGCCAATACCAACCTGCTGTCCATGAATGCGGCGATTGAGGCCGCCCATGCCGGAGAAGCGGGCAGGGGCTTCGCGGTGGTTGCCGGTGAGATACGCCGCCTTTCGGAAAGTACCAGGGAAAATTCGCTGAATATTTCACGGACACTGAAAAGCATCATTGACGGGATAGCCGTTGCCGAAAAACAATCAGGCGATACCGGCAGCCGGATTACCACAATGTCCAAAGAGATAGACAGCTTTGCTGAAACAATGACCAGTTTGATCAGTACCTTTAACGAACTGTCGGAGGAAAGCAGTGAAATTACCACCGCACTGGACGGTCTTCATAATCAAAGCGCTACGGTAAAAACCAGCTATGCGGAAATACTGTCGATGACTGATAAACTGCATGTCACCATATCTGAGATGACTACCATATTAAAGGAAAAGACGATAGCGCAGGTTTGACGCGCGCATACCGCCATGCTGCCGTCCGTTACAGTACGGTTTTTCCGATTACCGCCTCGTAATGTTTCAGCAGCGTCCCCTCATCGTTCATGATAAAGTCACGGTTTGCCTTGATTCGTGAGGGCATTTTGGCAATGAAAATGGCCGCCACTTTTTGCTTGCGCTCGCTGTGGTTGCCATCACGCAGTAATAAATAACTGATTACGAGGTCAGTTGCCATTTCCACCAACCGGCGGGAATGGTAGGTAAGAAACTGTTCGTGGCCTTCATAAGCTTTCGCGTATTCCAGGGCTTCGCTGAAAATTTTCCGGCTTTCCCTGATTTTCGCCAGCAATTCCGCGCCGTAAGTATAGTTGGCCGCATCGTACTCGTCCATAATCGCCTGCGCCACGCCGGAAGTTACCGGGCCGATGGCGGCGACAACCTGTAATTGGGTGGTTCCTTCGTAAATGTTGGTAATTCTTGCATCGCGGTAATGGCGCTCCGCGTTGAATTCCTTCATATAGCCGGTTCCGCCGTGAATCTGGATCGCGTCGTTGGCGACCTTGTTCGCCATTTCGGTAGCGTAGGCCTTTATCATCGGGGTAAAAAATCCGGCAAGTTTCGCATATCTCTTTTTTTCTTCGATAATGCTGCCCTTGTCTTCGGGGTGGCTGTCGGAATAATCTTCCAGACATTCTTTCAGATCGACAAAACGGGCGGTTTCATAGAGCAGAGTCCGTCCCGCTTCAACGGCGACTTTCATCTCGGTGA
>JAIRRB010000204.1 GCA_031256195.1 Treponema sp.
TCACGATGGACACCCTTGCCTTTGGCTAACACTTCCTACTGCCAAGCGTGTAGTGGACTTTCACCACCAAGTTACTACTCATGCTGGGCACACGCGCACTAGGCGGGATAAATTCGGCCCGCTGTTATTGTAGCGGGGATTTTACCGTGCGCCGTAACCTGTCATATTTATCCGTCAGCACCCCTTAACGGGGTGCTGTTATTTGGTTACCACTCGCCAAAACCGGCAATGACGTCGCGGAAGAAATAGGCGCTGTCTTTGGGGGTTCGTTTCTGGGTGTTATAATCAACATGGACAATGCCGAAACGTTTCGTGTATGCGCAAGCCCATTCAAAATTGTCCAGCAAAGACCACACATAATAGCCTTTGATATTAAGGCCATCCTTGATTAAATCCGCGCAGACTGAGAGGTGCTGCTTAAGGTACTCGATTCTGTCCCTGTCGTGGATTCTGCCGTCCGGTCCAATTTCGTCTTTGCCGGCATAGCCGTTTTCCGTAATAAAAAGAGGAATGTCGGTCTTGCCGAAAACGCCTTTTGAAATTTCGGCGAACCATTTAAGCTGGCGTTCAAGACCGCCGGGAACTATCGGCCAGCCCATATCGGTGGTATCCTGCCAGAAAGGCCGGTTGCAATATTTAAACCGGGCCTTTTTATCGGCAGATACCGGATTCTCAAAATAATAATTGATGCCTATAAAATCAATCGGCTGGGCGATGGTTTCCAGATCGCCGCTTTTAATGGGGAGAGAACCTTTGAAATCTTTGGTAACCAGTTCCGGGTAGCCCTTGCCCAGGCAGGGAAAAACAAAAACTTCGGTTTCCAGCGTTCTGGCAATTTTGGCGGCTTTTTTATCGGCGGGGCTGTTGGTGGCCGGACGCGGGGTAACAGGGTTCCAGGTGATTCCTATGGGCGCGGTAAGGCCGGTTTTGCGGTAGGCCTTAACGGCAACGCCGTGGGCCATATTAACATGATGCGCCGCATTAAGGGCCTTTTGTAAATCGCAAATCCCCGGCGCGTGCATCCCATGAAGGTAACCCAGATAGGCGATGCACAGCGGTTCGTTAATCGTAATCCACCGGTCTACGACATCGCCCAGTTCCCTGAAGCAGATTTTGGCATATTCCTCAAAAGCGTTCACAATGGAACGGCTTGCCCAGCCTCCGGCATCTTCCAGCGGCTGGGGCAGGTCCCAGTGGTAAATGGTAGCGCAGGCGGAAATGCCGTGTTTGTGCAGTTCCTCGCAGAGGCGGCGGTAATAGGCTATGCCCTCAGGATTCACTTTTCCCGTTCCGGCAGGGATGATGCGGGGCCAGGCAATGGAGAAACGGTAACTGTTAAAGCCAAATTCCGCCATGAGCGCGGTGTCCTCGGCATAACGGTGGTACTGATCGCAGGCAATCTCGCCGTTTTCCCCCGCATACACCACACCCGGCTTGCGGGAAAAAGTATCCCATATCGACTCGCCGCGTCCGCCTTCGTGACCGGCGCCTTCAACCTGATAACTGGCAGTGGCGGTTCCCCAGATAAAATCTTTGGGAAAAACGAGTCTGTTCATAATAATCTCCCCTGTTACAGCTAATGATTCATAAAAAGCGTTGATGAATATAAATCGTATATTTTACCTTCTATCATTATTTCATTGGCTATGCGAAGGCGTCGGGAGAGATCGCGGGCAAGGTTCATCAACAGCAGGGAAAACGATTTCAGGTCAATCTTGTAAATTTCCCGCAGTGAAATATTGGTTATGGCTATAACTTTTACATCAGTTACCGCTTTGATGGTGGCGGCGCAGGGCATAACATCCAGCACTTCCATTTCGCCAAAGGTATTTCCTTCGGCCAAATCATAGATCACCTTGCCTCCCCTGATAATGGAAACCCTGCCCTCAACAATAAACAATATCTTGTCGTTGGGGGTTCCTTCAACAATGATAACATCATCAGGCTTATACGTTTCCTCAGTCAAAAGAGAAAATATTTTTTCAATATATTCCTCTTCTATTCCTCCAAACAGCGAATGTTTTAACAGGATTTTCTTGTCCACCATAATTACACCTCACACATTAAATTTAAAAAACATAACGTCGCCGTCCTGAACGACGTATTCTTTACCTTCAATACGGTACTTGCCCGCTTCTTTTATCTTTGCCTCCGTGCCGTAGCGAAAAATATCATCACAGGCATACACCTCGGCCTTGATAAACCCTTTTTCAAAATCGGTATGAATAACCCCCGCGGCTTTGGGAGCGGCGTCGCCTGCGTGAATTGTCCATGCCCTGCACTCGTCGGCGCCCGCAGTAAAAAAAGTCCTCAGCCCCAAAAGCCTGTATGCGCTGTGAATAAGCGAGGAAAGGCCGGACTCTTGCAGGCCCAGTTCTTCAAGAAAGGCGGACTTTTCCCCGGCGTTTTTTATGTCGGCCAGTTCCGCCTCAAATTTGCCACAAATACAAACCGCCTCGGAACCTTCGGCGGCTGCCCGTTTTTGCACCGTCTCAATGTGCGAATCCGCCTTTCCGTTAGTTGTAATTGATTTTATCCCCGCTTCATCAACATTGCACACATACAACTGGGGTTTTGCGGTAATAAAATGGCAGTCATAAACCGCCGCCTTTTCGTCATCGCTCAGGGCCGCTGAACGCACGGGCTTGCCGTTTTCCAGCACCGGGCCGATTTTGTCCAGCGCGGCAAGAACGGTTTCACCTGTTTTCTTTTCCGTTTGAACCTTCAGTGACCGTTCCGCCCGCTCGCGGCGTTTGGCAAGAGTATCCAAATCCGCCAGAGCCAGTTCAATATTAATCGTTTCAATATCCGATTCGGGATCAACTTTATTGTTTACATGGACAATATCCGGATTTTCAAAACAGCGGACTACATGGGCAATAACGCCGACTTCGCGGATATGGGACAAAAACTGATTTCCCAGTCCTTCGCCTTTTGAAGCCCCCTTTACCAGCCCCGCAATATCGACAAATTCAACCGAAGCCGGAATGGTACGTTGAGGGTTAAAAATCTCCGTTAGCTTTACCAACCGGGCATCCGGTACATCCGCGATGCCAATATTGGGGTTA
Organism: Treponema sp.; assembly: GCA_031256195.1. Classification (GTDB taxonomy): domain Bacteria; phylum Spirochaetota; class Spirochaetia; order Treponematales; family Breznakiellaceae; genus WQXQ01. Next base: position 3,069 of record JAIRRB010000204.1, read on the forward strand.
ATGGTGCAAAAAGGATAGTTTGCCGCCTCAGCCGGAGCAGAACTTAGGGCAGAAAAAATAGTGGATTTGCCCACATTGGGAAGCCCCACAATACCACAGTTTAAAGCCATAGATTATACCGATAGTATACACACGTTCGCCGTCAGCGGTCAAGGGCTATTTTTGTTATTCGTGCAGCGCCGTTTCTCTTGGGCTTCCCACTCCCTACAAATCACTTAAATGGCTGTTTATCAGTTCCAGTTTAAGGTCGCGGAGTTTTTCGGTGACTGACACCTTGTACACATGGGGGTTGAGTAAACGCTTGTAGGTAGAATCAAACGTTTCAAGGTCGGCGGCGGAATGGGCGCGAATTTCATCCAGTGAGGGCTGCGGGCCGCAGGGTTTGCCGTCTGCGATGCGTTTTTTCAGAAGCGGCTGCGGCTCTCCTTCGATAATATGATAAAAATGGCGGTAGTCCGCCGAAGGATGCCAGAAACGGTACCGGTATCCCAATTCAATTATTTCAGCATCGGCGGCGCTGTCCAGGGCCAGCACGTCGGCAAGAGCGGCGCCCTGACTGTCTTTTATCCGCCACACTTGCTTGGGGCCGGGGTTGGTGGTCTTTTCCGGATTGTCGGAAAATTTCATCACCGGCGCCATCCGCCCATCCGCATCCTCGCAGGAGATCATCTTGTATACGCCGGTAAAAGCCGCATCATCGCCTCCGGTAACCATCCGCGTTCCTACGCCCCAAACATCAACCGGAACGCCGGAATTGACCAGCGTTTCGATAATGGATTCATCCAAATCATTGGATGCGGTAATCGTGGCTTCGTTAAGCCCCGCAGCATCCAGCATCTTCCTTACTTCTGTAGAAAGATACTGAATATCCCCCGAATCCAGACGCACCCCGCAATTTTTTCCCTGCGCCTTGAGTTTTTTCCCCACGTTTATCGCGCTGACAATTCCGCTTTTCAGAGTGTCGTAGGTATCAATAAGGAATACCGCCCTGTCCGGGTACATTTCGGCGTAGGCGTTAAAGGCTTCTTCCTCGGCAGGAAAGGACATGACCCATGAATGGGCCATAGTCCCCAGTACCGGTATGCCAAACGCCTTTCCTGCCAGAGTATTGGAAGTTCCTATTGCGCCGCCTATATATGCCGCCCTTGCTGCGGACAATGCCCCATCCGGCCCCTGGGCGCGGCGCAGCCCGAATTCCATAAATGAGCCTTTCCCCGATGCAACCCAGACACGGCGGGCCTTGGTGGCGATAAGACTCTGAAAATTAATGACATTGAGCAGCACCCCTTCGATAATCTGACATTCAATAAGACTGCCCTCAATTCTGATCAATGGTTCCTGGGGAAAGACCACTGTTCCCTCATCCATCGCCCACAGCGAGCCTGAAAACCGGAAATTTTTAAGATATTCGATAAAAGCATCCTGAAACAGCCCCATATTTTTGAGATAACCGATGTCTTCATCAGAAAATGAAAATGACGCAAGATTATCCAGCAAAGTTCCCAGTCCGGCAAATATCGCATAACCGCCGCCGAATGGCTGCCACCGGAAAATCATCTCAAAAACCGCCTGACGGTTTTGTTTTTGTTTCCAGTAGCCCTGCGCCATGGTCAGGGAATAAAAATCCGTGAACAGGGCGGATTGAGACAGGTTATTAATAACCGCCATCAACACAACTCCTTTAACAGCTGCGCGGAATCAGCAAAAATTATACCCGCATCCTGCATCTGCGCCATGGCTTTTTCCACCGATCCGGGAGGATAATCCACCCCCCGCACCGCATCACTGACAACAATGGTTTTGAAGCCCAACCTTCTGCTATCCATCGCGCTGTATAACACACAGTAGTCCGTTGCCAAACCGCCCATAATTACCGTCTCGATGTTCATTTGCTTAATGCCGCCCTCAAGGCCGGTGGACGTACTGTGGTCATTTTCAAAAAAGGCCGAATAGGAATCCAACCCCGGGCGAAAGCCCTTGCGGATAATCAGATTAACCGGATTAAGATTAAGTTCTTCGTGAAAAGCCGCCCCTCTGGTTCCCTGCACACAGTGATCCGGCCAGAGTATCTGTCCCTGTTCAATAATATCCCCCGGTTTTTTATCGCTATGCGAGGAAGCGAAGGAAATATGCCCCGCCGGATGCCAGTCCTGTGTAGCGGCAACCCGGCCCCCCAATGAGGCGCAAACGGCAGCCAGCCTGTTCAGCGGAGCGATGACCCCATCGCCATCCTGAACGGCCAGTGCGCCGCCGGGGCAAAAATCGTTCTGTACGTCAACCATCAGCAGCAGTGTTCTGGCGATATTTAATGTCATGGTTACTCCTTATGCCAGTAATATCTGGAATGGTTTTATTTTATCACGTTTTTCGGGTTTGAAGTACAGTTATTTTTTGGGCAAGAATTTAGCCACGGAGTACCATTACACGGCGGCATTATAAATCCTTCATTTTAACTTTATTGTTTTTTCAACTGCCTGCAAATCCCAAATACAGCCGCAAGTACAATGCCAGATATAATACCATGCGCCTAAATTATTATATTTTGGTAATAATTTAGGTATTATTAAACCTTGATAATCTCTGATAATCTGCTCCCATTTAATTGATAGATTTAAGGTATAGTTATCTCCTTTTAATGCTATGCCTTCGGAATAATAAGTATATTTATTTAAGAAGTAATGAAAAGTACGGGAATTGTGTATATTAAGAATTTTTGCTCGGGGTTTGAGTTTTATTTGGAACTCTGATTTTAGTTTTTCGAGATGGATATTATTTTTGAGGCAATAATGCTGCCAATCATGGATTCCGGCGACTGATACCCATAAGCCCTTGGGGTTATGATATATAAAATTTTCGGTTTCCTGCTCGAAGATGCGGGAAAGGTCAATATAATCCACATTCACGTTAGTATAGTGAATTAATTCGTAAGAATTGGATAATGAGGGGTTAAATATCCGTAATTTTTTAAGTATGTTTATCATTTCTTTAATACTATATCTACCTAATACTGCATATATACAATAAACGTATTACTTATTTGAACTAAAGTCAAGGTATAAACACAATAAGTTAATTAATGGCAAGGACAAAAATGTGAACGATAGGGAAATCCGCCAAATTTTGAGCAGCAATATAAAGTTACAACGTAAACGTAAAGGCTTATCACAGGCGAAACTTGCCGAAAAAATGCATATTTCTGCAAAATACGTGTCTGATATAGAAACCTGCCGAGGGTGGGTTTCTCCGGTATCTCTTTCTAAATTGTCACACGCATTGGGAATTGAAGTATATGAGTTATTTAGACCGCAGAAAGCAAAGCCAAATGATAAAAATTCAACAGTGAATAAATGTCTTGATGATGTTACCCTTTCGTTAAAACAGGGATTTGAAAAATTTCTGGATAATAAGATAAAAGATATTCGCCAGACTTATTGACAAGCGAAGTGAGTGTCGTGGCCGAGCTTGCTCAGGCCTTGACCGAACGAGCGCAGTCACCGAAGGGATAATACCCTTCATTGAATTTCGTACATACGGGGTAGCTGCTTTCGTTTTTTCGTAGTGCCGTTAGCTGTAAAACCTACACTATGGGTGGGGTAAGTGTTTCATTCGTAAAAAGTGACTGACACCACCCTTATTTTAATAAATAACTGGCTAATTCATTTAATTCAATATGAACAGTTTTTAATTTTTTATCACTATGGAGATCCAATGGGAACCATTCTTTTGCTATTTCTCTTAAAAAATCAGCTTTATGTTCTATAGACTGACTATCTTTTAATATTCTATAAAGTTCATCCTGATCAACAGTACCCAGACCTTCTTTACTTTTTCTGGATTGATCAGAATTCACTGACGCTAATCCGCATCTGTAGGCATAAATTATGGCTTCTTCAATATTATCAAAATCAGTACCTGCTATATTTATTTTAAATTCAAGTTTAGTAGTTGTATGGTTCTTAATGCTCTTGTCTTTGTATTTGTTAACTAACTCATTATCAACCTTATTTAAGGTGCTGCTTTTTTGGCTCATAATTACTCCTTTTACAGGAATATAACATAGAATCAATTTTTTGTCAATTGGCCGAAAAATATACGCTCTTTGGGACAGCGGCGCGAGGGGGTGTGTCGGGCTGAAATTTTTACCACGGAGTTACACAGAGGAATATAGAAAGGATTTTTAAACTCTTTTCCCCTCCGTATTAACTTCGTGTTCCTCCGTGGTAAAAAAATCTTGAATGCCCATTTATTCGGTAAATACGCCCATTTTCCTGAATTTCTGGTAGCGTTTTTCCGGCAAAACGTCAAAGTTTTCTTTTAACAAACGGCCAAACGCAGAACGCACCCATGTGCCAATATTCGCCGCAGTAAGATTCACGTCTTTGGCTGCGCCGCCTTCCGGCTCGGCGATTATTTGGTCGCAGATGCCAAAAGATTTCAGATCATCGGCGGTAATTTTTATCATCTCGGCGGCTTCCCGTTCCCTTGAACCGTCTTTCCAGAGAATCGAGGCAAAGCCCTTGGGCGAAATCACCGAGTAAAGGGCGTTTTCCAGCATGGCAAGTTCATCGCACACGCCAATGGCAAGCGCTCCGCCGGAACCGCCTTCGCCGAGAACGAGCGACAGTACCGGAATTTTGAGCATCATAAATTCATGGAGGTTGCGGGCAATCGCTTCACCCTGGCCGCGTTCCTCGGCGCCAACACCGCAGAATGCGCCCGGCGTGTCGATAAAACAGATCACCGGCCTGTGGAATTTTTCCGCCTGTTTTACCAGGCGCAGAGCCTTGCGGTAGCCTTCCGGGTGGGGCATGGAAAAATTAATTTTTTGGAGCCCTTCAATGTCTTGCGCCCGCACCTGGGAAATAACGGTGACCGGCGTGTTATCAAAAAAGCCGACGCCGCCCAGAAGGGCCGGGTCATCGCTGAAATAACGATCCCCGTGAAATTCGGTAAAATCCTTAAACAACAGGGGAATATAGTCACGAATGGTAGGTCGTCCCAGGTTCTTTAACAAATCAACGCGCTGCATTATGGTAAGTGCCATTATTTTCCCCCTTTCGGCGTATAGCCATGCAGACGGAACAGCCGGGCAAGCGTTCCGGGCAGTTCCTGCCGCCCGACAATCATGTCGGCAAAACCGTGTTCATGGATAAATTCGGCGGTTTGAAACCTTTCCGGCAGGGTTACGCCGATGGTGTTTTCGATAACCCGCTTTCCGGCAAAACCGATGGTCACGCCCGGCTCGGCGATGATAATATCACCCAGCATGGCAAATGAGGCGGTAACGCCGCCGGTGGTGGGGTCGCATACGACGGAAATATAAAGCTGTCCTGCCTGATTGTGCCGGGCAATCGCTCCCGATGTTTTTGCCATCTGCATCAGGGAAAAAATCCCCTCCTGCATACGCGCGCCGCCGGACGCGGAAAAAATGAGCATCGGCAGTTTGTTTGTGGTGGCGTATTCAACGGCGCGGGTGATTTTTTCGCCTACCACACTGCCCATACTGGCCATCATAAACCGGCTGTCCATGACAGCCACTACCGCGGGAAACCCCTGAATAGTGCAGCTTCCGGTAACGACCGCCTCTTTTGTACCGCAGCTTTCCTGCGATTCACGTACTTTATCTTCGTATCCGGGGAAGGAAATGGGGTTTCCCGAATCCATTCCTGAATCGAACTCGCTAAAACTCCCCTCGTCAACGGTAATGCGCAAACGATCCTGCCAGCCAATCCGGCTGTGATAGGCGCATTTCCCGCAAGCCCAGAGTTGTTTTTCAAAATCCGGGGCGGGGGCAACGGTTTTACATTGCGGACAGGTAAAATCACTCATAATGACAAATTTACCGAATTTGTCAGAAACAGTCAAGAGGTTGCTAGATCATAGCGCTCCCTCCGGTCACACCGGGTTAACTACCGTTGCTGTTTTCCCGGTTTCAACTAACTTCTTTCGATATCTCCTAATCACACCACGTCATAGGCGGGCGCGGTATTTTTTCCTTGACAATCCGGCCATATCGGGGCATTATTAAAGAAAACGCTGAAAAAGGAGTCCCCTGTGAGCCATACGACAGACCAGATAAGAAATGTTACTATCGCCGGACACGGACAAACCGGTAAAACGACCCTGTTTGAACATGTGCTGTTTGCCGGAGGGGTGATTCCCCGTGCGGAAACGCTGGAATCCGGCAAAACCACCGGCGATTCCAGCCCGGAAGAGATAGAACGGAAAATCTCGATACACGCCGCTATGGGTCATGTGGAGCGGAATGGCATAAAAATCAACTTTTTTGATACTCCCGGTTCCTCGGACTTCACTGGGGATGTGATTTTGAGTTTTAGGGCTTCGGAATTTGCCCTCTTAATGGTAGATGGACGCGCCGGCGTGCAGATTGAGACTGTTAAACTGTGGCGGAATCTGGATGACCGTAAAAAACCACGGGGCGTTTTTATTGCCAGGCTGGATAACGACCAGGCTGACTTTGGCAAAACCCTTGCCGACATAAAGGAAAAATTCAAGATTGAACCGACGCCGGTAACGTTGCCTATGGGTTCAGGCGGTTCGTTCAAGGGCGTTATTGACGTACTGCACGAAAAAGCGTATTTTATCGCCGGTGACGCGGTTGAAAAAGAAGGCCCCATCCCCGATGAATATAAAGATGCGGTGGCGGCGGCGCGTGAAAAATTAATCGAAGCGGCCGCCGAAGGTGATGACACCCTCATGGAGCATTACATCGACAAGGGGTCGCTGTCGCCGGAAGAAATGAAAAAGGGGCTGATTGAGGCTCTGGCGGAAAACAAGTACATTCCCGCCTTTGCCGGTGCCGCGCTGAAAAATTCCGGCATTGTGCCGCTCATTGATTTTATCGCCGATGCGGGCCCCAATCCCCGGACGGCAAAAGATACTGTGTTGAGCGCAGAGGATACAGAAACCGAAGTTCCCCTGGACCCGGACAAGCCCTTTTCGGCGCTGGTCATTAAAACAACCTATGATCAATTTTCCGGCAAACTTTCCTGGGTAAAGGTGATTTCAGGCAAACTGGCGGCGGATACCGAAGCCTATAATGTTTCGGAAAATAAAAAAGAGCGTGTCGGCAAAATCTACACTTGTCAGGGTAAAAAACTGGAAGAAGTACGGGAACTGTTTGCCGGTGATGTGGGCATTATCACCAAGTCCGCCACCCTCAAAACCAATGACACTTTGGCCGCCGCGGACAGCAGCCTTAATTTTGTGCATCTGCGCCTGCCGGAACCGGTACACTCGGTGGCAGTTAACGCGGTTGCCAAAAAAGATGATGATAAACTCGGCGAATTTCTGGTACGCGCCGCGGAGGAAGATAAAACCTTCCGCTATAATTTTAACGGCGAAACCAAGGAAACGGTTATTTCCGGCATGGGCGAACTGCAAATTAACATCATCCTGGACAAAATCAAAACCAATCAAAAAATTGAGATTGAAACCCATATTCCCAAAGTCGCCTACCGGGAGACAATCGGCAAAAAAGCCGGCGCTGAATATACCCACAAAAAACAGACCGGCGGCCACGGTCAGTACGGAAAAGTGCTGCTGGAAATCGCCCCTCTGCCCCGCGGTGAAAATTACCAGTTTATCAACGCCATTTTTGGCGGAGCTATCCCCAAAAACTACATTCCCGGCGTAGAAAAGGGCGTGCTGGAAGGTATGGCCCACGGCACTATGGCCAGTTATCCCGTTGTGGATGTTGAAGTAAAAGTCGTGGACGGCAAGTATCACCCGGTTGATTCTTCGGAATTGTCGTTCAAGTTGGCTGCGCGTAACGCCTTCCGGGACGCCATGCGCCAGGCCAATCCCACCCTGCTGGAACCGGTTATGAATCTGACGGTCTTTGTAGAGGAAAAATACCTCGGCGATGTGATGAGCGACCTTTCCGGCAAGCGAGGAAAAATACTTGGTCAGGATTCAGCGGGCGGCATTGCGGAAATACGCGCGGAGGTTCCCCAGGCGGAACTGCTGCGTTATTCGATAGACCTGCGTTCGATTACATCGGGTACCGGTTCATTTGCCGTAGCCTTTGACCACTATGCGCCGATTTCAGGCCGCATTGCCGATGATGTTATTAAAGCCAGGGAGTCCTTCAAGGTTCAGGAAGCCGACGAATAATTAACCCCTGAATTGTTCCGCTGTACGGATAAATACTTCGACCAGCGCCGGATCAAACTGAGTTCCGCTGCCTTCGGTGATAATCCGTATCGCTTCTTCGTGGGTAAAGGCTTTTTTGTAGGGGCGAACCGAGGTGAGCGCGTCGTATACATCGGCAATCGCCATGATACGGCCCAGCAGGGGTATTTTATTTTCTTTAAGCCCGCGGGGATAACCTGAACCGTCCCATTTTTCATGGTGGCTGGCGGCAAAGATTTTCGCGTAATTTAAAAAATCACTTTCCTTCGTCAGGGTTTCAACCTTTTCAATTATCCGCTCGCCAAAACTCGTGTGTTTTTTCATTTCTGCAAATTCTTCATCGCTGAGTTTTCCGGGTTTTTTAAGAATGCTGTCGTCAATGGATATTTTGCCTACGTCATGGAGCTGGCAGGACTGGAGCAGCAGGTTTACATTCCAGCCTTTTGTTTCTTCCCGGTAAGTACCGTTTTTTTCAATTTCTTCCAGCAGAATTTTTACTCCACGCCGGGTTCGTTCTATGTGACCACCGGTAATGTCATCGCGGCATTCTACCAGTTCCGCCATTGTTTTAAGGAGGGCATCCTGCAACTCCAGAATATTTTGCGTTTTTTCTTCAACCATTTTTTGCAAATTTTCATTGAAGTATTGCAATTCTTTCCGCTGATCTTCTACCAGCAAATGCACCTCGATACGTTTGAGCAGCAGCGGCGGCTGGAACGGCTTGGTAATATAATCAATGGCCCCCAGAGAAAGTCCCTCAAGTTCATCGCCCGATTCGGTACGGGCAGTAAGAAAAACCACGGGAATGTCTTTTGTCTGCGGTTTTGACTTGAGGATTTTTATTGCCTCGTAGCCGTTCATCTCCGGCATATCCACATCCAGCAGAATCATGACGGGGCTGTTGTTTTCCAAAAGGCTGAACATTTTTTCCGCCGAGGGCGCAGTGGCAACGGCATATCTTTCCGCCAGCACATTTTTACCAATCCGCAGATTTGCAGGATTATCGTCTACCAAAATAATCAGTTTCTTTTCACTTTCCATGTTTGTTCCTTTTATTTATCGCTTAACAATTCCTCAACGGTTTTCAGGGCGCTGTCAAATTCAGTCATTAACACATCATCAGATATTTTTTCCGCCATTTTTTTTGTTTCTGCATCCAGCGGTTTCTGATTCAGTTCATCCAGAATACGGTCAATTTCGGAAGCGTTCTGGGATTTCAGCGCTTCGGCAAGTTTATGGAAGAGGGGAATACAGGCGCTTATATCTGTTCCCCGGTTTGTATCCGCCGGAGTACCCCCCCCTCCCCCCCCTTGAGAATCCAGGGCAGCGCGGATATTTTTTCCTAATTCCGCAAGCTGCTGCGCAAAGACGGGCAAATTTCTGCGGATAAAAGCCGCATCACCGGTCTTACCTACGGATTCAAGTCCCGCGGCCTGGGCCGATATTTCCGCCGCTCCGATAGAAGCGGATGCGCTTTTCAAAGCGTGAACATGGGTCACCAATGCGGACAAGGTATCTTCTTCCGGCGTTTTTTGCAGCAGCGGCAGCCGTTCTTCTATATCTTTGCAGAACAGGGACAACACCTGCTTATAAGCGGCCAAAGTCCCGCCGGTCAAGGTAATGCCTTTTGCCGTATCAACGCCGGGAATGTTGAAGTTTTGATTCTGTTCTGTGCTGCCTGTTAATTGTTCCCTGTTTTCCGCCCTCTGTTCCCGTTTCTCTTTCGATATCCAGCGGTCAAGAATTTCATCCAGTTTGGAAACATCTATCGGTTTGGCAAGAAAATCATTGAAGCCGTTTTCAATAAACATTTCCCGCATACCGACGACGGCGTTGGCTGTCAATGCGATTATGGGTATTTGCTGATTGAGCGAAGTCTTTTTCTGTTGTTCTTTTTCCCAGGCGCGTATGGCTGCCGTCGCTTCGATGCCGTCCATTTCAGGCATCATGTGGTCCATAAGCACCACATCGTACCCGTGTTTTTCCAAAGCTGCCTGCTTCACCATTTCGATGGCCTGCAAACCGTTGAGACAGGTATCCACCGCCACCCGGTAAGGGGAAAGGAGGCCCTCGGCCACTTTAAGGTTGGTAGAAATGTCATCTACCACCAGAATCCGCGCATGGGGGAAACTGAAACAGGCTGTGCCGGAATCTTTAACATAACCTTTGTTGTCCATTCTGCCGTTGAGAATGTTGGCAATCGACAAAGACTGTGCCGGCAGAGACATGAAACGTACATGAGGAATAAAAAAATCCGTTCCCCATTCTACCATCAGGGCAAGAGACGGTTTTTTGCCGCCGGGGAAAACCGTATCGGACTGCTCCAGCAGCGGTTTAATTTTTTCATAGAGGCTGTAACCGGAGAATACATAGAACCATTTTTCACGGCGCAGGGCCGCGGCAAAGTCATCCTGGTTCGTTACTATGGTATGGGGAACGTTCATATTTTCCAGAGACCAGCGTACTGATTCGGCGTAGACAGCCCGGTCTTCATAGACCAGCGTTTTCTTGTTCTCCGGTTCTTCCACCGCCGCAAGGGGGATGTTTGATTCAATGCGCTGGGGAATAATTACCGTGAAGGTACTGCCCTTGCCGTACTCGCTTTCCATGCTTATATTCCCGTCCATGGCGATGCAGAGCTGCCGGGTTATCGCCAGACCCAGACCGGTCCCCTCGATGCCCCGGTTTTTCCTGGTATCTACCTGAACAAATTCACCGAACAATTTTTCCTGATCTTCCGGCTTAATCCCTTTTCCGGTATCGGCAACGGTAATTTTCAGCCAAATCTGTTCCGCTTCCCGCTCCTGTACGGTAATGGTTAAACCGATGTGTCCTTTGTCCGAATATTTTACCGCGTTGGACAGAAGGTTAAGGAGTATCTGCCGCAGCCGCACTTCATCCCCCACGAGGCTGTTGGGAATATTTCCGTCTATGTTGGTAAGAAACCGGAGCGGTTTTTCTCCGATGCGCATACAAATAATGTTGACCGTGTCGCTGACCAGGGATGCAATCAGGTATTTAACGGGGATGATTTCCAGTTTGCCCGCTTCGATTTTTGAAAAATCCAGAATATCATTGACGATGGATACAAGATTGTTTCCCGCCTGTTTGATGTCCTGCACATACCCCCGAACTTCGCCGGAAAGTTCTTTCCGCAACGCCAGTTCCGCCATGCCGATAATGGCATTCATGGGGGTGCGTATCTCGTGGCTCATGCTGGCAAGAAATGTCGATTTTGATTTATTGTTTTCATCGGCGCGCATTTTTGCGGCGGAAAAACGCAGCAGTATGAAACACAACGACAGGGAAAGAACAAATCCCAATGAAATTAAAATTGTGGCGGAGACATAGAGGTCATTATTAAACTCATGATAGGGAGTTACGATACCCACATACCAGCCGTTAAATATCTGTCTGAAAAAAACGATGGCTGTATCGCCGTTGGGGTCGATTACCCGGCGGGCAAACACCGCTCCGCCGGAACGTAAAGTCCGGGCGATTTCCTCATAGCTCTTGTCTAAATCCTGAAGCTGGTATCCCATCAATGCCCTGTCCGGATGGGATATAAGAGTCATACCCCGGTTGAGAAGCATACCGTAGCCGCCCGGGGCCAGTTTCAGAGAATCTATATATTCCGTCAGCCAGCGAATATTAATGTCCACGCTGAGAATACCCGCTATGTCGCCATCCTTAATATCTATGTTTCGTACCGCGGAAATAATAAAGTCACCGGTGCGGGCATCCTCGTAGGGCGCGGTATAAGCTATATTTCTGCCGCTGCGTATCGCCGTCTGATACCAGGGCCGCTTTTGGGGGATGTAATCGTCTGAGGCATCAAACCCCATACTGTTGTAAAATTCCCCGTTGATAAACCCGTAAATACCATAATACTCCAGCAGCCCCTGCTCCCGCCGCCGCATCCATTCGGTAGTAATGGTAAGGTAGTCAAGAATATCCTGACGGGAAGCGTTTTGGACGACCATATTTTCTATCACATAATAGGAATTAATCAGCGTTGTTTCCGCTTCTGAAAGGCTGGCTCTGATATTCGCCTCTGCGGTATAAATCATATCCTCCGCCCCGGTTAAAAGGCGGTTGCGCAGAATACGGCCGATAAAGAAATAGCCTACCAGGGCCATTAATGCGAAAGCCGCGAATACGAAAATAAATTCGCGATAATTACGCCGGAACGCCTTGCTCGCGTTCATTTTCTTTACCATCTGCTTCATCACCACTTTAGTTTATGGTAGTGCGCCGGACACCTGCGTCCGGAGGCTGCCAATAATTTTCAGCGCGTTGTCGAATTCTGTCATAAGTACATCATCGGAAATTTTTTCCAGCGCTTCTTTAATCGGCGCCTCCAGCGGCTTTTGGTTGAGTTCTTCCAAAATCCGGTCGATGTCAGCGGCTTTTTGGGCCTTCAGGGCCAATTCAAGACTGCATAACAGGGACACCAGCGCCGCAGAATCGCCTGCTGTTTGTCCGGCGGCGTTGTTATTCGTCATGCCGCCGCTGTCTTTGGCCGCTTCCGTCGCGGCGCTGATGTTTCCGGCCAGTTCCGCAAGCCGCTGCGCAAAAACGGGCAGATTTTCACGGATAAAAGCCATGTCTCCGGTCTTACCTGCGGCTTCAAGTCCCGCGGCCTGGGCCGATACTTCCGCCGCTCCAATGGAAGCGGACGCGCTTTTCAGGGCGTGAACATGGGTTACAAACGCGGGCAGGGCTTCCGGCGCTTTTTGCAGCAGCGGCAGCCGTTCTTCCACATCTTTGCAGAACAGGGACAATACCTGCTTATAGGCGGCCAAAGTTCCGCCGGTCATGGCGATGCCTTTTGCCGTATCAATGCCGGGGATGCTGAGGTTCTGATTCTGTTCTTTGTTATCGGTTAATCGCCCCTCGTTACCTCTTTCCCTTTTCTCTTTTGGTATCCAGCGGTCAAGAGCTTCATCAAGTTTGGAAACATCTACCGGTTTGGCAAGAAAATCATTGAAACCGTTTTTGATAAACATTTCCCGCATACCCACAACGGCATTGGCTGTCAGCGCTATAATGGGCATGGTACGGAAGCGTTCGCCTTCCAGTGCGCGGATGACTGCCGTTGCCTCGATACCGTCCATCTCCGGCATCATGTGATCCATGAATACGATGTCATATTTATTGCGTTTTACCATTTCGATGGCCTGCAAACCGTTGAAACAGGTTTCCACCGTTGCCTGATAGGGGGCAAGGAGGCCCTCGGCTACCTTGAGGTTAGTGGCAATGTCGTCTACCACCAGCAGCCGCGCACGGGGAATGGTGAACCGTATCGCATCGGAAACGCCGGGGCCTTCAAAGTAGTCCCGGCGGTCCGCCTTGCCGTTCAGGGTATTGGCAATGGACAGGGACTGCACCGGCAGGGACACAAAACGTACATGGGGAATATAGGCTTCGGTACCCCATTCCACCATCAGGGCCAAAGGCGGTCTGCGGCTGCCGGGAAAAGCGGTATCGGGCTGTTCCATGAGCGGTTTGATTTTTTCATAAAGGCCGTAGCCGGAAAATACATAGAACCATTCTTCCCGGTACAGGGCTGCCGCAAAATCATCCTGATTCGTTACCATAGTATAGGGAACCCGCATGTTTTCCAGAGACCAGCATACCGATTTTGCGTAATTCACCCTGCCTTCGTAAACCAGAATTTTTTTGTTCGCCGCATCCACCACCGCGGCAAAAGGCTCCGGTGAATCAATAACCTGGGGAATAATAACGGTAAACGTACTGCCGGCGCCATACTCGCTTTCCATGGTTATATCCCCGCCCATAACATGGCAGAGCCGCCGGGTAATCGCTAAACCAAGTCCTGTCCCCTCAATGCCCCGGTTTTTTTTCGTATCAACCTGAACAAAATCGCCGAAAAGTTTTGCCTGATCTTCCGGCTTAATCCCCTTGCCGGTATCAGATATCATGATTTCGAGCCATACCTGTTTACCTTCCTGCTTCTGTATCATAATGGATAAACCGATATGCCCCCTTTCCGAATACTTTACCGCATTGGACAAGAGGTTAAGGATGATCTGTCGCAGCCGCACCTCATCCCCGATAAGACTGTTGGGAATATTCCCGTCTATATTGGTATAGAACCGTATCGGTTTTTCCATAAGCCGCATACGAATAATATTAACCGTATCATTGACCAGAGATGAAAGCAGGTAATTGATGGGGATTATCTCCATCTTACCCGCTTCGATTTTTGAAAAATCCAGAATGTCGTTAATGATTGAAATAAGATTATTCCCCGCCTGTTTAATGTCCTGCGCATAGCCGCGGGCTTCACCGGAAAGTTCTCCCCGCAGCAGCAGTTCCGCCATGCCGGTAATGGCATTCATGGGGGTGCGTATCTCGTGGCTCATGCTGGCAAGAAAATTGCTCTTGGTGCGGTTTGCCGCCTCGGCTTCCCCTTTAAGTTCCTGCAGGCGGTGGTTCTGGTTTTCTATCAGCCGGTCTTTGGTTTTCCGGGTGCTTTCTATCACGACCATCACGGCGAAAACCAGAAAATAACTTACCAGCATACGAATTGAAAAATCAAGAAGGTAGTCAAAATGCGCCATGCCGGGGACAAACATTTCCAGAGAAATCATCACTCCAAGAATCGCCGAAAAAATTATACCGTAACGCATCCCCAACAGCATGATAGCCAGCGAAGGATACATATAGATAAACAGAAAATTCGCCCCGCCGGCTTCCCCGGTCCATGTTATCATAACGCAGAGTATGGCGTAAAAAATCATCATCGTAGTGGCCGGAATAAACTGCCGTATCTTTGTTCGGGCCAGTACGAATGACATCATAGCCAAAACTATCATGCTGCAACAAACAACCCCCGTAAAATACTGCCCGACCATGAGATTCAGAACGGCAAACGCCGCAAGAATGGCAGAACCCAAAAAGATAATGCTGTTCATCAGCACATACCGGATCAGGTAATCGGACATGCTGAATTCCCCTTCCTTTTTATATCTCCCCGATGTAGCGATATTGATGAACAGGCGTATTAATCGTTTTGTCTTTGGCTTCTTCATTTTCTTGTTATAATATAATACCAAAAATTGTATCAAAAAGCCATATTGTATCGGGCAACAGGCCGCCCGTTAACATTCCCGGTTAAAACAGGTATAATAACCCGCGGCGATGAACAACTACTACGAACTTCTTGGCGTAGAACGCGGCGCCTCTACCGGTGAAATAAAAAAAGCCTTCCGTGAAAAGGCCAAACGGCTGCACCCCGATATTGCCGGTAAAACTGCCGAAGGCCAGATGCGGAAACTCCTTACCGCTTATGAAACGCTTTCCAGCGCGGAGCGCCGCTATGAGTATGACCGCGCCTATTCCCGCTTTGTGCAGGCCGCCGGTTTTAATTACCGTACCTGGCTGCGGGAGCAGGGGGACGATCCGGCAAGTCAGGCAAAATTGGTGTTTTTTGAACTTTTACATCTTGAGGATGACGAGGCAATCGCCATCTGGCGGCGCAACGGCGGCATTAATTTTCCCCTGGAAAAGTATCTGGACCGGGATGACTGGCTGGACTGCTGTTTTATTCTTGCCGAAGAACTGGACAGACGGCAGCATTGTTACGAGGCGTTCAGGCTTTTGACGCTTGTTATTCGCGAGGAACGCAGGCAGCCCTATTTCCGCCTTTTTACCCCGGAAATAGAAAAACTCATCAGGGAAATTGTGCGCCTGCGCCTGCGGCCCCAGGTGGATGATGAAACATGGGTCGAATGTATGGAAACATTGCTGGGGCTGGGCTTTCCTCCCCGCGACAGGAATTTCTGGCTGCGCTCGCTGGCGCAGGGGCTGTATGCTCTGGGCGACCGCGCCGGTGCGGAACAACTTATGCGGGAAACCAAGAAACGAATGTCCGGCGCAACATCATAAATTCGGAGAAGATACTTTCTTATACGCCGCGCAATAATTCTCTTGGCTTCGACCCCTGTGCCGGGCCAACAACTCCCTTATGTTCCATTTCTTCGACCAGACGGGCGGCGCGGTTATAGCCGATTTTCAGGCGGCGCTGGATGTAACTGGCGCTGGCTTTTCCCTGCTGTAGTACAATTTCCAGAGCCTTCTCGTACAAAGGATCATCGCCATCGGAAAAAAGGGAAGCGTCAACTGTTTCTTCCTCATCATCGTAAAAAATTTCATCGTCAATGTAGTCAGGTTCGCCGAGTGTTTTTACATGCTCCACTACTGTCTCAACTTCTTCTTCCGAGACAAATGCCCCCTGCATACGAATCGGGAAGGGGTCTACAACCCCCGCGTACAGCATATCGCCTTTACCGAGCAGTTTTTCCGCCCCCACCGTGTCAATAATAATTCGGCTGTCCATTTTGCTGGCAACCATAAAAGCAATGCGGCTGGGAATATTGGCTTTAATAAGGCCGGTGATAACATCAATCGAAGGACGCTGGGTTGCCAGCACCAGATGTATGCCCACGGCGCGGCTCATGGCGCAGAGGCGGGCAACGGTGGATTCAAGTTCCTTGCCGGTTGTCGCCATAAGGTCGGCAAATTCGTCAATAATTATCACCATGTAGGGCATATATTCCTGGGCGATGTTTCGTTCCCTAATGCGTTTGTTGTAATTGCGTATGTCCCGCACCCCCATCGAATCAAGGCAGGCGTAACGCCGTTCCATTTCATAAATACAGTATTGCAAAGCCTGGAACGCTTTTTTGGGCTCGGTAATAACCGGCGTCATCAAATGGGGAATATCATTGTAGAGTTTCAATTCCACGATTTTGGGATCAATGAGGATAAGGCGGCAGTCCGCGGGCGAAAGCTGGTACAGTATCGAAAGAATTATCGAGTTGACGCAGACCGATTTTCCCGCGCCGGTAGCGCCGGCAATCAAAAGATGCGGCGTCTGGGTAAGATCAATGGTCTGCGCTTCGCCTGAAATGTCCTTTCCCATAACCACGGGAATTTCAGGCCGTTTGCCTTCGCGCTGCAATTCGCTTTCAATAATTTCCCTGAATGAAACAATATTCCGCCGCGCGTTGGGAACTTCTATGCCGACCGCGTGTTTCCCCGGAATGGGGGCCACAATCCGCACCGATGAAGCGGCAAGACGCAGGGCGATGTTGTCCTGCAAATTGACGATGCGGGAAAGTTTTACCCCCGGCGCGGGGAGAATCTCGAACATGGTTATAACCGGCCCTTTCCTGATGCCGGTAACTTCCGCCTGTATTTTAAATTCTTCAAGGGTTTCCCTGAGCGTCACTGCCGCGTCGCGGGTTGCCTGATCGATAACCCAGTATTCGCCGTCGGGGTATTGATTGAGTATTTCTACCGGAACATGGTACTTCTTTCGGGAATGATGCGCCGTATGGCTTGCCGTCTTTTTGCGGGCCTGCTCGCTGTGGAGCGCCGCGAGAAGTTCCGCCTCTTCCAGAGCGCGTTCAACGCTGTCAATGGCAATCTTCTCGGATTCAATACGATGTTCCTCCTGCTCCTCCAATCCCCCGCTTAAATATTCAAGGGCAAGAGGGCTGTTAAGGGGCCGCATTGCCGGTAAATTCAGATTGAATTGTTCCAGGCCGCCGTCACCGGAGTCGTCACTTGAGGCATGCGCCCCGCTGTGAATCCACTCTCCAAAATTTTCGGACTTTATGCCGGTAGTATTGGCATTGGGCGGCGGCGGCAGAAAAAGTTTTTCGGTCCTGCCCCCCCGCCAGATTCTTCTCTTTTTTCCGTCTTCATTTACATAGGGGAACAGGGCATTTCTCAGCATTTGGATGGCCGCCACTTCCAAAAGGGCCAACACCACAATTATCAGGCCAAATCCGGTTTTTCCGGTTAATTCCAAAAACACATAATCCAGGGAAAGGGCGTCAAAATCACGGATACAGATAAAGCCCAGAGTAAGCGTAAGAAACGGAAAAAGCGCCGCAATCAGGATAAATAACCGGTCGGGCCGCCAGTAGGGATCGGCAAGAATAAGAGCGGCATAACCCAGGTAAACAGGGATAAAAAGGGCGAGTATCCCGTAAGCATGGTAAAAAAACAGGCCAAAAGAGGGGTTAAGCGCCCTAATCCCCAATACCGCTCCCAGCAGCGATATACCCAGTATCAGGGCAAAAATCCCCAGAATGGCCGCCGCCGCAAGCGCTACGAGACGATATTTGCTTTTACCGGCCTTCATATCGGCAAATTGGCGCCGCAGGACGGCAAACCAGGCAAAGACCGCTGAAATCCCCAAAGTATACAAGCCTCCCCTTCATATATCGGTTAAATTCCGGTACTATTGACAGAGAATTATAAGGCAATATACCATAAAACGGAGGTAGGTTATGAAATTCATAAAGAAGAAAAATTTGATGGAAGGGGAAGAAATCCTCTATGTACCGCAGCTCCATTGGGCTTATACGGTCAAACCCCTGATTCTGTCTCTGCCGTTTTTCCTGGCTTTATTTATTGTATGGCTCACGGCCAATCAGTCTGCCTATTCAACGCTCGCGGAAGCCGAAATTACCCTGGATATGTTTGTCAGGTCTATTTTCATTGCGGGTCTTGTGTTTTTTCTGGTGATTTTTGTATGCCGCATTTTCCAATATCTGTGTACCGAATACGGCGTTACCAATAAACGTTTGCTGCTTAAGAAAGGCGTTTTTCGCATAAATGTGGCGGAAATCTCCACCGACCGCATAGAAAGCATTTATTGCATTCAGGGAATTTTGGGCAGAATGTTCCGTTACGGAACGGTTTGTATTTCAGGTGTTGGCGGTAAAACGCCGTCTTTTTTCATGGCTGCCCGGCCCTATGCCCTCCGGCGCAAAATTGTGGATATTATTGAGAAAAATAAAACCATTACCGTTATACATGGCGAGATACCCCGGGCAAAGCCCCCCGCCAAACCGGCAGCGCAACAGGAACCAATTTACCGCTACGGTACTTTTGTCAGAGTTCTGCCGAACAGCGGTAAATAACAACCCTTGAGTCGTACTTTTGGTTTTTTGTAAGATATTGCTTACTTTTTTTCTAATATTCTTTGCAAAATGCTTGACTCATGGGTTGTAATTGATTAAGTTAAAGTAGGTTGATGAAACGGTTTAGATAATGTCTACAAACAGTTTGACAGCTACAAGCCTGACATCCGGTTTTAACATCTTCGTGACATCGACCGCCCCCCCGGGTTTCCTCACCTCCTTTTCCCGGGGGTTTTTTTTTATCTATGTAAAATTGTTTTATTCTTTTTCACCATTTTCGCGGAACAAAACCAGCGGGTATATCCATTTTCATGGTGTCGCCTGATTGTTCCAGCACATAGAAACCCGCTTCAATAGCCGCTTTCTTTTCTACCGAACCAAAAACCGCGCCTGCTATTGCTCCCAGTATTTTCCGTACGTCATGCTTTTTCTCCCGGTACTCCCGCACTATTTCCAGCCGCCGGATATGGTGTTCTATGTCGCTTTCTTTGGGTCTGCTCTTTATTTCCACCGCAACCAGATACTCCCCATTTTCCAGCAGCAGGTCAATTTCCGCCCTGATTTTTCCCTGCTCATCCAGAATTTTCAGTCCGCCTGCAATGCTGTCAAAATGAAACCCCAGTTCATTGAACCGTGTGACGATACCGGGGGCGACCAGATGTTCCGCCAGTTCTCCGAACCGGTTGTGCAGCCCGCCCATCTGCCTGCTGACTTTTTTTACTACCCGCTCCATTTCCTTGAATCTTTGGTCTGCTTCTTCCCGCGATTTCTGAAACCTCTGGTCGGTTTCCTGCCACTTGCGGTCAGTTTCCTGCCACATTGCCCACACTTTTTCGAATGTAAGGCCCTCACCTGTCGGGGGCGGTCTATCGTTTACCGCTGTTGCCATAATCTTCTCCTGTTTGTGTTAATGAGTATAGCATTTTTTTCATGCTCTACACTATATAGGGCGGAAAGTTGCATTACGCATGAGTGGTTGCTACCGTTTTTTACTTTTTTTTCAACAAATTTGGGGGGGACAAAAAAAACAAGCAGTAGAGTAAAACGGGCTGTTCACCGCTTTACTCTACTGCCCCTCATTACTCCCTGAAACTGTTAAGGCGCTCTGCTGCCGCTAAAGTCTCCGTAGAACTCAATTGTTTGTGTTGCCGGGTAGGTTACTTGGGTACCTGTTGAAAATTGAAGCGATCCTCCCGGATACAGCGGATATTCCTCATGCTGGAATGCCCATGCGTTCTTTGTCCATCCCCAATCAAGGGGGCCATTTGACACTTCTGCTGTGGTTAAAGTAGTTCCGGCTACAAAATGGAAATATGCCTGTTTGCTTACTTCCCAGGTAATCCAGTACCATCCGTTAAGATCAGTATCTTCAGGGTGCATAAGCCGTGCGCCGGTATGCTCCTGGTCGCTCCATGCCAGGGGGAAACCCGGAGTCAGGTTGCTTCCGGTAGGACCATCCCCGCCTCTCAGCCAGAGTTGAAGAGTTCTTCCGGCTGCCGTTTTACCTTTTAATGTACCCCAGTTATTTGCATTGGTAATGTTGGTAAACCTGATAACAGAACGAGCCGCTTTTTCATAAGCTGTTACAGTTGTACCACTCAAAGTTGCTGTCGCCCTGATGCCATATAGATAACCATTTCTGTCAGTATTATCGGCCGCCGTTCCCGGTCCCACATCGAAAGAATTATTACCATCAAGAGATGCAGTAGTAGCAGTCGGAGCTGAAGGCTGTCCGGGCATAATAACTGACGGCACTGTTGGATGACCAGGTTGTCCCGCTATATTAAATCTACCGGTTTCGGGTGCGGTTATTTTAGTAGTATAATCACAACTGAGAGTTACGCCCGGTGTCTGGCAGTCAATTTTTATTTTGGTTTGGAATGGCTGAACGGCTTCTATCTGATTTGGTATTGTTATATTCGAGCCATAAGCAGCAATGCCGAGCCTTATGTAACCAGCCCCGGGAGAAGTTGTACTTTGGGTTCTTGTCGCTCCTGGGTCATCGATATTAACCCACATAGGGGGCATATCTTCTACCCCTACCAAAAACCCTGCGTTCCCCCAATCACCACCCCAAGGAGTTGAAGTATTTATCCAGGGATTTACCCATAAATCAGTGCTGCCGACAGTCGCACCACTACTGGGAGTACCATATCCGCCAGGAACACCCCACCCTGCACTGAATGAAGTACCGTTCTGCCCCCAATCACCATGTATCCTAAAATGTCCGTCCGGTATTAATTCATTAGGATCACCATCATTAAATTTTTTATAACCTCTTATATAATTGTTACCCGGACTTGTTGCGCTCAATACACCGGTAACGGGATTTCCCATTCTAAATGCTTCCGCTTGTATCCAATTTCCTGTCGGTTTTGCTCTGGCTGTTCTTACTTCAGCGTTAAATATCCAATCGTATATCGGAGTTGGAACTGATGTAGTAGGATTATATCTTCCCCGGTTTTTCTGCACGCGGATAAACGGCGGATTTACTCCCGGATTAGTTACCGTTTTTCCGGTGTAAGCCACCACAGTATTACTCTGGGCATCCTGTACCAGTCCCGCGTTAAAGGTCATGGTATAACCAACACCCTTCACCGGCAGTACAAAAGCGGCTCCCAATGTTACTGCCAGAGACTTATCGTTGACGGGGTTGACGGCAACCGCGCTGGAAGCAACCGGAATCTTAACCGTAAATGCTCCGTTGGTAAACAAAGCGTTGATGATTGTTGGGTTACTGGCGCTTTCATCAAAATTAAGAATGTACTTTTCGGTGAGGTCAGCAACCCCTCCCGCGGTTGTGCCGTTGGTTCCCACTGTGTACCACTGCTCAAGATCATTAGTGGTGCCGTTTCCCTTATAACGGGTGTATTCCGCTTTGGTAAGGACTGCGGGGGCGCGGCGTGACCCTGCCACCAACTCCAGCGTAATATCTCCGGTTCCCTTGTAAATGGATTTGTCAAAGTTCAGGGTCAGTATTGTGCCGGCTGTATTTATATCAGAACCTGCAGTTTCAAACACAGGAGGAGTTGTATCAATTTTGATAGTTGTATAATAATCCAGATTATTAGAAATAGAATTAAGGGCTTCACTCGTGCCGGAACCCGGGGTAAAAGTAGTACCGCCCGTGTTAATACTGCCGATTTGCAGAAGAGAAACATTATCTCCTTGCTGTACTGTATACTTGAATATCAGGGGATTTTTTCCACTGCTGGCTGTATCAAACGTGGCTGTTGCCGATACCGCGAATGTTCCTCCTGCCAGCGTCAGGGTTGGTGAAGTGCCGCCTACCGTTACAGCTTCCCTTAAATTAAGTCTGATTTCAATCTCTTTACCTTTACCATAAGTACCCGGAGTTCCGCCGTAACTGAGCAGCAACGGAGCGCTCACATTAATGGTAACTTGAATCTCAGGGCTTGCGGGGCTTGTTGTATCAGATACGTTCCCTGCAAGGTCAGTTTGACGCGCCGAAATAATATATGTACCGTTGCTGCTTAATCTTACACCGCTACCCCCAGGATAGGAAATCCATGGACCGGCATTTCCGGCTACACTGTATTCTACGTTACTCTCGGTGATTCCATTTAAGGTAAATGTTTGGGCAGACGTAAAGGTTCCGGCAGAAATTCCTGATATTGAAGGAATACCCGGAGGGGTGGTATCTATATAAATGGTTTTGGCGGGAGCTATATTGGTTGGACTACCGAAATTGGCAGCGCCAGCAAGAAGAAGATTCCCTGCCAGGTCGGTAATTGACGCGCCGGTACCCAGATTAATCGCGGAGGCGGCCAGAGGAGTTACGGGTGATGTATTTGTATTTTGGCCTGTGACAACCGTATATTTGAACAGCAAGGATTTCTGACCGCTGACCACCGGTTCCACCGCATACGGGCTGGCGCCGCCGACATTCAGGGTTAATGTAGTATTGTTCCCCGTCGTTCCCTCATTAAATATAATTTCTTCATTAAAAGTTACCAGCAGATAAATAGCCCCACCTGCCTTGTAATAATTGGGACTACCTGTCGCGCCGCTCAGGGATTCCACTATATCTATTGTGGGGGCTGTCGTATCTACCCTGATATTTTTGGTATCTTTAAGGTTTCTGTTTGAGGGAATAACCATATCCGGTGTACCGCCGGTACTGGTCCAAGTGCCGGGAGAATTAATACTAACGATGTCAAGCCGCCCGGCATTTTGCCCCGTAGAAACGGTATAGGTAAAATGATGCCTGGATGCAGAACCGCCTGGATTAACCCAGTTGGCAGTACCGTTGTTATTCAGTGTCAAGGTAGGAACTGGGCCGCTATATTCAACGGCCTTGTTAAACTCCAGGTATATGTCAATTGGCTTACCCGCGTTATAGGACCCGTCATCGGTATCGCTGCTGGCCTGTATCAGATAGGGAGTGGTAGTATCAATTTTGACCGAAACAGCGGTTTCGGTTACATTGTTCCCCAGGTCAGCAAGCCGCGCTGTGATAAATCCGCCCCCTTTCCGCGCCTGATCACTACTCAGTTCAAGCGGCCCGGCCATCCATGTTGCCGGAGTAGTATAGGTTAAAAAAGCGCCCGGTACGTTTTCGTCGTTCCATGATACCTGTATGGCTCCCATACGGCCCGGCTGCCCCCATTGGGTAAAAGAATCGTCCCCCCAACTTCCGCTTACATATATTTCATCATCTGTTTGCAGGGCTGCCATTGCCCCCTCTGCCAGAAGGTTGTTAACGATATGATAGTCTATATCCGGCTCACCGCTGCGGCGTACTGTTATGCCTTCAATTTTCAATGGGTCAGGCGGCGTTACATCACCCCTCACCGAATGGATTTTGGTTACGGCCCTCTCGTTTTGGCCCTCTACACGCAGTACAAACGATTGGGCGGTCAGGGGAACCTTGCCGGGTCCGGCGCCAATCTGTAAATCGGTAAACAGGTTGATACTTTTGCTGAAATGCCTTTTCATTCGCTTGGTATCAGGGTCCGGCGCTCCGGGGCCCAATACGAGTTCCCATATCAAATTGCCATCATTGTCTTTCCAATAATTGTCTCCCGCGCTGTCAGGAGGAAGCGCCGGACTTCCGCCGGTAATATTCCAACCCTCATAATCGCTGGCTTGATACAAAACACGGTTTTGGGCATCCCCCAGCGGGTTAAGCCAAACCAGCGTAAGTTTCGTGGGGTCATCTCCGGCTTCGGCAGTTCCGCTTATGGTAAAGGTTCCGGCGCTGTCCCCAAACAGGGAATCGGTTGGTACGGGGCTCGCAACATCAACGCTGGGAGCGGATGAATCCAGCACATAGAAATAACGGGTTATGGTATCTCCGGCAGTTGGCGGGTCGTTTATATCCGTGCAATCAATAACAATCCGGTATTCATCGCAGTCAGTGGGGGCGGTAAAATTCCAGGAAAAAAACATTGAAGGATCGGTCCCTTCAACCAGCGGTTCATTGATTAATGTCTTTTCCGCAACAAGTTTATTGCTTCCATTGTTGTATATTTTGTAGGACACCGATTGTACCCCGTCATTGTCATAAGCCTGTCCCTGAACAACGGAACCGGGGAAAACCGCGACCAGACGCGGGTTGCTTTCATGTCCTACGCCGCTTACCCAGGGTTTATCGGCATCGGGCCAATAAACCAGCCAGCCGTGGCTCCGTATTTTTTCGTTTCCTGCCTTGTCGGCAGCCCGGCTGATTACCTGAAGGTACAAGCCGTCACCCGGATTGTTGCCCAAATAGCCGATACTATTTACCGTTCCGGGGGTCATAATATCTTTCGCGAGAATTTCCGCTGTGCCGCTCCAACTCAAATCCTTAACAGGCAAACAGTCTTCGTTGTAGTAATAATTTCCGTCATTATCCGCCAGTTGGAAGACCAGTGTATCTATGGAAAAATCATCCTTTATTTCATATTGTATTCTGATGCGCTTGTTATGCAGCCGGTCCAGAACGGCAGGGTCCTGCAATTTATAATCTCTGTCAAATGCGTACTCTATATCGTCCGTAAAGGAATATTTGTCGCTGTCATCTTTGTCAAAATCATCGAATTCCAGTAGCGGCGCGAGTACCGTCACCACCGGCGGTTTTTTATCAATCACCACACGGCGCTGCTGTAATGTGCCTTTGTTTTTGACATTATTTTCCGCCCGCGCGGTAATAAGGTATTCCCCATCGGGGGCATCCTGCATTGACAATGTTACCGACCAGTTAATTTTAACCTTTGCCGGGTCTTTCTGCGTTGTCCATGTTCCGCTGCCGCCGGATACCCAGGGAGAACCGGCGCCGCTGCGGCTGCGCCATGCGCCGCGCTCGGCTTGCCATTCCTGTTTCCACTCCTGCCCATCGGCAATGATATGTTCCACGGTAACAAACAGAAATGTTACTTCTTCCTTATCCGCCGCGGTTCCCGTTATCTCCAGAGTATCCCGAATATTATCCATAAATTCCGGTTTTTGAATGGTAACCGTGGGAGGGTCTAAATTCAGTTTAGGCCCCAGCGAGATAGGGTTTTCGCAGGAATAAAAACTTAAGGCCCCCAAGAGCAGGGAACACATCGCTATGATTACGCCGTTATGCGTTTTGATTGTTTTCATTTTTTTCCTCCTTTAATAACCGTTACCGGCGGCGTTTGCATAAGTCCGCAGCCCCCAATTGCCGTACTTACGGAAATTATGGGCGTAATGGTCGCCAGTCCACGGCTGCCAGGGGTCTTCAGGTTCGGTAAACGCTGAGTTAGGCGTGTCTCTCACCATAACCATACCGACATGCCAAAAATTAGAGACTATTTCCCAGCTTATCCAAATCCAGTCATTAGTATTGGTGGTGTGATGATATGCGTATTTACTGCTTTTTCCGCTCATATCATTGTAGTCCATGGGGAAGCCGGAAATGGTTACCGCTCCGTTTTGGGTATTGGTGGCTTCCAGTTTTATATATGGTTTTCCTCCACCAACAGGCGGACTTCGGTACACAATTACCGTCTTAAACGCTCCTTCATAAGCGCGGCCGCTTCCGCTTCCGCCGCCAAGACTTGCCAGATTTGCAGTCGCGGCGATATAGTCCTTACGGGCGGTATAGAGATCGGTATCCCCAATCGTTAAAATGGTTCCTAAAGTGTATCCGGTAGTTGCCGTCATACCTGTCAGATCAGTAATCAATGCGTCTGCAATGGCGGAATTTTGAGGCCCATCGGTTGAGCTTGCTCCAAAACCTGTAGTAGCGGTGGAAACGGTAGATTGACCTTGGTAACGTTCACCATAAGATATTGCCGCTCCCGGAGTTACACAATCTATACGGTATTCCACATTCACACGAGACGTTACTTCATTTGTCGTTCCCTTTGTTCCGGTTACCGTATTACTCGTGGGATTAACTGTCACATGGTTATTGGAAACCCTGTTCACCCTGATTACCGGGTCGGCTGTCGGAATTGACCAGACATTGTAGGTGTTTCCATTGAACGCGACAGAAGGATTACCCGCTTCGTCGCAGAACGCCCCCGCGGCTACTACAACCTTCCAATTCCGTCCATTGGGGAGTTTGTCCAGAAGTGTTAAAGTTATGGTGTCTGTACCGCTTCCGGTAACCTGCGACGTATCAACTGATTCTACTTCCTGCCACAGGTATTTTGCAGCATTTAAAGCCGTCCTTGCATTGTTCACTGCTCCAGTCGTCGTATCAGATAGATTATTACCAAAGTTCAACACATACTTTGTTACCGTATCGGGAACATAATATGTTTCTGATATTTTGAGACCGTGTGTTGTTTCGGTGTAATTATTATTTATATAACCCATATTTGTTGTACTGGTGGCAAGAGCGTTAGATATTTTTGCGTATTCTTCATTGCTTAAAACCGGCGGAATATACCAGTTATCCGCGGGTCTAACCGTTATAATTCCATTTTCCGGCAACACTTTTTGGTCGAATTTAATGGTTATAGTGTTGTTGGCGGCCGCAAGGTTCTGGTTACCCGGCGCTGCTCCATAAACTGCTGTAACACTTGGCGCTATAGACAATACGTTAAGACCGGTACGGCTGTCATTATAACTTTTCATTACGTTAGGTAAATCTCCGCCAGGCATGGTACCGTCTTCCCCTTTTGCACCGGCCAGGTTAATAGCAGATACCGTAACAGGTCTCCAGATTTTACCTGATCCAACCGTGTAAGTGCCTGTTAGTTCATTAGCGGACGCGGGCGATGATATTATGGTGAAATTAGTAATATTAACAGCCGCTCCTTGATTAGTAGCGGAATTTGTAGCCCCTGTTCCCTGTATCGTAATTGACGTTCCGGCGGCGTTAGTAACTTTCCCGCTAAAAAGCAGTTTAAATGTTAAAATATCTCCTTGTTTATACGAGCCGTCAGGCTTATCACAGGTTATGGCTATCAAATTGCAGGAACCTATGTCAAACTCAAGTTTATCGCCATCTGAGGAAATATTGCCCGCACGGTCTATTTGACGGGCGGCTACAGTGTAATGACCGGGATCGTCTATGACAAACCAGTAAGGACTGGTAATCGTAATCCAGTTTAATCCGTCTTTGGTGTATTCTACTCTTTTGGCATCCGACTCAATGGCGGCTGTTGCAATTTGAATGGTCTTGGAAGACGGATTATTTACGGTATAGGATACATTCAGCGCGGCAGGCCGTATGGCATCGACATAAACAGAGCCTGTTATGACAGTGGCAAGCGAGTCTAGCAACAACTCATTGCCGTTTGCTCCTGCCGTATCGGTAATCATAGCACGATCGCCCGCGGAGAAACAGCTCGCCGCAGTGCATTTAACCGGGTCAGCTCCATCCCCTGACTGTATTGTATACTGGAAAATCATTGTTCGAGAGCCGTTCATGGTTATAAAATTCGCATTCCGGGTGGTGGGGGTTCCATTATCGAATTGCAGTCTCAGGGCAGGGGTTCCCAGCACCCTGATATCTTTGTCGACAGCAACTTCGGCTTTTACTATTGCCCCGGCGCGCAACCAGGGCGAATATACGGGGTCTCCGTCTTCACCGGTAAGCGTAATATTGGTAATCCTGGGAGCAATGCCGTTTACATAGAGTCTTTTGGTAGCGGGTATATTATTGGCAGGATTCGTAGAATTCAAAGCGTCAATATCCGGCTCAACCGCGTTCACTTCCCCGCCGTTCGGTTCAAATGCCGTTACCTGTAATCCGGTGAGTGGTCCCGGGACACCGGTATAGTCGTCGGACTCTACTTTATACTCAAAGTCCAGAGTGGTAGTCCCCGCGCCTCTAACATAATACGCATAACGCACCGTAGTAGACGGGGTAAAGCCTTCCAGTTTGAGTCTGGGTACATTTTTTGCGCCGGGTAGGGGTATTCCCAGGGTATCGTCGAATACATGGGACACGGTCCCGTCAAAAACAGCCTGTATTGTTATGGTATCCCTGCTGCTGAAAACAGCGCCGCTATTGTGGGGAGAAGTAATGCGCTCCAGTTCCGGCAGGGTTGTTACCTGGATATATATCTCCATCTGCGCGGTGTTATTCAGCCTGTCCGTTGCGGTAATTTCGTAAGGATAATCGTCCTTTTGGCTCTGCGAGGTTGTTGCAGTCCATTGATTTTCATTCTCCCCCGAACCTCTGGTCAGAGGTATATCCTGACCGTCTTTAGCCGAGGTCAGCGTTACCAAATCAATGGGCGCTTCAAATTCCGACTCCACATCAATAATAAAGTGAATATTATTGTTGGGCGCATAAGGTTCCCAGTTCAGGGGGCTTTCAATCTTAATAACCGGAGGCTTTTTGTAGGGCATAAGCCGAAGGCTTGCAAAAATGTCATCACCGCCCCTGCCCTGGGTGTAGAACATAAAGAATTTGGGCTCATTTTCAACTACGCCGTTATACATAAAGTCTTCAAAAATATTAAATGTTGTGCTAAAGGCCTGAACCTTATACCATTTATCGCCGATTTGTTTATCGGGCCGGGAGCTCAGTTCCAGTTCCCGAATTATTATGCCGTTGCCCGGAACGCCGTTCAATAAGGCCTCTTCCCCTTTCTCGATTTGCTGACTTACATTCCAGCCGGTACCGGCGGGAATCCACACTATTCTGAATACGCTTACCTCTTCCAAATTCAGAACGTTACCGGTTATGGTAAAATTCGTTCCGCCGGTCAAAGAGGGGGCGGTATTTTCATTGGGCGATTCAATCGTAATAACGGGAATCCCTTCTTCAATAACTTTCACGGGAAATATTTTTTGCGACCAGACTTCATCATCCTGTTTGCCCGGGCCCTTGTAATCTCTGGCCAGAACAATCAGGCAGTAGTCTCCGCGGGTATCTCCTATATCTACCGGAACCACGGCGTTGCGCGCCGGCGCGTCCAGCGGCTTTTTCTGTAATCCGGGAATGGCGCCGGGGTTATTTACCAGCGATTGCAGTTTTTCAGCGTCAGTGTTTGCCGGCATATAATTCGCCCAGCCATCCTCCGATATCATTCCCGCGTATATTTCGCCTACATTGTCATCGTCAAAAACCCGTACCGGCAAAATACTGCCTGCCTTTTCAATAAATATCCCTGTTTCGGCGTCAGCGGAAACGGCTACCTCAATATGGGGATTATCCGCTTCGGGATACCAGCACAGGTTATACAATAAATTGGTATGGCCGTATTGTCCGCTATGCCCTGCCAGAGCGCGGGCGGTTACCACAACTTTCAGGTAATGCCGCCCGCTTGCGTAAATGGGATTAGCGGCGATAAGTTCCGCCGCAGTAATGAACCAGGCCGGCGCATACACGGTAGTACCGGGTATCCGCTCACGGCCTTTATCAAACAGTTCATTTCCGTCCTCGCCAAGAAAATTAAGCGTTACATCGGCAAGGCTAAAGTCATGCTCAATAACAGCGCGCAGGGTAAAATTCTCGTTTTGGAAATAATCAATATTCTCAAACAGATTCTGGTCTAACTCTTCCAGTTTTGTTTTGGGCAGCAAACCGACGGTAAGCCCCGGCTGCCGTTCAATTTTGATTTCTTTTACAAAGGGCGGTTCGGTATCTACCAGCAAGGTAATCTGTTTTACCGAATCCGGCCCGCTGTTTTTAACATGGTCAAGGGCGGATATTCTGATAGTCCGCTCGCCTTTCTCAATACCGTCAAGGACTATGCTCCATTTCTGCCAATCTCCCCGCCGGGCGGGAGAGGCGATTCGGGCATTATCCCAGAGAGGATTTTTTCCGTTTATCTTTTCCGCGTTGGGGCCAATCTCTTCTACGGTAATGCGCTCTACCCGAACATTGTCCCTGGCTTCTCCCATCAGCGTAAAGCCCGTACCAACCAGTATCCCCGGCCCGATAAGCAGCATATTGTCTTCCGCTTCAACAGATGTCTCTGTTCCGTCAGGCAGCATTATACCGGTTATTTTGAGAACCGGCGGTTCCAGGTCTACAGTTGACCCCATACCCATGGGACTGTCGCAGGCGGTAAAAGCCATGCCGATTCCCAGAACAACGCCTAAAAAACACCACTTAAATTTTTGGTTCATATAAACCTCCTGTCACCTTAAAAGGCGTACAGTCTTAAGCCCACGATAACATGGGGAATTACGATATTAATGCCGTAGGCCTTATAGTCCACGTCCGTCGGCACAAACCACAACTGCCCTTCCGTAAACAGGCTGAATGTTCGCAGCCTGGTCCGTTTGGGTATGGTCACTTTGGGGAACTCTATCTGGGCCAGCAGGGCGCTCATCCAGGTAGAAGCTCCGCTTTGGGTAAGTCCTTCATGACCCAGATCAAAGAGTGAGAAATTGGCGCCTAAGGCAATTGATGCGGAAAGCCACTCCCAGTCCGGCCCGGCAAAGGAACCAAAAGGCAGGGTGTAGACATTGGCCAGAAGTTTAAGCCCCAGTACATGACCGCCGTAACGCAGTTGTCTGTCTCCGCCCAAACTTTCATAAAGGCTCTGGGTCATAAATCCGTATTGCGCTTCTATCTTGACATTATCATCAAAGAAACTCAAGCCAAGACCAAAGTCCATGTAGGTAACGCCGCCGGCAAAAATGGCGGGGGCTTTATTGGTAATCTGCCTGATAAAGGGCGGAATGGTGACATCAAAGTAGAGCCCCTGAATAAAGCCCGGTACCTCGTAGAACATTTTGTCGCCCGCGCGCAGGTGGTAGCTTATACTTGCCAGCGCTACATCATCCGAAGCCATAGCGGCGAATTCCAAGTCCATGTTGTAGTGACCGCCTGCCTGCGGCGCGATAAGCCGGATATGCGGCGGCGTTTTGTCCACCTGAACCAGGGTGCGGGTAACGGCGGATTCGCCGTTTTTCATGTTCGCCCGGACAATGATATAGTGCATACCTTCGACCATTTCTCCGGTTTCCAGCCGGTAGCGCCAGCCGGGTTCATTGTCCTTGTCTTTGCTCTTGCTGGTTTTGATAAAGGTTCCTCCGTTATCAAAACTCAGTTCAATATTGTCCAGGGTCTTGTCCGCCAGTTGCGCCTTAATGTCCTTGCCGGTAGTTTTGTCCGCCAAAAGCGCTTCCTCTTCGGCGTTCAGGCGATACCCCGCGCGGCCGGAGAACCAGGGCCGCTCAAAGGCAAAGTCACCCATAGTCAGGCTGTCAATGGTAACCCAGGGGCCGTCGGGCTGGTAATACAGGCTGCGCGTTTCGGATATAACCTTGTCAGCGCCGCCAAAGTCGCTGTGAACAACAAGCGTGTTCCATCCGGGGGTCAGGTGTTCCTCATTCAGCGAGAAACAGTAGTACCCCGTCCAGGTAACGTCGGCGGTCATTAAATCGGCATTGTTTACCTTGAGGGTGACGGTTTGCGCCTTGTCTATGCCGCCCGTGCTGCCGTACAGATTAAAGATACCCTGTATATGCTCGCCGTTCAGGGGGTACAGTATATTCACAAAATTGCGCAAACTTTCCCGCGCAAGCTCAATATTCCGGGAAATGATGGTGACATTGTTCGCTTTATCGGTAATCTGAACTTCAATATTGTAAAACCCGTCCCTGAGGGCCGAAATATCCATTGATTCTTTCAGAATGGCAGACGGATTTGCCCGATAGATGGAAAATCCCGGGGGAACCGGCTGACCGCCCAGACTCCGCAGTGCAATGCTTTTTGACTCCAGATTCATGTCCGCAACCTGTCCCAAAATACTTATCGGGCCGGTGGTAATCATTCCGTTGGGAGGAGAATCCAGGGTGATTTCCGGCGGGGTATTGTCAATATTGAGGAGCCCTGAATAGAGCGCCGGAATATTGTATTTATCGGTTACGCGGATAAAGATAACATGAGCGCCGTCTTTGAGTATTTTTGAGTTAATGTCATAAAACCACTCGGCGGTGCTTCCGTACGCATTAATACGGGCATCATTAAATGTATTGCCGTTATCCACCGAAATCTGGACTTTCCCAATGCCGTTTTCGTCAAAGGCGCCGCCGCTCATTTCTACCATTCCGCCGCTTATCATGTCGAATGACGGAGTGCTTACTGACGCTACCGGTTCAGACAATGACACTCTGAATTTCCGGGTAATCGGCTTGCCCCTGACGCCGTAAATATCTTCGGGAATTACGGTGATTGAATGTTCATTATCGGTCAGGCTGGAAAGGGCTAAAGAAATAGAAAAACCATTTCCCGTTTCCAGCTTTTGTTCCGGTTTATTGTCAATGCGCCAGAAAACCGCCCGAATGGCATCATCATCGTAACAGATGCCGGACACCTCAAAATCGGCGATGATTACTTCATCTTCCAGCGGCAGGATGATGTGCGCGACCGGAATGTCCATTTCATTATCAATGACAAACGGCCATGAATTAATCGTTGTTTGATTCCCCGCCGCGTCTTCAATTACAATGCTCATTTTATCATCCAGCGGCATTTCGATGGGGTCGGTCAGGATGTCAAGGAACCGGGAAGGCCAGCGGTTTATTTTTTCTCCGTTTTCGTCATAAGCGTCAGGATAGGGATACACTACTTTGGTAATGGCCCTGTTTTCCCCTGACGCGGGCCGGCGATACGTTACTCTCCTGATGCTGCCCGCTTCTTTTACTTCAATGCCCAAACGTATAGCGCCGTTTACCCTGGCTTCTTCAATCGGCACAATAAGCTGCGCCTGGGGCGCCTGGGTATCCTTCTGTAAAATAAAGTTCTTTATGGCAATGCGGCCTGCTTCATCAACCGCCCGAATCTGTATCATTATTGTTCCGTCCGGGAAAGCGGAAACATCCAGGGCTTGTTCAAATGCCATGCCGGTTCGGGACATGGGCTGCCAGGAATCGCCCAAATCCATGGTAAATTCCAGAGATGTAACATCGTTGGCATCGGAAACAGAACCTTTTATCTGCACATCGTTCTGCACCCAGCGGCCGTCTGTGCCCGCTTCCAGTTCTATGGCGGGGTCAGAAAAATCCGCAAAAACACTGAAAGGACTGCTGACAAGATTTTCACCATTTTTGCCGCTTAAATTCAGGGTGAGGGGGCCGAAACTCCCCTGCCTGCGGGCCTGAAGCAGAACCCGTCCGTATTCATCAACACTTGCCAGCAGATTATCCGCCCCGCTGCCGCGCAGACTGGCGTCCTGGAGCGGAACTTTCCCCAGCCCCAGAAGCGCTTCTTCGGCTCCGGTTATCATGATACGTCCGTTGTCGGGGTTTATGGCGGGTCTAATCCATTGGAAATCTACGTCCCCTGCGCCGGATGAGCCGGTAAACATAAATTCTTCATATACTGATTCGCGGCCGGAGCGGTCGCTTGCCCGCAGTTCCATTTTCACCAGACCGGAACCCAGATTCAGGGGAACCGGAACATCGGCGTGGTAAAGGCCGTCTTTGGCGATTTTGACATTAACCGGAATTGCCGGCTGACCCCCAAAACTGATTGAAGCCCCGGTAAGCGGATTGGCGGATTTTACCGTAAAGTCCATAAGCATTTTGGGTTCAATAGATATTTCCATGCCGGTAAAAAACCCTTTGGCGGCGGAAGACCTGCCCGCCCCGCCGCGAATCGACGCAATCCGCGGTTCAGGAAGCGGCCCGATAACCGTAATGCCCTTTACCTGGACTTTGGGGCCTTCGATACCGGTAATATCTTTGGCCCATACATCAAGAACATGGTTTCCGGCGGGAAGGCCGGGAACGGCAAACTGAAAGTACCCGTTACAGGGAATTTCTACCGCCGCCTGAGAATTTATCGAATAAAGAACCGAGGCGACCGCTTCATTGTCAACGGCGGTACCCCTGACCGTAAGTTCAGCACCGTTCAGGACGGTATTCGCGGCGGGCGTCTCCAGCGTTACCCGGGGCTGGCCCACAAGGGGGTCAACTTTGAGCTTTTGCTTGACTACCGTCACATTTCCGGAAAGGTCTTCGGCGCGAATTTCCAAATCAATGCCGGAAGCCTTGAGAGTACGGACATCAAATTCCTGTATCCACCAGGAATTCCCGATAACCAGGGGAATTTCACCGCTTTTCTTGCCCAGTTTCCATGAAACGGATTTTAACCCAACCGGGTGTGCGGCATAACCGGATGCGGTAAACATACCGCTTACCACGGAATCCGGCTGAGGGTACAGTATTTTAACTTCCGGGCTGGTATTGTTGACAAACAGCAGATGGGCGGCCATCCCCGCCGTATTCATGCCGTCCTGCGCCTGGAACCATACCACCGCCGGCCCGTCTTCAAAAACCTTGGTGTCTATGGTTAATTCCCAGTTGTAAACGTCTCTTCTCCTGTCGTATTTAAGGGGGACGGACTGGTAACGAACGCCTTCATCAAGAGAATAGCGGAGATATTTCACCCCGTTACCGTCATATACCGTGCCTTTCAGGCGGACTTTGCCCGTAACCAGCGCCCCAATTTCGTGGCTGGTTACCTTAGTTTCCGGTTTTTTGCGGTCAAGATGCCAGGTAACCTGATGAAATTTACGGGATTTGGCGGGGAAAGTGTCGGAAACTCCCGAAAGACCGTTAATATCAACGCCCCACGCGGTAAGAGTATAAACTCCATCCGTCCAAATTTCCTTATTGGTCGTTTCCAGGTAATAAGACCAGAATTCCTTACCTTCCGCACGGGTGCGAACCAGCTCTTCTCCCTTGCCGTTAGCGCCGCGGGTAACGACAAATTCCACATGATCAACCCCATCATCGTCTATACAGGAACCAACGATGTTCAAATTCCCCTGAACATGCATATTTACACGGGGATTGATAATATGGGCGATAGGAAGGTCTGA
The DNA here is from genome assembly GCA_031256195.1 of Treponema sp. Lineage (GTDB taxonomy): Bacteria > Spirochaetota > Spirochaetia > Treponematales > Breznakiellaceae > WQXQ01. The sequence goes on from JAIRRB010000204.1 coordinate 38,401, forward strand.
TTCGGGGTCGTTGTAGATATTATCCGGCCCGGCTAAAGTCCTGTTGCCCGCCTGGTCTTTTGCCTCTATGTAAAAGTTGTATTTTCCCGGTTTTTTATTCTCAATGTTGATTGAACTGGTGAAACCTTCTGGATTATCAGCTTCATGGGACTCATTGTCCTTCCTGCCTGCTGCCTGGACCGCCATTATACCGGCCATCCCCAAAAGCGCCAAGGTTATTGCTCTTTTACCCATAGGTTCCCCCTTGTTTTGTTCAACTACTTAACAGCAAATACCTTCCTCTCCCATTAGATATAATATACCCGAAAAGTGGATTTTTGTCTATTTTTTTATGCAGAAATTATAAAAAAATCGTCCTTTTGGCAAAAGCGTTCTAGACCGGATATTATATAAAATAAAAGGGGGTATCCTCTTGACAAAGGCGGTCTAGACCGATATTAATTATAGTTAAGAGGAAAACATGGATACACCCGGAAAAATACTGGTTAAACGCGGCGAAGTTGTCGGTATCGGCAAGGTGAAAATACCGCGGACACATGATCTTCAATACGAAATCCCCATGTTTACCTTTCTGGTCATCAAAGAATCCGAGGGTTCTTATATCTCAACGTGCGTTCATTTACGCATTGATGGGTATGGAAAGACCGTCGAGGAAGCCAGAAATGATATGGCTGAAGATATTTATCATTTTCTCTGCCAAAATTTTAAAAAACTCTCCCTTGATAACGCATGGGACAATATAAAGTCCCTCTATGCCGTTGATGACTGGTCAAATGAATTGTGGAATGCGTACCATGAAGCGCAAATTCAAATATCAATTCAGGGAAGGCCGACAGATAATGTCGCGAATTGTCTTGAACAGTTAAAACGGCTGGAAAAGCGGGTAAAAAAACTGGAATCAAAAGAGGCTCGCCTGCTTGAAGGTGAAATTCTTAAAATTGCGGAAGACTTAATTGTAGATTATACGACGCTGGGGGAAAAGGCCGCATAATGTATTCCGCAGCATCGGTAATTTCCGCGCTGAAATCAAATGAAGCTCTTATTATTGACGGTGACGATAAGGTAGGCTGTCCATCAGAACATGAAGGGTGTACAGGCGACCTTCAAAAATGCAATGTATGCAAGAACCACAGTTGTAAACAAAGGATATCCATTCATCACAACTATCAAAGGTTGATGACTCTGAGCTTCCGATTTGTGGTTTCCCTTCAAAATCCTGACGGTTTTATCCCCAAAAACGATTCTGCCTTGCAGGTATTGGTAAAACGTCAGTTTTTAGATGTAAATCTGCTAAAAGAAGCGGTGTAACAGGCAGTTTTTTCCCCTAGTCTTGAATTCCCCTTTTTGCTACAATATCCCCATGACCGCCGATGATCTTCGCAAAAAATATGTTGAATTCTTTGTGTCGAAGGGCCACGTTCAGATTCAGGGCAAGTCCCTGCTGCCCGATAATGACCCCACGGTACTTTTTACCACCGCCGGAATGCACCCGCTGGTTCCCTACCTGTTGGGTGAGGAACACCCTGCGGGTAAACGGCTGGTGGATTACCAGAAGTGTATCCGCACCGGCGATATTGACAGCGTGGGCGATGCCAGCCATTTGACCTTTTTTGAAATGCTCGGTAACTGGTCATTGGGGGACTATTTCAAGGAAGGGGCCATCGAAATGAGCCTTGAGTTCCTGACTTCCGCCCAATGGCTAAACATTCCCGTTGAAAAGCTGGGGGTGACGGTTTTTGAAGGCGAAACTTCACCTTCAGGTGAAGTCGGTGTCCCCCGCGATGATGAATCCGCCGCGGTATGGAAAAAAATTGGCATCCCCGAAAACCGTATCGCCTATCTGCCCCGCGCCGACAACTGGTGGGGGCCGGCGGGAAGCACCGGTCCCTGCGGGCCGGATTCGGAAATGTTCTACTATGTGGGCGATGCCCCCTGCGGGCCGGACTGCAAGCCGGGCTGTTCCTGCGGCAAATGGCTTGAAATCTGGAACGATGTGTTCATGCAGTACAACAAAACCGCCGACGGCGAATATGTGCCGCTGGCCCGTAAATGCGTTGATACAGGCATGGGCATTGAACGGACGGTGACGATTCTTAACGGCAAGCAGTCGGTGTACGATACCGAGATTTTTGCCCCGATACGGGGCGCGGTGGAAAAAGCGGCAGCTTATGCCTATGGTTCCGACAGCGAAAAAGATAAATCCGTGCGGATTATCTGCGACCACTTGCGGACTTCGGCTTTTATCCTGGGCGATCCCAAAGCGGTCAGCCCCTCCAACGTGGGGGCAGGCTATGTACTGCGCCGCCTGATACGCCGGGCCGTGCGCCACGGCAGAAAACTGGGTATTGCGGGCGATACACTGCTCCTTTCACCCATTGCCGAGGTTCTCATTGAGCAAATGAAGGGGCCCTACCCCGAATTGTTGGAAAATAAGGCCCGCATTATCGAGGAATTGGACCGGGAAGAGCATAAATTCCTGGAAACCCTGCAAAAAGGCGAGCATGAGTTTGAAAAACTCCTTCCTAATCTGCTGAAAGACCCCCGCAAAATCATGCCGGGGCGGCTGGCCTTCAAATTGTACGACACCTACGGCTTCCCCATCGAATTAACCGAGGAATTGGCCGGTGAAAACGGCATGAAAGTAAACCGCGAAGAGTTTGACGAGGCGTTTAAAAAACATCAGGAGCTTTCCCGCGCGGGCAGCGAGCAGATTTTTAAGGGCGGCTTGCAGGATAATGGGGAAATCGCCACCAAATACCACACGGCTACCCACCTGCTGCACCAGGCCCTGCGGACGGTTTTGGGGGATCATATTGGCCAAAAGGGGAGTAATATCACCGCTGAGCGGATGCGCTTCGACTTTTCCCATCCCGCCCCCCTGACTCAGGATGAAGTTAAAAAAGTCGAGGCAATCGTCAACGAAAAAAATAAAAAAGACCTGCCGGTTTCCATGGACGTGATGGGTCTGGATGCGGCAAAGGCTTCCGGGGCAATCGCCCTTTTCGGCGAAAAGTACGAATCGCAGGTAAAAGTTTATACTATCGGCCTATCGGAAGGCTTTTTCTCAAAAGAAGTCTGCGGCGGCCCCCATGTGGAACG
>JAIRRB010000002.1 GCA_031256195.1 Treponema sp.
GTAAAAGCGATTTGATGCAATCGTGAAATTGCAGACCGAGGTGCCTTTCTGCGTGGAACGGATCAACGGATCCCGTACCATGTTGCCTTCGAGAAGGACACTGTTAAGATTGTTCATAATGCCTCCGCATTTTTCGCCAACGGTGTTGGCGCGTATGAACCGGCGGTCCCGCGGCCAATGGCCGCAAGACCGCCGGGCATGGTTACACGGCCCGACAGGACGTATCGCGCGCAACGGCGCTTATTAAATCAATGCTACTCCTATTACTGCACGGACATGCACTGTGCTTTGAAAAAATCAATAAAATATTTAAAAATCTGAGCTTGTTCCAAAACCGGTTGTTTTGTCACAAGCTCTGGTAGTTTTTCGGCCTACGGCCTGCAAAACTACATTTTTAATAGGTAGCTGTTCCAAAAACTGAAGTTTTGGAACAGCCTCATTTGTCTTTTCCGCTTTGATAGTTCAGCCCATTGCCTTAATGGCATCCGTCTTTATGTACTTTTCAATTTATGGTACAATACGATATGCGCTACTATAGCACCAGAAACAAAAACGAAGCAACCGGTTTTTCAACCGCCGCCCTTACCGGCCTTGCTCCGGACGGCGGCCTCTATATACCCGAAGAGATTCCCCAATATTCCACGGCGGTTCGTTCCTCCCTTGGAACCATGGATTACACCGACATAGCTTTTGAAACAATATATCCCTGGGTGAAAGACGACATTCCCCGCCCGGTTCTTGAGGAGATGGTTCACTCGGCCTATCCCTTTAACGCTCCGCTGGTAGTGGCCGGAGACCGGCTGGTGCTGGAACTCTTCCACGGGCCGACAGCGGCGTTCAAGGATTTCGGCGCCCGTTTCATGGCCCGCGCTTTTTCCTATCTCCGCAGGGCAGAGACGAAACCGCTTACAATCCTGGTCGCGACTTCGGGTGATACGGGCGGCGCGGTGGCGGACGGTTTTTTCGGCGTCGAGGGGATTTCCGTAACGGTCCTTTACCCCAAAGGCCGCGTCTCCCCCTTGCAGGAAAGGCAGATTGCCGGGTTAAAGGGAAATATCTCCGCCCTGGCCGTGGAGGGCAGTTTTGACGACTGCCAGCGGCTGGTGAAGCAGGCATTCGGCGACGCGGACCTGAAAAAACGGCTCTGCCTTGCCTCCGCGAATTCAATTAATATTTCACGGCTCATTCCGCAGGCGGTTTACTACGCCGCGGCAGCGGGCAGAGCCTTTGCCGGTCAGGTTGATCCCGACGGGGAAGCCACACCCCGCCGGGTTCAGTCAGGGCGCGGCTCCGCGGAAACGCGGGTTCCTTCCGGCAGGGGTGAAGGAATAACTTTCTGCGTGCCTTCGGGAAACTTCGGGAACCTCACCGCCGGCCTTTACGCCTGGAAAATGGGAGCTCCTATCGAGAAATTCATCGCGGCCACCAACATCAACAAAACCGTGCCGGATTATCTTGAAAGCGGGACTTACGAGGCCCGGCTTTCACAGGCCACCCTGTCCAACGCAATGGACGTGGGGGCCCCCAGCAATTTTGAACGTATGGCTGCGCATTTTTCCTGGGAAGAAATGCGCCGCCTTGTCATGGGAATATCAATAAACGACGATGAGACCAGTGAGACCATTTCCGAAGTTTTTACCCGCTGGGGCTACTACCTCGATCCCCACAGCGCGGTGGGCTGGCGCGCGGTTGATAAATTTCAAAAGGCCGGTAAAACCGTGATCGCGCTAACCGCCCATCCGGCCAAATTCGCCGAAACCGTGGAGCCGCTTACAGGGCCTGTGCCTGTTCCGCCTTCACTGAAAAAGGCCATGGACAGAAATATTGAGGCGCGAACCATACGCGCCGAACTTGAAGCTTTGAAGGAGTGTCTGTGAAAAACTGCCCCTGCGATTCCGGCCTTGCTTACGAAGAATGCTGCGAACCCTACATTAAAGGCGCAAAAAATCCCCCGACCGCAGAAGCCCTGATGCGCAGCCGCTATACAGCCTATGTGGAACACGCCATAGACTACATTGTTGAAACCTGCACCAAAGATGAAAAAGACAAGATCGACATCAGGCAGACGAGGGCCTGGAGCGAAAAATCAAAATGGCTGGGCCTTAAGGTACTGTCAAGCGAAAGAGGCGGCCCGGATGATGCTGAAGGAAAAGTTGAATTCCAGGCGTCATACGAAATGGACGGGCTGAGGGACACTCACCATGAAAAGGCGAAATTCATCAAAAAGGATGACCGCTGGCTCTACGATGAGGGAAGCGTAGTGCCCATAACGATTGTGCGGGCCGGGCCCAAAGTCGGCAGAAACGAACCTTGTTCCTGCGGTTCAGGAAAAAAATATAAACATTGCTGCGGGAAATAACAGATATAAGTCAGCCCACAATCACCGAAACGCCGTCCGGGATAACCGTAATGGAGGCGGCTGGATTATCCAAAAGTTTTTCGGCCGTTTTAACCGCCTCGTCTATCGAATGGGCGGGAATCATGTGAAGGTCCCTTACCATTTCGTCTGGCGCGCCGGAAACATAAATTACCCTCGCGTGCTTTAAAACTCTGGCGAAGATCTGGGACTGCCACTGATCCACACGGGTATTCTCTTTGGGTGTTTTCATAAAAGTGTCCAGCATACGGTCGATATCCTTTTCTTCGGCAAAAGTCCTGTGAAATTCAGGGGCGCCGTGGCCGTCGCCGGATTCGGCGAGATGGATGATCACCCCGCCCTTCCTGACCGTCGCCTCAGCGGCTGTCATGCCTTTCACCGCCTGATAGATATTCTGATCCAGAGGATAACCGCCGTTAGTCGAAATAACCATGTCGGACATGACCGGCGCGGCGCGGCACCTGGCAAAAAGAAATTCCCTGCCCTCCCTGTGGGCGAGATCGCAATCTCCCGCGACAGCGTAAATGATCTCCTTGGCCGCGTTGATAACCACATTGCAGATGAACTCAAGCCTGACCTTCCTGGCCGCATAGAGCATATCGATATGAATCGGGTTGCCTTCGATAATTCCAGTCCTGGCCGCGGGGTGCGCGATAAATTCGGCGTTGTGATTGTAAACAACAGCCTTGCGGCTGGCAATACCGGGGAATACACTCTTGCGCCCCCCTGAAAATCCGGCGAAAAAATGGGGTTCTATAAACCCTTCCGCGATAAGAAGATCCGCCTCAGCCGCGATACGGTTGAGTATAATATCCCCGCCGGATGGGAGTTTCCCAAGGTAAACCATGTCAGGCGAATCACAGTCGTGAATAACTATTTTTTCCCGCTTAAAGATTTCAGGCCCGAATTTGGATTCCAGCTCCGCCTGACTGGTAGCGCGGTGGCAGCCTGTGGCGACCAGAATGGTAATGTCCGCCCGGGGACTGCCCCGGCGAATCTCCTCAAGCATCCGGGGTATTATTATTTTACTCGGCACCGGCCTTGTGTGATCGCTCGCGATAATGACTACGTTTTTTTTGCCTTCCGACATGACGCGCAGGGCAGGAGTTCCGATGGGACGCTCCAGGGCGTCATTTACCAGATCTTCCTGGCTCTTTGCCGCCCTGTAGTGATGCATCTCTGAAACCAATTCACCCCTGAAACGTGAATCAGGAATATCGTAAGTCAAAAACTCTTTGCCGTAGGGAAATGATATGGTTTTCATGAAAATAATGATAGCACGATTTACCGGTTTCCTCAAGTGCACGGAAATCATTTTTCAAAATGCCTTGTAACGGCTAAATAGCGGTATGGATAAAATTACAGGGTATTTTGCCGGCGTTGAGGCAGTCAAAGAACACAACGGCTATTTTTGCAGCGTAGGAGGGCGCTGACGGTCATGATACTCTGTTATTATTGGCTGTTGTGTTTGCTGGCGCTTATTGAAGTAAAGCCCAACTCAAAACTCCCCTTATCGAGAATCATGTTTGGCTGCATGCTGGGCTGCAAAAAGCTGATTCCTGTTTTGCTGCCAGCGGAAAATTGATTTCCGTGATTTGTGAAAACGGCCTCTTGACAAAAATTTTTTCTGATGCTATAAATTCAATATCGTTATAAGGAAGTACAATGTTTACGGCAATGCAGACGGTCAAATTTTCCCTTCACCAAGCCTTTTATGGTATTTGGGAAAATGGGCCTGGGTTGCTGTCGCCATGACATATGGGTCATAGGTATTCAGGCGGTTCAGGGTTTTTGCCTTGAACCGCTTTTTTTTTCGTTTTACAGGAGGAACAGCAAATGCGGTTTAATCTCTACAGTGCCGTTAAAGATTTTTACAGAGACACTTACGATGTTCTTGCGCGTCACGAGGCGCAAAACCTCATTCCCCTGGGCAATGTCATCATAGGTAATGACGGCAGTGACAAAAACGGCTGGCGTGATCCTGCCAACTGGTTCATGGCAACGGTAACGGACGGTTCCGGCATAGCGCTTACCGCGATCATGACTCCGCCGCATAACCTGACTCTCTACGCGACTGATAATCAGATCGATGACGAAGCAATTGCCTGCCTCATAAAAGGCATTGGTGAAACAAATTTTACGGTTCCCGGCGTGATGACGGAAAAAGCCCTGGCTGAACGTTTCGCGAAAGCCTGGTCAACTGAAAAAGACACAAAGTACACGGTTCAATGCGATCAGCGCATTTACGAACTGATAAAAGTAAATCCCGCGATCCCTTTGAAGGGCGTTTTGCGCCTGGTAGAGGAAAAGGACATGCCCTTTCTCCCCTACTGGATTGAGGGTTTCAACTGCGATTGTTTCGGGCATACGGCATCCCCAAAACCTGATCCCGATCCTTACCGTTACCATATCAACAAGAAAAAGCTGTATGTTCTGGAAGACAACGGCGTCCCTGTTGCCATGGCGTCGATGACCAGGGAAATGCGGACTGTGTGCGGCGTTGGCCAGGTCTATACCCCGCCCTATTTCCGGCGCAAAGGTTACGCCACTTCCTGTGTGGCGGGTGTAAGCCGCCTGGTTTTGGAACGGGGCTTTGCAAAATGCGTACTGTACACTGATCTCGCGAACCCGATCTCCAACAGTATTTATCAAAAAATCGGGTATACGCCGATCTGCGATTCATTGATGATTAAAATCGATGATTAAATTTGACGATCCCGGGAAGTGGATCGACCGGTGCCGTCT
>JAIRRB010000042.1 GCA_031256195.1 Treponema sp.
GGACTACCGCCCTGCGGGGTGCGGTGGATTTTTCAAGATGGAAGGCGGCGAGCGCAAGCCCCATACCCAGGGCGGTTCCATCGCCCATCTCGCCAATACGCAGTCCTGCCAGCCGCGAATCAAGCAATGCGCGATCCGTACTTGGCGGGATAAGAAGGGCGGCGTCATACCCGACTACCGCAAGGCCGATGCTGTCTGAAGGGCGGCGTTCCGCAAATTCTTTCAGCAGTTTACAGGCGATGTTAAAGCGGCTTGCCCCGCCCATATCAAGCGCCGCCATACTGGGACTGATGTCCAGCACAAAGAGTATATCCGCCCCCCGGTTGAGCCATACCGTTTCCGATACCTTTATCAGCGGACCGGCGGCGCTTGTAAAAAACAGCAGCACCCCGCAGTATTCCAGTATACGAAGCGTTTTTACAATTCCCCCCAGATTGAAAGGCGGCCTGAAGGGATTGCCGCCCGGAGGCCCCAGGGGAATGGATGCGGTAAAAGGGCTTCCCAATTTTCGGGCAATGAAAATTGCCAGCGGAATGACGATTAACGCCGCAGCGGCGATTAGGGGCCGCTCAAAGCTGAAGCCCATGTGCGCGGGGGTCATGCGGAATTCTCCCCTGCGGCTTTTCCCTGCATGGCCCGGCCCAGCGTTACAAGAAAACGCCGCAGATCACCTAACACCTCCAGGGTTTCATCACTGCTGATTTCAGCGCCGCTAAAGCGGATACCGTCACAGCGGCTGAACAATCTGCCCAAAAATTCACTGTCTGGTACAGCGCTCCCCCTGTCTTTAAGACATCCGATTTCCACGGCGGTCATTGCCCGGCAGTTTTCTCCGGTAAATCCGGCAAGAAAATTGCGGGATTCAGTTGAAAGCACGTCGAGGATTGCCCGGCAGGCGGCCCCTTTTGCCAGCGCTTTGCGCAGACGCCTTTCCATATCCATCATTGAGACAAGCAGCCATCTTCGCTTCAGGACGGTCAGCCAGCCTTTCATTTGTGTGCGCCCCCGGAACAAAATCCATAGTGTCAATAACATTAACAAAATACCGGCGCTTATGGTTCCGTAAATCAAAAGGCTGGTACCGGGAATGGCCAAAGGCAGGGCAGGGCCGGAAAGCACCGTACCGGATTCGCCGGGCTCAAGTATCGAACTTATTTCGACAGTGAGGCCGCTGAAAACTTCTCCCGCTACATTAAACGGCGGCAGTTTCAAAATTCCCGGAGTATATGCGGAAAATTCAATGTTAAGAAAACTGCCCCCGGGCCGCCGTTCAAGCGCAACATGGTGAATGTCAATATCCGGGGAAGATATGTATCCGATGTTGATTTCAGTGTTTCCGTTTCCGACAACGCCCGGCAGAGGCAGTACCAGACTTGCGTGGTCTCCCACATATACTTTTGAAGGAACCATGTATGCTTCTGACATAACGCTACCGTCCGCCTCTGCCGCCAAAAAAGCGAGTTAATACCGTCGCGGGGTCCGCATTCACGGGAAGCGTAAGATGGGCGGCTCCTGCCCTGCGGCAAAAATTCAGCCATAAATCGGCATGGTCTTTGTGCCATTGCGACCATGCGTCCCGAAAAGAAACGGAACCGGTAGGGGCTGCCAGTTCCACGCCTGTTTCAGGGTCATGCAGGGTGACAAGTCCCAAATCGGGTAAATCTTCATCCAGCGGATCGCTTATCCTGACGGCAATTACGTCATGCCTGCTGGACAGGCCGCCCAATTCCTGCTCCCAGCCCATACTGTGAAAATCGGAGAACAGCACCACCATACTCCGCCGCTTGAGCATTCTCTCCGCACCAGCGATGGCGGAACGAAGGTTGCTGGTATACCCATTGGAGGACTTTTGCCAAATTGAATTTTCCGGCTTATGGCGCTGCAGCGCCCCGGACACAAAGGCCAGTACATTGCGCCTTCCCTTGCGGGGAGGAAATACCCGGTCTATTTCACGGTCAAAAAGAAAAGCCCCTACCCGCTGTCCGCTTTGTTCCGCGGAAAAAGCAATAAGGGCGGCGGCGATTAACGCCTGTTCAAAGGGGCTTGGAATTTGTTCCCGTTGTACGCTCGACTTAAAATTCCCCCACAGGTTTGAGGTTCCGCCGTGCATGGAGGCCGAAGTATCCAGAAGCAACAGGATCGTCAGTTCGCGTTCCTCGCGGAACATTTTTACAAAAGGCGTACCCAGGCGGGCGCTGGCATTCCAGTCTATCGCCCGCGCATCATCACCCCACTGGTAATGGCGCGCCTCATCAAACTCCATTCCCTGACCCTTGAATACCGAGCGGAAATTACCGGCAAGCATATCTTCCGCCAGGCCGTCCGCTACAATGGGAAGACTGGTTATTTTGGTCAACAGTTCATGGGTATCCATAGGGACCTGTTTCAGGGAACCGGAACGTGGGAAAGTATTCGGGAAATAACCGCATCGGCATCCAGGCCATCCGCCTCAGCTTCGTAGGAAAGGACAATGCGATGCCGCAGGACGGGATAAGCCGCCGCCTTTACATCTTCCGGGCTGACAAATTCCCTGCCGGAGAAAAGGGCAAATATCCGGGCGCAGCGGTGCAGGGCGATTGACGCGCGGGGTGATGCCCCAAATGACACATAACGATACAAGCCTTCAGCCGTCCTTGCTATATTTTCCGCCTGCGCTCCGGCGGAACTTGTTCTGGTGGAGACGGGCCTGGTAGCGGTGACAATCGACACGATATATTCGGCGATTTTTTCGTCAAGATGAATCAAATCAACAGTGCCGCGCAGCATGGCAATGGTTTTTTTATCCAGCACCGGGGACAATGGTTCCCGCTTGTCAACGCTGCCGGAAGCCAGAGACGGACTGCGTGCGACAATGGCAAGTTCCTGTTCCGGCGTAGGGTATGTCACCAGCAGTTTGAGCAAAAACCGGTCAAGTTCCGCCTCCGGCAGGGCATAAGTTCCTTCATGTTCAATGGGATTTTCCGTGGCAAGTACAAAAAACGGGTCCGGCAGGGGGTAACTGGTTTCACCGATAGTAACCTGCCGCTCTTCCATTGCTTCAAGCAGGGCGGACTGCATTTTTGCCGGAGCGCGGTTTATTTCATCCGCCAGAATGACATTGGCAAAAATCGGCCCCCGCCGCACGGAAAAACTTCCCTTTGCCTGTTCCCAGATTAAAGTTCCGGTCAGGTCTGCCGGCAGCAAATCCGGGGTAAACTGTATCCGCTTGAATTCAAGGCCGATTATCTGGGCAAGACTTTTAACCGCCAGGGTCTTTGCCAGACCCGGCACCCCTTCGAGAAGTATATGCCCCCCGGCGATAAGGGCGGCAAGCAGCCCGTCAATCATTTCCTGCTGCCCTACAATACGTTTGGCCATTTCTTCTCTGCAGATATTAATTGTTGTTTGGGCCAGCGCCACACTTTTATTCATAATGGTATCTAGCGGCAATGGGACTCGAACCTATGACCGAACGGATATGAGCCGTTTGCTCTACCAACTGAGCTATGCCGCCGAAAAACTTACAAAAAGTATAAAAAAAGCCTGAAAAATTGTCAATAGTGATTCTGCCATACCGGCTTTATTAGGAGCGCTAACAGGTCAAGACAAAAAATTGAGGCTGACACGATTCGAACGTGCGACCTTCAGATCCGCAATCTGATGCTCTATCCAGCTGAGCTACAACCTCGGTCAAAGTTCCGGAACAGGGGGATTGCCTTCCAGCACCCAACAGCCTGTCCTCACTTTTCATTGTTTGCGAAGGGTAGATACCCCGCCCCTCTGGGGCGACTCAAAAATGTACCACATAACAAAGTATGTGGGTATGTACCCTGAGACAAAGCGGACGCGCCTCCCTTGGAGGCGATTAGTCCGACCTTACCAAAACAACCATACCCCGTCCGCTCTGCGGCGGGGTTGGTTGATTTTGTTCGGAGCAGGGGGGATTCGAACCCCCGGTACCCTTTCGGGGCACAACTCCTTAGCAGGGAGCCCGATTCGGCCGCTCTCGCACCGCTCCAAATGAAGGGTATCATACCGCAGGGCTCGTCAACATAGTTGATACGCCCTACACCCGCCGCCTACGGTGGCTTTCCACGACACTCACTTCGCTTGTCAATAAATCAGCCCATTAGGGCCGCTATCCCGCACAGATTCCATAATACTGTTAAAATATCATCATGTCAATTTATCATACTTCGGAGCAGGGGGGATTCGCCTTCCAGCCCTCAACATCCTGTTTCGGGCTTCCAGGCCGCCTCCGCGCTCCCCGGCGCGTCCTGCGCCAGCCATTTTCTAACAAGGCTTACGCCTTGAATTTATGGGGAGCGCTCCGGTTCGAATCCCCCATTGTTCCGGCTTATGCAGATTTCTTTGCACAAGGTAAAAAACACCAGCTTTTTATAGCCGTTTTCGGAGCAGGGGGGATTCGAACCCCCGGTGCCTTGCGGCACAACGGTTTTCAAGACCGCCTCCTTCAACCACTCGGACACCGCTCCAATATAGGCAGCCCATCAAGGGCTGCCTTTTCAAAAAATTCAGCACGAGCTAGCGCCAACAAAGGCCGCTGTCTCGCCAATGGTAGGACACCTTTAGGTGTCCGTACGCGCGCTCCAATATAGGCAGCCCATCAAGGGCTGCCTTTTCAAAAAATTCAGCACGAGCTAGCGCCGACAAAGGCCGCTGTCCCGATGGCTTTATATATCCGTTTTTTGGCCCTATGTCAAGCATCCAAAAACGGCGGGCAGCTCTATTGAAAAAACAAGCTGAAAAATTCAAAATAAAATAATGTTCAATGATTGTCTTATTATGGCCGGAGGTTCCGGTACGCGGCTGTGGCCGGCAAGCAGTTACAGAAAACCAAAACAATTTTTGCCGGTGGTAAAAGGCGGCTCTGAAACTTTTTTCTCTCTCAGTCTTGAGCGGGCTTTTCAGGTAATTGATAAAAACTCAGGCAGGGTAATTGTCATTGCGGGGGAATCACACCTGCCCCTTGTTATTACGGCCTGTTCCGTATTGAGCGCCGCCCAAAAAAAACGACTGGTGCTGATTCCTGAACCGCAGGCAAAAAATACCGCGCCTGCAATTGCCTGCGCTGTTGCATATTCCCGTAAAACCGGCAGCGGAAATAACAATATGTTGGTACTTACCAGCGATCACATTATCAAACCGCTTGAGGTTTTTACAAAAGATGCGGCAAATGCCGCGCAATTCGCCGCACGGGACCGGTTGGTCATATTTGGCATTTCTCCCTCAAGACCGGAAACAGGTTATGGCTACATAAAAACCGCACAGAAACTTGACGAAGGTATTTATGCCGTTGCTGAATTTCAGGAAAAGCCCGATCTGAAAACGGCGAAAAAACTGGCCGCTTCCAAACGGTTTTTCTGGAATTCGGGGATGTTTGCCTTTAACAATGAATTTCTGGCAGGGGAGTTCCAGCGCCTTGCCGCTGATGTATTCCGCCCCTTTGAGCGGCTCCGGGCCCCCGATGAAAAATCATACGTCAAAATAAAGGGCTTACGGATATTGAATAACTGGACGGGCCTGGACAAGGCATATCATCAAACAAAAAATATTTCTTTTGATTATGCTATCACCGTAAAGTGCGCTCAAACAGTTATGATACACGCTGCCTTTGACTGGATTGATGTGGGTAGCTGGGATGAATATGCACAGTTGTTGTCCGGCGGTTCCGGTGACGAAGTCTATACTGCCGGAAATTGCGGCGGCTGTTTTGTTGATTCTGACATTCCCGTTGCCCTTGCCGGTGTTGATGACCTTATCGTGGTTATCCGCACGGGAAAGGACGGTCTGCCTTGTGCGGCGCTCATTGCCAAAAAAGGCGAAACCCAGCGGGTGCGGGATATTGTAGCGCAGATAAAGCAGGCGGGAAAAACTGAAATTTTATAACTAGGAAAAAATATATGGAAAATCAAATTTTAACAGACCCGGCAGGAAAACTACGCCCGGTAATAATACTGATAAAAAACAAAAGGCTCATAAATAACGGAATAAAATTATTGAAATATAAAATGTCCGTAAAATAAGGCAGCCTGCCATTACGGTACATGGTGAAATTATCTTTCGCCGGAACATGCCGCATTTCCCCGTAAAATCAGCCAAATAGGGGATTCCCATGAAACCATAGGTGACAAAATTGAGAAAAGAGCCTAAAATCAGGTATGGAGACGAAAAGCTCTCTTGTTCTGCTGCAGAAAGTAGTAGCAGCCGGCAAACACTATATTGACACTTGTTTTCTGGAGGATGTCCGTGTAATCTGTATCAACAAAGAGACCAAAAAAAGCAAATTTATGCCTTTTAAGGTCATGTACGATAATAACCGTCAATTTTGGCTTAAAAACGAAACATGGGAATACTACCTTGCCGGCGATGAGCTTGCCGAAATTGAAGAAAAAATAGCGAAGCTTAATTCCCGGCAGGAACGACCTGTAACAGAGGAAACAGAAAACGACATCATAAGCCAGAATTTGGGCAATGAATACATTAACTTTGCCGCAATGCCGGAACAGGAACGGGTCGAGCACATAAAGGAATGTAAAAACCGGCTGGACGCTTTAATCACCCAAAAACCCCGGCAGGAACAGCTTGTTACCGAGGCTCTGGTTGAAACTACACGAGACGCTGTAATGCACAATTATGCATCGTTAATGGATGTCATGAATCTTGCTGAAGATGAAGCAAAAAATCAAACACGGGATATGGTTGAAGGTACCCGCAATTTGATAAAGGCGTCTTCTCAGCTTATTTCTTCGGATATTTTTAATGACGATTTGATGAATGCTCTGGTATCAAAGTCTAACGGCACTACTATCCAGCACATGACCCGCGTGTACCTTAAAGGCCTCGCTTTCCTTTCTTACTACAATAAACTGGTTTCAAGTTCAAGTATTATCAATAAGTTGCGGATTGTCTTTGATGAAGAGTATCACAATTTTTATCAAACGCTGCTGCCCCATGTCCATCCTGATGATATTACCCTGGAGAGGGTTTTTCTTGGGGGTATGCGGATGATACCGGAAAACACTTTTTATAATTGGGCAATTGGATTTTTGGTACACGATATCGGAAAAGCCGCCGCAATGGAGTACCATGAAGGTGAAGCTGCGTATAACCGTGATATTGTTGTCGATCATGTTAATGTTGGTTATTCCTCCATTATTAACAAAACGAATTATCCGAAGGACGCAAGCTTGATTGCCGCGTACCATCATGAATATTACGGACATCCGTCAGGTTACGGATTTTTCCGTACCTGTCTTGATGAACATAAAAAAATAAACCCTCAGATAAAACAGGATTTCTGCATTACTTATGATCTTGAGTCTATGATGGAATATGAGGCTATGGCGTTTTTTCCCGCAAAGATTCTGGAGATAATAGACGTATTTGACAGCCTTACCGATTCAAGCCGTAAATACCGGAAGGTTATGACCACAGAAGAAGCCATTGCCACAATGCGGGAAGAATTTATTGAGAAGCACCATAAAATAGATATTATCCTTTTTGACTTGTTCCTGAAATTCATAAGAGAAACGGCTTCGCCCTGAAATCCATCAAGACAAATTAAAAAGGCGGGCGGCATTGGCGCTGGTTTCCGCCGCCAGTTGTTCCGCAGTTTTGCCGAGGATTTCGGCGATGAAGGCGGCAATGTGGGGAAGAAAACACGGCTCGTTGCGGCCGCTTTTTCCCTTTATGGAGCGCGGCATATTACGGGGCAGTAAATAGGGAGCATCAGTTTCCAGCAGCAGGCGTTCAGCGGGGATATGTTGCAGCAGGGGAATCAGGTGAGCGCCGCGCCGTTCATCGCATATCCAGCCGGTAATGCCGATGTAACAGTCCAGAGCAAGCCATGCTTCCAGTTCCGCCATCCCGCCGGTAAAACAGTGAACCACCGCGCCGGGCAAATGTGCGCGGTATTGTTTCAGTATGGTCAGAAAATCCTCAAAAGCGTCCCGCTCATGAAGAAATACCGGTTTTTTTAACTGCGCCGCAAGCGCAAGCTGGTCCTCAAAACATTTTCGCTGGGCCTGCGGCGGGGAAAAATTGCGGTTGTAATCAAGGCCGCATTCTCCAATGGCCGCCGACAGAGCCGCCATCGGCGTGGCGGACGGTTCCGGTGAAACCATTTCCTGTAATTGAACCTTTGCCGCCGCATCCCAATCTTTTGCGTGGTGGGGATGTATGCCGACGGTTGCTTTGCAATTTGGGTGAGTTTGAGCAAAAGCCAGAGCTGCGGCGCTGCCCGCGATGCTGCTGCCGGTAATAATCAGTGTTTTTACTCCGGCGGCTTGGGCTCCGGCAAGAACAGCGTCCCGGTCCCGGTCAAAGGCGGGACTCATCAGGTTTACGCCAATGTCAACAAGATTTGTCATTATACCGTGGCTGCAAAATAAAAAGAGGCTACTTTTTTGCGGTAACCGGTTTAATATCGCCGAAAACTTTCTTGGTCAGTTCAGGGGAAGAATACCACAGGGTAACCGGATCGCCCTGGCGGGTGTTTACTTTTAAGTACACATAGCCGCCGGGAAGGTTCCATGAACTTTCATAGGGACGCAGCTCCCTGATAATTCCGTCAAAAAGATAGGTAGGGCCAAAACGGTCCCGCAGCTCCTGCCGTACCTCGCTGTAGCAGCGCATAAGTTCATCCATGGTATAGGTAAGGAAGTAGTAAGTGCCCCCCTGCAGTCCCGATTTGGAAAAATAGGCCAGCATATAGGTAGTATACCCGTTTACCTCAACATTTTCCCAAACAAGGGAAGTAAGTCCGTTAACCTCTTCCCGCGAGACCGGTTTTCCCATCTTTTTTACCACATCCGCCATACTGGTTCCCCAGGAAAAGTCCCGAAAGGTGACATTGGTTTCATAACTGACAGGTTCTTCGACTTTATTATTTTTATCTGCGGCGGATAAAACAGCAAGCGGCAAAAGGAACATAAACAGGAATTTTTTGATGATATACCCCCATTCTATTATCGGCATGAACTTGAAAAACCTTGAAGGTTTTACTATAGTTACCATGACAGACGGAGCAAAAAATGCCTGAACATACACCGCAGGCCGCTGTGGAACGGCGGGTCTATATTGATTATAACGCCACCACTCCCCTCAGGCAGGAAGTAAAAGCGGCAATGCTGCACGATGCGGACATTTACGGCAACGCTTCCAGTATGCACGCATCGGGGCGGCTTGCCCATGCGCAGATAGAACAGGCCAGAAGTACCGTGGAAAAACTGCTGGGAGCGCAGCGGCAGACTGTTTTTTTTACATCAGGCGGTTCAGAATCCAACAATACCGTGTTTCAAACCATGCGGCAGCTTGCCTGCGCCCCGGATGGCAGTTTGCCGCAGGAAGGCCGGAGCGTCCCCCAACGCGATGAATTTATCACCACTGCCATTGAACATCCCTGCGTGTTTAACTCGGCAAAACATTTGCACAGCCTTGGCTTTAAGGTGCATTTTCTGCCGGTTGATGAATACGGCAAGATCAATATTGACGCGCTTAAAAATGCGTTAAGCGAAAAAACCCTTTTTGTCTCGGTAATGACGGCTAACAACGAAATAGGCGTTATTCAGGACATTAAAGCGATTTCCGCGCTGGTAAAATCCGCTGGGGCATGGATGCACACCGATGCGGTACAGGCGCTTGGCAAGATACCGGTCAATGTTGATGATATGGGGGTAGATTATCTTACCATATCGGCGCATAAAATTTACGGGCCCAAGGGAATTGGCGCTCTGTATGTACGCACCGGGGCGCCCCTGTTTCCGCTTATCCACGGCGGTCATCAGGAAGGGGGGCTGCGGGCCGGAACGTACAATAATCCGGGCATAATGGGCTTTGGCAGAGCGGCGGCAATTGCCGCGGATGAGGTTGAAAAATACGGCAGGGAAATTGCGCCCCTGCGCGACCGCCTGCGCGACGGTCTGACAGCGGCAATTCCCAATATTAAAATCAACGGCCACCCAACAGACGTACTGCCCAATACCTTAAATGTTTCATTTCCCGGCGCGGAAGGCGAGGCGATACTCCTTTCCATGGATATGATGGGAATAGAAGCGTCAACCGGATCGGCCTGCGCATC
>JAIRRB010000115.1 GCA_031256195.1 Treponema sp.
ACCTGAAAGCCTATGAGGAACAGCGGGAAGAAATCGAAAAAAGGGATCGTGAAGAAAGAAAAAGAAGGAGGATGGCGGTATGAAAACTATTGGACGTTTTGGCTCTTCATCGGAATGTACGGTATTCAGTGAAGACAGTTTCATCCTCCGGGGCGAGTGTTACGAACGCGACATATATAACGGGCGGTATTACCGGCTTGAAACATCGCGCAGCCTTTATTCGCAACTCGGACGCGAAAGCGGACTGGCCCGAAGGCGCATTTCAGCGGCGTTATTTGCCCTTCGGCTCAACGAGTGCAAAAAGCGGATTACCGAATGGGAAAAAAAATACAGGAGGACAGCATGAGTTATAGCATACCCAACGACCACATTGTTGATTTCCGGTGCTGTTTATGCCCGAACGGAGACTTCCCTGACAGAACGATTTGCCCGCCGGGCGGCCCGGGAAACAAAAAGAAATCCCCATGCCGTTTTGTTGTTACATTTCTGGATGATAACGGCCAGATGGTTTTTGTATCAAGCGGCATAGATACCACAAAAAAGAAATGGTTTTCCGTCAGGCAAAAAGACACAAGGCATGGAACGCATAGGGTAAAAACAAAAGCGTTGCCAATCAGAACAACTTTTGACGAAGCCCAGAGAGATTTAAATTCCTATGCGGCAAAACGCAGATGGCAAAGGAGGCCAGCATGAATTACGCGGAAAGGATAAGAGACCTGCGGGTTTACTTTAGCTGTAAAAAAAGCAATGCCGAGTTGGAACAGAAGCTGGGACTTTACGGTGGATATTTTTCCCATCTTAAAAAAGGGAGGATCAAAAACTCGGAAAAACTTCTGTTTGCATTATCGTCCAAAGGGATAAGTACCGACTGGTTTTTAACCGGGGGCGGCCCGATGCTCAAGCCGCAGAAACCGGAAGAATACGGAACAAGAGCGCAGGGTGTAAGTACTGATAACAGCGGCAAACCGGCGTCTCTCCCGGCCGGCGGCGAAGACCGCCGCAATCCCGGCATAACCCCCCACGATTATTTCGCCGGCCAGGCGGCAGTGGTACTCATTAACGCGAAAGGCGTTGACTAGACTTACCTGCCCCCTAATACTTGCAAGTCAAAATTCCAGCGCATAGCCGAAACCGCTTATAGTTTTGCCGACGCCATGCTCGCGCAAGGGGGGGCCGCAGAATGAATGTCACTAACGTAAAAACCGGCGCCTTCGCCAACGGCTTTGATAAGTTCTGCGTTAACTGCGGCCGCTTTTTTTCGGCGCAAATTATGGATGACGGCGGCGGTGACGCGGTAGCGTTCTGCCCCCATTGCGGCGAGGACATTCTGTTGTCCACTATCGACAGCCTGTTAAATTATTGCGCCGAGCGTTATGCCGACCCGGCCAATTTTTTTACTGCCTTCCCTTTTGACGAGCCTATCCCCCAGTCGCGCACCGGCGCCACCCCCCGGCAGGTTGCAATAATTATTGCCAGTGTCATTGACCGGAAAGAGGAAAAACTTCCGGTAACCGTAGAAAATACCGCCGCCATTCTTGACTACCCGGCAGCGGTAGTCGCGGCAGTCTTCGATGAAATGCACATAACAGAAACAGAAAAGGAGTAGAAAATGAATTTAATTTATTTATGCGGTCCGGTTTCAGGCCGTCCGACCGGGGAAGCCCTGCGGCACTTTAACGGAATCGAACAAAAGATTCTCGGTAATGCCGGCAGCAGCCAGGTACCCATTTTCACCAACAACCCGATGCGGCTTTGTTTGCCCGATCTTGAATGGCATAAATCCATGAGGCGCTGTGTCGCCAGGCTGACCAATTGCGACGGCATTGCCCTCCTGCAGGGCTGGCAGAAGTCAAGGGGGGCAACCCTTGAACTGGAACTGGCGGAGGAACTGCACATCCCCGTGGTCTACATTGAACCGCCTGTTGAATGCGGCTGCCTGTCAGAGATATTTGCCGCGGCGCCGGAAGCGCTGCGGTATTACAACGCCCGCCTGCAGCGGTTTCAGCAGGAAGGTATGAATGAAAATCTTGCCGAAGAGAGAGTGCTGGCGGAGCTTTCAAACCGTTACCTCGACCCGTACGGGTTTGAGTATAGAGGCATTGCGCAGGAGGGATAGTATGGCGCGTTTAAAACCCCAGGGGGGGAAAATTGAAAGCCTTGACCAGGCAAATCTGGTGCTCAAGGAAATCGGGATTTTGGAGAAAGAGCTTGAGAGCATCGACAGCGAAGCCCACAAGCAGATTGCCGAAATCAAGGAAGAAGCGGCAAAAAAAGGCCAGGGTATCCGCAAGCGAATAACCGACGACTCCCAGATGTTGAACGCCTTTGCCGCGTACAACAAGGAAGAGCTTTTTAAGGACAAAAAAAGCGTACAGTTGTCATTCGGCAGTTTCGGGTACCGGAAGAGCACGTCAATCAGCGTCAGGAAAACCACGCTGGAACTATTAAAAAAGCTGAATCTCGACAAATACATCCGCGTCAAAGAGGAGCCGGATAAAGAGGCGATGTCCGTTCTGGACGACGACACCCTGGCCCAGGTCGATTCGGTGCGGAAGGTCAAGGACGACTTTTTCTGCGAGGCGGACAAGGAAGAAATCAACAAGGAACTGCTAAAAGAACAGGCAGCGTAATAAATAAGGAGGGGGAATATGGACTACAAGAAATTTTATCTTGCCATACGCCGTTACGTGAAAGGGAAAACCACCCGCGGGGATTTTCTGCTCGATTGGGAGCATGCGCAGCGGCAGCAGGGAACAGAGTCTGCGTCCGGCCAATCGCGCCGGAATAAAGGGACGGTAACGGCATGAACAAACAAAACGAATCCGGGGCTATCGCTCCGCTGGAACTGGCCAATAAAATCGAGCGCTGGAATTACGACAAATCTGTTATCAAAATGCGGAAACTCGGCGAGGAATGGACAGAGTTCACGGCGAAAGTAACGCGGGAACTGTTTCTGGCCAGGGAACACCTGAAGAAATGCCAGCGCCGGGATCCTAAAGCCCACCGTTATAGCGAGTACACCTGGGACGGTTATTGCGGCGAGATAGGGATCCCCCGCGAAGTCGCCAACTACTGGATAAGCAAATTCGTCCCTCTCGAAATTTCCAGCACCGGCAAAGACGTGCTGCTGATTAAAGCGCCGGTGAAAGAAGACACCACGGCATCCCGCGCCCTGATGCAGAACCGCATTAACGAGGTACTGCGTACCGGCAACAGGCCAACCGATTTCACTAAAGAGGAAGACGCGGAACTCGAGCGGCAGATGAAAAGCGCCCGGTTTAGAGAGATTATGGAAACATACAACGCGCCGGTAGTCATCAAATCAAAGGATTACTTTGAAGAAACGCTGCGCCGCTCAAAAGACATCGCCGCTTTTAAGCTGGAAACCCACGCGCAGAACCAGGCACAGATGGCAATCTTCGAACATATCGAAAAATTTCTGGCCGTGTTCGATGACCCCGAAGTCAAGGCGCGGGCGGCGTTTAACATCGCTCTAAAAGCCCGCCGCCGCGCCAATGAGTTAGCTGAAATAAGTTTTCAGTTGCAGGAATCGGCGGTGGAGGAGGGCGTATGAGAGGCATTGAATTCAGGGGAATTGGAAAATTATCTGAAAAATGGGAGTTTGGCTTTTTATGCGAAATTCATACAGGTATATTAGCTATTCAGCCGCGTTTTTGTGATGGCGATATTGGTATCGAAAGAATAAAAGTCATTCCTGAAACCGTAGGCCAGTACACGGGCTTAAAAGACAAAAACGGTGTGAAGATTTTCGAGGGGGATATTGTAAAAACGTTTAACGAAGATAGTAGCGTTTGGAAACTTGATGAAGTTATATTTAGCGAGTCGGCTTTTTGTATTGACTCGTTTTGTCCGTGTCTTGCTATAGACGCTGAATTTAATATTACAGTCATCGGCAACATCCACGACAACCCCGAACTGTTACATACGGAAGATAAGGCATGAGCGCCAATCCCTTCGCCACCGGCTCAAAACTCGCGAAGATGGCCGCCGTATACAACGGTTGGCTCCGCCGTGACCCGCTTATGCCGCTGAATCTGGTCTACGAGTACCTGTCGCGGGAACACGCCGTGTCTGTGTCATCAGTCAAACGTTACATCATCTGGATTAAGGTAAACGGTTACCAGCCCAAAGAACACAAGCCGCGGCAGTTGGCAGCCTGGGATGCCGAGGCGCTGGCCTTTTTCAAACAATTCTACCTTAAGGTGACCCGCGAGGCGGGGCGCTGTACCGTCCGCAACGCCTATCAGCAAACACGCATCGCCGCCGCGCAAAATGGTTGGCGTATCGGCTCCGAGCCTTCCGCCTACGTCCACGCCCGGGAGATACACGCCGCCCTCAAGCTCTACATCCGGGGCGGAACCCGCGCCCTGGACAATCTGTTTTATATCGCCCGCGACCTGTCAAACCTGCGGCCCTTCCAAATCGTAGTCGGCGACCAGCACCGCTTCGACTTCTGGGTAACCGACGACCAGGGCGGCTATTTCCGCCCCGAATGTTACCTCTGGCTGGATATGCGTACCCGCCTGGTCTACGGTATTGCCTTTGACCGCAACTACAATACCCGCACCGTGTTACGTGCGCTGAAAATGGGAGTCGAGCATTTTGGTAAGTTTGAAAGCACCTACAACGACAACGGTTCCAGCGAAAAGTCGGCGGTCGCGGATTACACCATCGAGCAGTTGCAAAACTACGGCATGGAATTCCGGGACGAGGGCGATTTGTACCGCACCGAAATGGGCGCGTATGTGGTCGAAGGCGCGGACGGGAAAATGGTCAGCGTGGCCAAGTCGCGCAGGGAATGGAAAAAGCAGAACCGGCGCATCTATGCCAATGTCAAAAACGCAAAGACCAAACCCATCGAGCGGTTTTTCTCCACGCTGGAACAGATACTGCGCGACATGATAACCCCCGGCCTGGTAATTGACACCGCCGCGGATGCGGCCACGGAGGAAGAGTCAAGCCGCCGCCTGCAGTGGCAAAAAGACTCAGGCTACATCCTGCCGTTCACGGAATTCGCGGACCGTGTGATTGAAGCAGTCAACCTATACCAGTGCCGCGAACATGGAACGCTGAAACACAGCCCGATGAAAGAACTTGAGCACGCCGTCAAAATCGAAGGGTGGCGGCCGGCTTTAATCAGCGAAGAGGACGTTCATTACCTGTTTCTGGAACGCGCCTACGCCGTGGTACGCGGCGACCGCGTCACACTGGCCGGGCGGCAGTTCATCGGCCCGAACCTCACCCAGGAAATGGTGCGGACCAACCGGGGCAATCTTGCCGGGCTTAACCGCCAGAAGGTCGAACTGCGTTATGACCCGGACGACCTGGACAGCGGCATCTGGGCGGTTGATCCCCGCGACAGCCGGGCCATACCCCTGATACCGGTAAC
>JAIRRB010000083.1 GCA_031256195.1 Treponema sp.
AGCCAAGCGATTAGAAATGTTGCATGGAACCTGTTGAACCGCCGTGTACCGAACGGTACGCACGGTGGTGTGAGAGGACGGCCGTTCAACTAATGGACGGCCTCCTACTCGATCGTGGAAACCGAATAAACGCGCCCCGTTAAGGGGCGTTGCAAGCAGTTGTCCGGAAATGACCGAAAAAACCCGGTAATCTCCTGGGTCATGTCTGCACCTGTGACATTTCCTCTTTGACAGCGCTCCCACACAGCTATTGACTTTTCACAATATTCATTATAAAATACAAAAGGCATGCTAAAAAGGCTCTATTCATGGCGTTACTATTCACTGGGGCAGGAGCATTATCATGAATGCATGCACAAAATATTTATAAATAACCTGCTTAGTCTGCGTCAGGCAAATACCATTGTCGCTGTCTTTTCCGGTTTTCTTTCGCTCCTGTGGATAATTGTCGAAAGAGATATTGGCAGGTCCGCTGTTTGTCTTGGGGCAGCCGTAATCGCAATGCTGCTTGCCGTTTTTTCCAACTATAAAATGCAGACTATATATATGAACAACCGGTTTATATATACGGCAATAATGGTATTCTATGTAAACGTTATGATCCTTGGCATATATCTGGGCGTTTGGTCAAGCCCTGATAAACTGGCTACGATTTTTTTATGTTTTATAATATGCGCCCTGTTGATGTTTATAAACTCGCCCCTGTTTAATCTTTGCCTTACCGGGGGCGCGTTAATCTGTTTTATAGTATCCACCGTTTTCGTTAAATCTTTTGATAACTGGATTTTGGATATTATTAACGCGGTAGTTGCCGGTATAATCAGCCTGTATTTTAACTGGCAGGTCAGCAAGCTGCGGCTGGGCCTGGAGTTAAGCGCAACTATGCTGGAAGATGAACGTAACAATTATTTTGACCAAAGTACCATAGATGAATTAACCAAGCTGAAAAACCGCCGTGATTTTCAGCAGACATTCAAAAGATATCTGGCCAACTACAGAACTTCGGATAATTGGCTGTGTATTGGCATCATCGACATAGATTTCTTTAAATTCTATAACGATCATTACGGACACCCCATGGGCGATGACTGTCTGCGCGCCGTAGGCAGAGTGTTGAACAGTTTGAAGGACTCACTGGATGTTTATTCCGCCAGGGTCGGCGGGGAGGAATTTGCCCTGCTGTGGTTCGAGACTGAAGCCTCGCATGTGGATGCGGTTGTTTCTCACTTGCAGGGATTAATAAAAGAACTGAAAATTCCGCATGAAAGATCGAAAGTGTCGCCGTATGTTTCCATGAGTATCGGAATATTTATAGAACGATGCGGCACATACGATGATACGCAAACCATGTATGATTTGGCGGATAAAGCGCTTTACACCGCGAAAGAAGGCGGGCGTAATTGCGCGGTTATCCACGGTGATGAAATTGAACAATACAGGATAGATTCGGCTCCATAAGCGCGTCCTTTGCTCTAAAGCAAGTCATGATTTTTGCCGTAACGGATTATTTCCCGAATAACGGTATCCATTTTTGAAGATTCATTGTGAGTATTTTTTATCTCATTCGCTCTTATGATATATCTTCTTTGGCACGACGGACGCATTTTGGCAAAAACATCGGCGGCGCTTTTGTTGTTATTAAATTTTTCCATAAGATTTTTGGGAGTTTTCAGTTCTTCCGTTTCCGGCATATTATTTTTTGATCTTACCGCTTTTAATAATTTTATTTTTTTGTCTTTTACCAATGTTTTGTATTCTTTTGTTTCACAGCCATAAAGCGCCATTTTTCCGTCATTGTCATAATGAATTCCCCAGCCATACAGTTTCGTTAAAGGTGACGCCCTAAAACACGCCTGCCCCTTTGAAAAAAATTGTTCTCTTGATTTTGCCAAATCATTTTTTTGAATTTCCTGTTTTATGGTATAACATTGAAACAATATTTCATCCGATGTGTATTTATACGGATTATTGTGAAGCATATCATATTGAATACAGGCTATTGTTTTTCCGGCCTTTTTGACAGGAGGAATTTCCCCTTTTTCAGCGGGACAATCCTCCGCAATTTCCATAAATGAATTTTGGTAATTTGTTGTAAATATTTTCATGTTAAACCTCTTTTTATGGATTTAGGAACCGGCTATTCCCACTCAATCGTTGCGGGCGGTTTGCTGGAAATGTCGTATACCACCCGCCCGATTTCAGGCACGGTATTGGTGATGCGGGTAGAAATTTCCAGCAGGTCACGGGATTCAAAAGGGTATACATCGGCGGTCATGCCGTCGGCGCTGGTAATTGCCCGTAACGCAAGCACCCAACCGTATTTGCGGACATCTCCGGCAACGCCCACTGAACGAACCGGCAGCAGTACGGCAAAGGCCTGCCAGATTTCATCGTACAGGCGGCGTCCGCCGGCGCTGGTACGCAGTTTAAGTTCTTCCATAAAAATGGCGTCCGCTTCGCGTAAAATATCGCATTTTTCCCGGGTAACTTCGCCAATGATACGCACGGCAAGCCCGGGGCCGGGAAAGGGATGGCGGCTGATAATTTCCGCGTCAAGGCCCAGAAAATGGCCCAGTCTGCGAACTTCGTCTTTATACAGCCTGTCCAGCGGCTCGATAATTTTGCCTGCTGTACGTTTGGCCTCAACCAGAGGGCTGCCGACATTGTGGTGGCTTTTGATAACGTGCGCTTTTTTGCCGACCCCCTTGCCGCTTTCGATAAGGTCGGTATACAGGGTTCCCTGAGCAAGAAAATAATTGTCCGGCAGCCCCAGCCGGCTTACTTCCCGTTCCTGAATCGTGATAAACAGGTCGCCAATGGCCCTGCGTTTTGCCTCCGGCTCGTTTAAGCCACTGAGCGCCGCAAGAAATTCATCTTCACAATAGACAATGTGCAGATGTTGCGCTCCCAGTTTTTCCAGATTGGCTTTGACGATGGTTGTTTCATCTTTGCGCATCAGGCCGGTATCCATATACATCAAATGCACCTGATCGCCGCGCAGGGTTTTTAACAGCAGCGCTCCGGCAACGGTGGAATCAACGCCGCCGGAAATCAAAAGCAGTACCGGACTTTCGCCAATGCGGGTATTTAATGATGAGCGCACTTCTTCTACATAGTGTTCCATAGTCCAGCCCGCCGTGCAGCCGCATACGCCAAGGGCGAACGCGGCAAGAATGCCACTTCCCCCCTCGCAGTGTGTTACTTCGGGGTGGAACTGCAGGCCAAACCAGGGTTTTGTGTCATGAATCACCACTGCCGGATAACCTGTGCCGCTGGTTCCGTATTCCGTAAAACCCGGCGCAAGCTTGGTTAAAGTGTCGCCGTGGCTCATCCATGCGGTAAAAACGGGCTTACAACCCTTCAAAAATTCCGCCGCGTGAGCCTCCTCTGACTTTCCGTTAATTTTTACTTCTATTCTTCCGTATTCCCGTTTTGGCAGCGGCTCAATCGCCCCGCCCAAATCAAAAGTCATCCGCTGTAAGCCGTAACAAATACCCAGCAGGGGCAGGCCGCACTGGTATATCGCCGCGTCCGGCGCAAGTCCTTGATCATATACCGATTCCGGCGAGCCGGACAGAATAATTCCTTTTACCTTGGGGTCAGGCGGCCTGGCGGATAACGCTGAATCGCCGGGAATAATTTCCGTATATACACCCATGTCGCGTATGCGCCGCCCAATCAGTTGGGTGGTCTGGCTGCCAAAATCAAGGATTAAGATGGTATCCATTATTTCAGCCATTATGCCGTCTTTGGCCTATAATAACAACGCCCTGAATAAGTCTATTACCAAGAACATAAAAAATATGCTACAATCAGGCAGGAGTAATACCATGAAAAAATTCTGTAAAGCGCTGTTTTTTGGTATCATTTTTGCGGGGGCGGCGGGTATTGTTTTTTCCCAGATTAATCAGGGAGAACTGCAAAATAACCTTGCCCCGGTGTCGTTTACCAATTATGAGGGGCCCCATGCGCGGATTGAGACACGGGAACAGATACGGCAAATTGGTGTTGGCCTGGGACAGGCGATAAAGGGCGGCGCGGCGCGCGCCGGAACTACGCCCCGTTATTTTGTGATACACTCTGTTTCCGATCCGGACGGTGATAAACTCGACGCTGATATTTTCGGGCTGGGGGTTAATACCGGCGTTGACCATATCCGCAACCTTCGTACCATTATTCAGGGTTATTTACAGGAAGCCTACGGCTACTCGGCGCAGGATGCCGCGGTGCTGGCGGAATATGTTACCATTTACAATGCCGTATACCGCGGAAACTGGGATTATTTTGCAGCGCGTTATAAAACCCCTGTTATTGGACATCTTAACCCGCAGCAGGCGGGACTTGCTACCAACTACAGCGAATGGCCCGGCAAGACCTTGATGCTGATACCGCTGGGCATGGGCGGCATCAGTTCCATTGACACTTCTTCAATTTCAGACGACCGCGTGGTGGAAGAGATGCGAAGGGAAGACGACATGGGAATTGAACAGCGCCGCGACATGGTTGATCTTAAAGAGCGCGAGGCGGCAGCGGCGGAACAGAAGGCCGCAGATCAGAGGGAGGCGGCCAGAAATGAAGAGAGGGCTGTCGCCGGAGAAAGGTCCCAGCTTGAAAAGGACCGGCAGCAAATAGCCGAAGACCGGCAGCAGCTTGCGGAGGATAAGCCCGCTTCAGCGGCGGAGGCGGCAAAGCAGGAAAGGGAAATTAACCAGCGGGAAACGCAGACACAGAAAAAATCCGATGAACTGGATCGGCGTGAATCGGAACTGGTTTTACAGCGGGACGAGGCGGCAAAACAGGAACAATTTGCTGAGAAAAAAACCGAGGAAGCCCAGCAGGAACGGGAAAGTATTGCCAGAGATCAGCAATCTGTGATTAACCGGGATCAAACGCCCCAGGGCTTAATCGGCGTAATCATAGAGCGGGAGGATGCCGCTCTGGGAAGGCTCGTTTCCATTGACCCTGCCACACAAAAAGAACTGCGCCGTTCACCGCTGAACACGGTATATGTGCGGACGCTGACTTTTGTTGGCGGCAAAATACTGGCAATCGCCGGAGAGAACCGGGATAACGGCGCTATACGGCTTATCGAAATAAATGCCCGCAGTCTGGAAATGGCAAAGCAGGGTGATGATGACCTGCACCCCAACAGTCTTATCTGGGTAAATGGCAACGACCTTTACGCCGTTACCGTAAACCTCAGCGACGGAACGCTGTATCTGGGCCGTTTTAACGCGGATTTGGCATTACAGGCCAAGTCAAAAATTGCCGTACATCCCGGCGCTATGGTAAGCATACAGCAGGGTAGCCTTTTAACCCAGCGGGCGGACGGCAGCGCGGCGATTTTGAATCCGGCGGACTTGACGGAAAAGTAGAGTGTCAATTATGGAAAAAACATTACCGTTAATGCTGCGAACACGGGTCAAAGACAGCCCAGAAATTATTATTCAGTATTATAAAGACCCTTCCGGTGTTTATAAAACAAAAACCTATCGGCAATTTTATGAAGAAGTTTGTTTTCTTGCTTCAGGATTGATTGAACTGGGAATTAAGCGGCAGGACCACATTGGGCTGGTTGCCGATAACCGCCACGAATGGATGGTAGCCGATTTTGGCATCCTTTCCGTTGGAGCGGCGGATGTGCCGAGGGGCTGCGACACTACGGTTCAGGAACTTGCCTATATTGTGGGTTTTACCGGATGTAAGCTTTCATTTGTAGAAAACCAAAAACAGGTCCACAAGATACTTTCCTGTAGGGCGGATGTGCCCCTGCTTAAAACCCTCATTACCTTTGACCCGGTAGACCAGGAGACCGAAACGGCGGCGGCGGATGCGGGCATAACGGTGCTGTACTTTGCCAGCGTTATTGCCCTGGGACAGAAGCGCGAGGCTCTGCAGCCGGGCTGCGCCGAAGCGGAAATGGACAAAGGGGAAAGTGAAGAGACTGCCACCATTATTTTTACTTCCGGCACAACCGGCGAACCAAAGGGCGTTGTACTCAGCCACCGTAACTTCCTCAGCCAGCTTCCTTCCTTCAATCTGGTCTTTGACACGAAACCCGCCGACATTTGGCTTTCGATGCTGGCGGTCTGGCACGTTTATGAACGGGAAATGGAATACATCATTTTTTACAACCGGACCAGTATCGCCTATTCCAAACCGGTCGCCTCGGTGCTGATGGCGGACTTTGAGGCCATAAAGCCGCACTGGATGGTAAGCGTTCCCCGTATTTGGGAAGCGATTATGGATGGCATTACCCGTAACGTTACCCAAATGGGAGGACTGACCAAAAAATTGTTTGATTTTGCCGTTTCCCTGTCAATGATGTATACCTATTTCAAAGACTTAACTTTTGGGCTGCTGCCCAATTTTCACGGACGTATCCGGGCGCTGGATGCGGCAATGGGTTTTTTTCCCTGGCTGTTGCTGCTGCCGGGCAGGGGCTTTGCCCAGTTGCTGGTATTCAACCGGCTCAAGCGGCGGCTGGGCGGACGCTTTAAGGCGGGTATATCCGGCGGGGGCAGTTTACCGGCGCGGGTTGACCTGTTTTTCAATTCGGTGGGCTTGCGGCTGCAGGAAGGCTACGGTCTTACCGAAACGGCTCCCCTGATAACCGCACGGCGTTTCAAACGTTCCCGGCGGGGAACTATCGGCCAGTTGCTGCTCGACACCGAAGCCAGAGTTATTAACAATCAGGGTAAAATTCTGCCGCCGGGCCGCAACGGGCTTATCCATGTAAAAGGCAAACAGGTGATGAAGGGTTACTACCAAAAACCCGATATCACCGCGGCGGTACTCAGCGCTGACGGCTGGTTCAATACCGGCGATATTGGTATGCTGACCCACGACAATGAATTACGCATAACAGGCCGCGCCAAGGATACTATCGTTTTAAGGGGCGGCGAAAATGTCGAACCGGTTCCCATTGAACATACCTTGCGGGAAAGCCCTTACATTCATCACTGTATGGTAGTGGGACAGGATCAAAAGTACCTTGCCGCCCTTATTATCCCCCGGCAGGAAGCGATTATGGCCTTTGCCGAAGAAAACAATATTCCCATTGTTGATTATGAACTGCTTCTGCAGCAGCCGGAAATCAACCAGCTTATCGCAACGGAACTTACCGAACGGGTCAGCCTTAAAACCGGTTTTAAGCCCTTTGAGCGGGTCTTTAAGTTTACCCTGCTGACCAAACCCTTTGAGCCGGGCAAGGAACTTTCCGGCAAACAGGAACTGCTGCGCCACCGCATTACCGCCCTGTATGCCAGAGAAATCCAGCGGCTGTTCCGATGAGGGTAAAATACCGGTTTTGAAAAAACTGTCTTGCATTTATGCGAAAAATCGTGTATATAGCAGATAATGACCCCAAATGACAAAAAATTAACCATAGGCATTCTTTTTGGCGGCAAGTCGGCGGAACATGAGGTTTCGCTGCAGTCCGCCAGAAATGTGTACGATGCCATTGACCGCAGCAAGTTTGAACCGGTGCTTATCGGCATAGACAAGGGCGGAAAATGGCATTCAATGGGCGATTCTCTTTCATTGTTGAACTCGGGTGATCCCCGCCGTATCAGCCTGAATTCGTCAGGCAAACCGGTGGCGCTTGTCCCGGAAAGCGCAGGTTTGCTGACTGAGAACGGCCTCAAACTCGATGTGGTCTTCCCCATTCTCCACGGCCCCTTTGGCGAGGACGGCACGGTGCAGGGTCTGCTGAAACTCGCCGGTGTTCCCTTTGTCGGTTCCGGTGTTTTGGGGTCTGCCGTCAGTATGGACAAGGATGTCATGAAACGGCTGTTCCGCGATGCGGGTATACCCATCGGCAAATTCCTTACATTCAGGTCGCACGAGCCGTTCCCTGTTTTCGCCGAAATAAAAACCGCGTTGGGCAGTCCCGTTTTTATCAAACCGGCAAACATGGGCTCTTCGGTAGGGATAAGCAAGGTGCATGATGAATCTGAATTTTCCGCTGCGGTGCAGGAAGCCTTTCAGTATGACACCAAAATAATAATGGAAGAATATATCAAATGCCGCGAGATTGAGTGCGCCGTGCTGGGTAATGAAAACCCCATAGCCTCGGTTCCCGGCGAGATTATCCCCACCCATGAATTTTACTCCTATGAAGCAAAGTACCTTGACGAAAACGGAGCCGCCCTGGAGATACCGGCGAAACTGGACGCTGATACACAAAAACGCATTCAGGAACTTTCTGTAAAAGCGTTTCAAACCCTCTGCTGTGACGGGCTTGCGCGGATTGATTTTTTTCTGAAGGAAAACGGCGAAGTGCTGATCAATGAAGTTAACACTATGCCGGGCTTTACCAAAATCAGTATGTATCCCAAACTCTGGGAGGCTGCCGAATGCGGCATCACCTACACGGAACTCATCAGCCGTTTGATTGAACTGGCGATAAAAAGATTTGAAAAAGAAAAGGAAATAAAAATAACCTATGCCTGATATTGTTGTTTGGCTTAGTCAGTACATAGAATTTTTTCCCATTGCGGCTTTTTTTTGCCTGTTATTGGCGGGACTCAATTTTCCCATATCAGAAGATTTGATAATTATTACCGGTGCGCTTGTTTGTCAGGAAAACCCATCGCTGTTGGTTCCTATTTTTGCCGCTATTTTCACCGGTGTGATCATCAGCGATTATTTTCCCTATTATCTGGGAAAATATATTCGCAAAGGAACAATAAAATTTCGTTTTGCTGTCCGGCTGTCTTCATCAAAAAAAGTGGACCGGATGCACCACTACCTGGAAAAATACGGTATTTTCACTTTTATTGTATGCCGCTTTATCCCCTTTGGAATAAGAAATACCCTGTTTCTGACTTCGGGATTCTTTGGCCTGCGGCTGCGCCGTTTTGCCCTATACGATGTTACCGCCGCCGCAGTCAGCGTTAGCACCCTGTTTTTTCTGACATATTACTTTGGGGAATCAATTAAAAAACCCCTTCAGGCAATAGGCATTGTACTTTTTGCGCTGATCATTTCCACCGTTGGTTTTGTTATTTTTCGAATAATCCGCAGCATAATCTACCGGAGAAAAGAATCTCACAGCAAAACGCCGGACACAGCGTCATAAACTTAAAAAATTTTACCACGGAGTACATGAAGCTTTTGATTTGGATATTTAAACGAAATTTATTTCATGTTATTGCGAGAGGTAATATGCTGTCATTTTATATGCGTATGATGGTATTTTCTGAAATTCATATATGGTGAGTTATGCGAAATTTTATGTTAAAATAGTGAAACTCTATTGCATTATTTCTTCTAATGTGATATATATAATTCATGAAATTAATGAAAAGTATTAAACGGATATTTACTGAAGCAAGAGATAATGGCCAAACAAGATTATTATTTGACTTTATTTTTGCAAAAATAAAATTCAAATGCCTATTGCTAATAGAAAAGAAGGTTCTAATGATTCTAAATATAAATGCTTCTATATGTCATAGTCTTGCATTTGACGAAGATGGCAATTATGATCCGTATTCACCTACTGATTTTTATTTTAGTGTTTTAGATGAAATTAAAACATTATATAATAATAATAAAATAAATGTATTATGGGACAAACTTGATGATTTTTTATTGGATCTAGATGTGTCAAAATGTTCAGAAATAGATAAAAATGATATTATTGACATAGTTGGAAAATTGAAAACAATAGATAAAAAATATGATCCTAAAGGTAATAAACCTTATTTTAAATGTTGGGTGAGAAATGTCGTTAGAGATGTTAAAGATATCAATATTAAAAAGACAGAAAGATATTTTGGAATAAAAATAGCGAATTATTGCAAATCTAATGATGTAAGTTCTCGTTGGAAAAGTACGATGCAAAATGAATCATTGAGTTTTTTAAAAAATAATGAAGAGTTAGAAAATGATATTAAGAAAATATTGTAGTACCAGACGGCACATAACAGGACTGTATATGCTGCGCCCGCCGTTGGCGGGCTTGGCTTCCGTTCGGCTAGGTCATTCCGCTTCGCTTCATTCCCACGCCTCACTCCAGCACAGTTTGCCAGCCCTGGTCT
>JAIRRB010000099.1 GCA_031256195.1 Treponema sp.
CGAAACGTAACCACATTAAAACGGCCCGTTTGCGTTTTTTCCATTTCCGCTTCTTCTACCACAACAGTGGAAAGGCCCAGCGTTGTTTGAATATTCCGCAAAAAACCCGCTCTGCGGCCTTTTCGCTCTATAAGGGTAAATTCCGCATCAGGCATAACAATGGCAAGAGGTATACCGGGCAGCCCGGCGCCTGAACCGACATCGGCAATATGCAGAGCAGTCGGCTGCGCAACGAGCGGCGCGATGATCCCCAGCGGCGCAAGGGAATCGAGGACATGCCTGACAATCAATTCCTGACGGTCATTGGTTCCCACAAGGCTCAAGGCAGGATTGAAAAGCTCAATTTCGGTAATGTATTTAATCAGCAGGGAAAGGATTTTTTCACGATGAGGGGCAATAAGACGGTCTACACCGGAATTGTTACGGCACAATTCCCCAAGACCGTCAGAAAGCAGACAAAAAGAGTCGGCGGCCACTACAAATATTCACGCAACTTTTCTTTCCAGTCGCTTCCCTTCTGGATGGTTGCTTTAACCCCCAGGTCTGCAAGGTGCTGCATCCGCGCTTCATCACCGCTGGAGGTAACCGCGATAATGGTCATTGGATGAGCGGCAAAAAGCAGTTTTTTGATTAAATCCTCTCCGCTCATATCTATAAGTTCCAAACCGGTAATAACACAGGATACTTTACGGGCCTCAACCGCATCCAGCACATCTTCGCCTCTATCATAACTTTCACAAAAAAAGCCCAAATCCGTTAAGAAAATCTTCATTATTTTACGAAAAAACCCGCTATTATCAACATGGACAACATTTATCATGTTTCACCTCCCACCCGCTGATATAAGCCCAGTATATACGAGACAAGCCGGAAAAGCAAGAAGAAAGGCCGCCTTTGGCTCCCTAAATCCTGGTATATAACAGCCGATAATAGAAGGGTATGAATACGCTTTTGGTCTTATTTGCCGGTAATTTGTCCGGCGAGGCGGCTTCGCCAACGGCGGCGCCGATGGCAGCGCCCCTGGCGGCGCTTATTGATGGAAAAAACAGCCTGATTCTTGCCCTCCAACAGGCCCAACGTTTTCCCGGAGTGGGTAAAACGGTACTATTGACCGGGCCGCAAGGGTGGAATCCGCCTGTTACTGAGGAAATCTGCATCGAAAAACGGGATTCATGGACGGTGAAAGCCCTGCTGGAGACCATTGCCGCCCATTCCGAAGGTTTTGATTTGAGCTATTTTGCCTGGGCCGACTGCCCCTTCCTTGACCCTGAACTTGCCGGAAGGCTTGCGGAACGGCATCTCCGTTATGCCGCCGAATATTCCTATGCCGACGGCTGGCCCTACGGTCTTGCCCCGGAACTGCTTTCGCCGGGAACTGCCGCCATCCTTGCCAAAATCCTCGGTGATAATGACGGCGGTCCGGTGGGACGGGATGCCCTGTTCTCCGTCATTCAAAAAGATATTAACGCTTTTGATATTGAAACCGAAATTTCCCCGGTTGATCTCCGCTGCCACCGCCTGAATCTCTGCGCCGACTCCAAACGGAATTTGCTCCTGCTGCGGCGCATGGCGGATTGCACAGCGGGAAAAATACCTGATACTGCCGCCGTTGAGCGCATCATTGCGGAAAAGCCGGAAATCCTGAGAACCCTGCCCGCCTTTTATCCGGTGCAGGTTTATGGCGGCTGCCCCCAAAGCTGCGCCTGGTGTCCCTGGCCCCAGACCGCCGGCGGCCCTGTTACGGAACGGCGGGACTATATGGACGCGCGGGATTTTGAATCCCTGCTGGAAAAAATCAGCGCGTTTTCCGGCGATGCGGTTATCGACCTTTCACTTTGGGGGGAACTTTCCCTTCATCCCCAAAAAATGGAACTGATTGAAATGGTACTGCGCCGTCCGGAACTTACTCTGGTAATAGAAACTTCCGGCATCGGCTGGAAAAACAGCGAACTGGAATACAGTGCGCAGCTTGCCCGCCAAAGTGTATCAGTCAGGCGGCAAAGCCCGCTTTCATGGATTGTCTCACTGGATACCGCCGACCCGGCGCAGTATAAAGAAATCCGGGGGGCGGGTTTTGCCGAGGCGAATGACTGCGCCAAAACGCTCCTTTCCCTTTTCCCCCGGGACGCATACATACAGGCAGTACGAACTGCGGGAGCGGAAAACGACATCGAGCGATTTTACCGCTCATGGAAAGAGGCGGCCCCCGCCACAGCCAATATCATCATTCAAAAGTATGATGATTTCTGCGGTATGCTGCCCCGCAGACAGGCATCGGACCTTTCTCCCATAATCAGGCAGCCCTGCTGGCATCTCATGCGGGATATGCCCATACTGCTTGATGGTACGGTTCCCCTGTGCCGCCAGCAGATTGCCGCCGCAGACAATAAATGCACACTGGGGAACGCCCTTGCCGAGCCGTTTGAACTTATATGGGAGCGGGGACAGCGGTTCTACGCAGAGCAGTCAGGCGCTATGCCACAATATAATTCTCTATGCACAGGATGTGATGAATACTATACCTACAACTTTTAACGAAACGCTTCCTTCGTATACTGTTATCGGCGGCAAGGAACGCCTTGCCTCTACCGGCCTCTCCGCCATACTGCTCAACCGCGGCAGATGTTACACACGGCGGAATCTATTTCACGACCTTGAAAAAACCGGCTTCGACACGGTTGTCTCGATAGAGCCTTCGCCCCCTTCCTACGATATCGAGGAACTGGCGGCCCGTTTCCCCTTTGCCCGTTTTGTGCTGCTGCGGCAGCCCATTAGTCTGGGGGAACAAATCAATCTGGCGGTATCTGAACTGGACAGCTCCCTGTTTTTTGTTCTCTGGAATGATTTAAAAATTATCGTGGGCGGCAGCGCCCATCGAATGGCGGACCGGCTGAAATGCTCCGATAACAGTACGAAAGAAGGCGGAGAAAAAAGTCCGTTTAAGCGGCTTTGTACCGTTCCCGTCATTCAAACTTCACGTTTTGAAACTCTCCCTACCCTGATGGTTCCCGCGTTACAGCGAAAAAAAATAAGAACCTTGTTTCTTGGCCCCGCCAGCGAGGGAATTGCCACCCTGTATCCTTTTGACGGGGTGGGCATATATGACCGTGAACGTTTTATCCGGCTGGGGGGCTTTGACGGAACATTCAGGAGCGCCTATTGGCAGCTTATGGATTTTGGTTTTCGTTCCTATCTTTGGGGCGAGGAAATTTCCTCCACGCAGACGCTTAAACTTTCCTACGAGGCTTCTGTTCCCGCCGAAGAAAACGCAGGCGGCGCGGATTACAACCGCTTTTACCTCAAGAATCTTGCCCCCCAATTCAGGGGCGACTGCGCCCAACTGCCCCTGCGCCGCTTTCCCGGTTTTTTACTGCAAACCGACGGCGGCATTTCCGCCGCATGGGATGATTTTTCCGAAAGCCGCCGCTGGGTAAATGCCAACAGCTTCCGCTGGTACTGCGGCCCCAAAGCCATTGTCAAACGCTGGGATTTGGAATCTGCCGAAGAAAATTTTCTTCCCGGCATCAGGAGACCGTAATTATGTCCGCCGTCAATCTTGCCATTGTATTGCAGGCCCGCACTGACTCATCACGCTTGCCGGGAAAATCATTGCTGCCCCTGGGGGGGGGGGAGGGGGTCATTTTTCATGTGATGAAAGCCCTGAATAGAATTCCCGCTGAATTGCGAATATTGGCCTGCCCCGAAGATTCTGTCGGCGCTTTTGCGCCGCTGGCCGCCGAAGCGGGTTTCACGCTGTTTACCGGCCCCAAAGATGACGTGCTTGGCCGCTACTGTCTTGCCCTGCGCAAATTCGGCATACAGCGGGTGATAAGGGCAACCGGCGACAATCCCTTTGTATTTGCCGATGCCGCCGCTGTCATTAACGCCGAAGCGCTGGCGTTGAATGCGGATTATGCCGGATACAGCGGCCTTCCTTTGGGTGCGGGTGTTGAATCGGTATCCGCGGCGGCCCTGCTGCGCACTGAAGCCGAAGCATCCGCCCCCTATGAACGGGAACACGTTTGTCCCTACCTGTATACTCACCCGGAACTATTTTCCCTTCACCGCCCGCTCGCCCCTGTGCGCTGGCAGGGAGCCGATATTCGGCTTACGATTGACACGCAGGAAGATTATGAGCGGGCGCAGGCGTTCTACGCCGCGCTGGACCGGCTGGAAAATACGGGCAAACTGTCCGGCGAAGAACGTTACCGGGGAGCGGCAATAATTAACGCATACCGGGCAATGTTCCCCGCGGCAGACAGCGGAGCGGCATCATGAACCGGGGAGCGGTACTGGTTGTCCCCGTTTGCGAACCGGGCCGCGGCGGAGGTCATCTGATTCGCTGCATGACGCTGGTAAACGGACTGCGAACGCTGGGCAGGGATTCATGGCTTTTCCTTCCCGTCCTTAACGACGCTGGCGGACTTCTTGACAGCATGCACTTTGACCGGAACTGTCTCATTGACGCGAACGGTTTGTCCGGCACACATTGGGAATGTATCGTTCTTGACCGTTTTCAAACTTCGCCGGAAGAACTTGCCCGCTGGACGGAACTGGCTCCCGTTATCGGTATTGATGAAGGCGGCATCAGCCGGGATAATTTTGACTTTTTGATTGACATTCTTCCCAACTTCAAGCGTACCAATTCCAATATTGCCGACCCTTCCCTGCTGCCGCTGCCGGAAAAACCTTACCCCCAGGACAACACGCCCGCCGCGCTGTTTAAGGTATTAATCAGTTTTGGGCAGGAAGACGCTGCGGGGCTTGGCCCTGTCATAGCAAAATCGCTTGCGGAAAAAAACAACAGCGTTGAAATCACTTTGTTGCAGGGAGGACTATCTCCCCTCTATTCCCCAACATCCGTTTCCAACTCCCCGCTATTAAAAATAACCGGATTAATCCCCAACCTGAACAAACACCTGCACGAATACAACCTTGTCATCACCCACTATGGGCTTACCGCATTTGAGGCTTTGTATGCCGATGTTCCGGTACTGCTGGTTTCGCCCGGCGCGTACCATGAAAAACTGGCAAAAAAGATAGGTTTTTATTCGCTGGGAATCGGAAAAAACAGGGCAAAAAAACTTAATCGCGTATTGTTTCGCCGCGGCAAACTGAAAAACCGATTCTTGCGCAAACTGAGAAACCGCTGCTCCGCCCTTGCAGAAAAATGCAATCTTGACCACACTCCCCGGCTGAACCTGGCAGAATTAATTAACGGCGTTGTACCGGATGTCAGCCGTAACTGTCCCGTTTGCGGCGCTGTGTTGCGCGGCCCCGCCCTTGCGCGTTATGCGGAACGTACATACCTCCGCTGCACATACTGCGGTATAATAAGCATGAACCGGCTTAATCCGCCGCCCATTGAATATGCACAGAAATATTTTTTTGAACAATACCAAAAACAATACGGTAAAACCTACATTGAAGATTTTCCGAATTTAACCGCTTTGGGAAGGCGGCGGCTTGCCGTAATTAAATCCCTGCTTCCCGCCGGAATGGCTGACAGCATGGCTGAAAGCGCAAATGCGCCGTCTCTTTTGGACATAGGCTGCGCCTACGGCCCCTTTCTTGCGGCGGCGCGGGAAGAAGGATTTTCCCCCTGCGGCATTGAACCGGCGGAGGACGCTGTTCGTTATGTGACACAAACGATCGGTATTCCCGCCGTGCAGGGATTTTTTCCCGATCCCCGGTCCCCGCTTCCCAGCCCCTCATATTCTGTTGTCACGCTCTGGTATGTCATTGAACATTTTCGCGACTGCGTTCCCGTACTGGCGGAAATACGAAAACTGCTCAAGTCCGGCGGAATATTGGCCTTTGCGACCCCTTCCTTTTCAGGGATTTCCGGCCGCAGCTCGCTGAAACGGTTTTTGGAACATAGTCCGGCGGATCACTGGACAATCTGGTCACCGGCTGTCTGCATAAAAACGCTCAAAATGGCGGGCTTTACGGTAAAAAAAATAGTCAACAGCGGTCATCACCCGGAACGTTTCCCCCTGCTGGGAAAACTCGCCCGCAGCACAAAGAGTCCGCTGTACGGACTGCTTTTGGCATTCAGTACAATTTTTTCCCTGGGCGATACCTTTGAAGTGTACGCGGTTGGGGAATAATATCCTGATAAAAGAATTCGGGATTATATCATCACTTCACATCACCCAGACGCATTTGCCGCAAAAATGACGTATATCTCAAGTTAAATGCCATTTGACAAAAATATAAAACATTATATTGACAAAAAATATAAAATATTATAGGATATTATATTAAGGAGTCTTTATGAAAAAAATATTTCTCGTGTCATTAATTACTATACTATTTCTAGGATGTAGTAAATTTAAGGGGAATCTTGACGGTTTTTTAGATATTAGTTGGGGTGAAAACATCAAAAACTCTGCCTTAATTTTAACGGAAAAAGGATTTAGCATAGAATACATTACAGACGATTCAATTACTGCTAAAGGCAAATATCTAGAAGAAGAAGCAGATGTATTTTTAGTGTTTTTTGAAAATAGGTTTTATGGTTCAAATGTTACAATTTGGAATAAAAATATTGTAAATGATTTTAATAAAATAAAAAAATCATTAGAAAAAAAGTATGGTAAAACGACTCGTGTTTTAGGAGATGATGAAAAAAGATATATATGGGACTTTGATAATAATTGTCATATTTCTACTTCATCAGATTCCATAGATTCCATTTGTATTTCTATTTTCTATAATAATACTACTATTTCTAACGAAAGAAAAAACAAGGAAAATAAAAATTAATATCTAAATATGTCCAACGGCATTTAACAAACGGTTAACGCTTCACCGCCAGTAGGCGGCTAGGCTACGTAACTCCCCATGCCCAAACTGTCAGTTACAGTTGGAACGTTATGTACAATTCAATTTTGAACTGATTGACAGCATTTTTTAAAGCGTATATAATTTAAGAATTGGAGAAAATAAATGAGGAAATTTATATTTCTTGCTTTATTTGTTGGCTTTATTCTTAACATATATTGTGTCGAAATAAAATATACACTATTAAATGGAACCCAGGGAAAAATAAATGTACCTGAAGATATTGTAAAAATTATCACATACAAAGGAAATATGAATTTTATTAGACAAAACGGAAAAAAATTAATTTAAGGATAAAGTCGCCAATAGTAGAAATAACTGGAATTGATAAATTGCTGTTTTTGAATAGAATGGAATTATCATTACAACTATATGCTAATAATATAAATTTTATCAAGAATAATTCGTTGGAGTATTTGCTAATTAATATGGGTGTAGAATTAAATGATATGGGTTTTCTATATAACTTCCCAAATTTAAGATATTTAGGACTTGAGGGCATAAAGTACAACAATAGAATTATGGACTTAAATAATACA
Organism: Treponema sp.; assembly: GCA_031256195.1. Classification (GTDB taxonomy): domain Bacteria; phylum Spirochaetota; class Spirochaetia; order Treponematales; family Breznakiellaceae; genus WQXQ01. Next base: position 7,386 of record JAIRRB010000099.1, read on the forward strand.
CTTATTGAATATTTTATTGTAAGTCATATTCAGACCAATGAAACAATAGAATTGCTAAATTATAATAACTTAAAGGAATTTATTTGTTTCTATTCCAATATAAATATAAATATTGCTGGTATAAAAATAATAGATAATTATGACGATTTCATAAATGAACCGGAATATTTTGAGTTGTTTGAGTGGTAATATAAAACAAAATTGACGCGGCAGCAAGCCCCAGCCCGATATGGTCTGGCATTTCTCCCGCAAAAACCGTCTTTACCCCTTTATTTCCGTCTTGCTTTTTTTTCAAAAAAAACGGTAATCTATTAATGTATACTTCTTGAGGAGTCATGGGGAGTGAAGTTATGACAGAGAACAAACAAGAGCCGGTAACGGAACCAGAAAGCCTGCAGCGGGCGCTTAACCGCATACGCGAAGCCCAAAAGGTTTTCGCTACGTTTAATCAGGAGCAGGTTGACCGGATATTCTTCGCGGCGGCCAAAGCCGCGGCAAAGGAACGCATCCCTCTGGCGAAAATGGCGGCGGCGGAAACCGGCATGGGCGTTGTGGAGGACAAGGTTATCAAAAACCACTACGCCTCGGAGTACATTTACAACGCTTATA
>JAIRRB010000105.1 GCA_031256195.1 Treponema sp.
CGGGGGACCTTTCGATACACAGCGCCAAAGACATCGGCCCCGTTGCGCTGGAGGCGGGCGCGCCCTGCAAATTCGGCGAACATTGTTCGGCCTTTATCAACAGCGACATCCGCAAGGCGGTACAGCAGGGCGCGGGCAGGGAGAATATCACCGCGGGAATTGTCTGTTCCATTGTGGCGAATTACCTTAACCGCGTAGTGGGCAACCGCACCATCGGCGGAAAGATTTTTTTGCAGGGCGGGGTCGCCAAAAATCCGGCGGTTCCGCTGGCGTTCGCCATGCTCCTCAACAAGGAAATTTTGGTGCCGCCTTCGCCTGAGTTGATGGGCTGTTTCGGCGTGGCGCTGCTGGCAAAACGCAAACACGCCGACGGCTTGCTTGAAGAACAGAGCGTTATTATTGATGATATTATTAACCGCGAAATTGGCTATGAACGGGTATTTACCTGTAACGCCTGCGAAAACCGCTGTCCGATTCAGGTATTAAACGTCAACGAACATAAGTACATGTTCGGCGGGCGCTGCAATAAATACACCAATATGCGCAAACACGTCAAGGATGTGCCGGTATTTGATTATGTCGAAAAACGGCAGAAGATGTTATTCGAAGACTTTGCCGCTCCCCAGTCCCCAGTCCCCGATCCCCGATCCCTGAAATACACCATCGGCATTCCCCGCGCGTTTTCCGTTCATACGCTCTACCCCCTGTATAGCTGGTTTTTTCACGAATTGGGCATTAAGACCTTTCTTTCTACCGAGGTTGCCCACGCCGGGGTTGCCCGCGCGGAATCAACCTACTGTTTTCCGGCGGAAATTGCCCACGGCGCGGTGCAGGACTGCCTCGACAAAGGGGCCGATTATGTACTGCTGCCCCATTTCAGGGATATGCCGAGTTACGAGGAAAGCGTTCACGCGAACTTCTGTCCCATAACGCAGAGTTTGCCGTATTATATCGAAAAGGCGTTTCCCGACATTGACAAGAAACGCTGGCTGCCGCTGGTGGTGAGTTTTAAGTTTGGCGAGGGCAAGGCGCTGGAACTGTTTTGCGAAATGACGCGGCGGCTGGGCATTGGCGAGGCGGAGACCAAGACCGCTTTTACGACTGCCTTGTCCAAACAGCAGGCTTATTTTGACGCGATACACCAAATGGGCCGGGAGGCGCTGGAGGATGCCCGCAAATCTGACCGTCCGGTTATCGCCACCCTGGGCCGGCCCTACAATGCCTTTACGCCGGAAGCGAACATGGGCATTCCCCGCAAATTTACCACGCGGGGTTATTCAATCGTCCCCTTTGATATTTTGCCCTTTCACGATGAAGAAATTTTTCCCAATATGTACTGGTACTACGGCCAGCAGGATGTAAAGGCGGCGAATCTCCTCAAAAAAGAAGACAACATTTATCTGACGTTTATTAGCAACTTTTCTTGCGCGCCGGATTCGTTCATCCTGCATTACATTAAATGGGTGATGGGGCAAAAGCCTTTCCTCGTGCTGGAACTGGATTCCCATTCAGCCGACGCGGGGGTGGATACGCGGGTTGAAGCCTTTCTCGACATTATTGACGGTTACCGGGCCAAAAAAGGCGAACTGGAAGCGGATCGTTACGATAACGGCTGGCGTTTTATCAGCGAGAAGCAGGCTTCAGGCGGATTTGACCTGCGGATAGACAATGTAAAAACCGGCGAGAAGGTTGCCATTGCGGGTAACAAGCGGGTAAAGGTGCTACTCTCCAACATGGGGGCGATTTCCACCGAGTACATGGGCGCGGCTATACGCGGGCTTGGCTTTAATGCCGAAGCCCTGCCGGTGGCGACTTCCAAAACGATTCAGATTGCCCGCTCCCACGCGTCGGGGAAGGAGTGCGTTCCCAGCCATTTGGTTCTGGGCAGCGCCCTGGAATTCTTTTTCAGCGACAAGTACCGTAAGGACGAACTGTACCTGCTCTTTGTGCCGATTACCACCGGCCCCTGCCGCACCGGTCAGTATTATGTGTTTTACGAAAATTTATTCCGCGACCTGCAGCTTGAAAACGTGGTGGTCTTTATCCTTTCCGCAGACAATTCGTATAACGAGTTAGGTTCCAGTTTTGCCCAGGAGATGTGGAAAGGTCTGGTGTTGTCCGATTACCTCAAGGATATTCAGTGCAGCCTTAAAGCCTGCGCCGCCGACCCGGTAAAGGCCCAGGCGGATTTTGAACATTCATGGCGCAGGGTTATGCACGCGGTGGAGCATAACCCCAAAAATTTATGGAAGGAACTGAGGCATGTTGCGCAAGATGTAAAGAAGATTCCCTTAAAGCGAAAAGTGGCCGATTGCCCGCGGGTGCTGATTGTCGGCGAAATTTATGTACGCCGCGATGATTTTGCCGTGGGCGAATTAACTGATTTGATGAGTGAGCGGGGCATTGTGGTTAAGGTGGCGGGTATTTCCGAGTGGATACATTACCTTGATTTTGTGCGGGAATACGCCCTCAATAAACTGATAAAATTACGCAAACCCGGCACGCGGCTTTTTTCCCGTCCCTGGAAAGACCTCAAAAAACTGAAAATCGAGGAATGGTGGAAGCACCATATCGAAAAAAAGGTTCTTGCCATTCTATTGCCCACGGGCCTTATCCCGGAAACGCCCCACGATATGCACGCCATTATGGAATACACCCAGGAACATTTTGTAAATCTGGAACTTAATTCGGAAATTGCCGTTTCCTCCGGTTCGGCGGCGGCGGCAATGGACTCAGGTTATTCCGGCATCGTGAATATTAGTCCCTTTGCCTGCCTTATCGGGCGGGTTATTGAGGGCCTGTTTACCCCCTGGGCGCGGGAACGCAATTACCCGATTTTGTCGGTGGAGGTTGACGGCAATTTGCTGCCGCCAAATATTGTTAATAAACTGAACATTTTTATGGTAAACGTGCTGCGGTTTAAGGGAGGAAGCGACCTTTCTACCCTGGTGGATGCGCCGCAAACGGCGCAGGGCGGCGGAACGGAAGGCGGCAGTCTGCCATGAAGATACTGATAACGCCCGCTTCATTCAAGCCTGATATGGCCGGTCCTGCCCTGGACCGGCTACGCTCCTTTGCCGATACCTTGGTGTTTAACCCGCAGAAGCGGCCCCTGAGCGAGGATGAACTTATTCCCCTGCTGGACGGCTGTGACGGCTGTATCGCGGGGCTTGATCCGTTTAGCAGAAAGGTTATTGAAAATGCGCAGACATTAAAAGTAATTTCCCGTTACGGCACTGGCGTAGACAATGTTGATTTGGCGGCGGCGCAGGAAAAAAATATTATTGTATGCAACACCCCCGGCGTTAACGCCCAGGCGGTGGCTGATTTAACCTTCGGTTGTATGCTGTCCCTTGTCCGCAGACTGCCGCTTTTGGACCGCACGACACGCGCAGGCCAATGGGATCGTTCTATCGGCGCCGAACTGTATCAAAAGACTATCGGTATTTTGGGGCTTGGTTATGTCGGCAAGGCGGTGGCGCGGCGGGCGGCGGGATTTTCAATGCGGATTCTTGCCTGCAGCCCCGACATTGATTCAGGATATGCGAAGGCAAACGGCATTATTCCGGTTGATTTTGATGAACTGGTCCGTGAATCTGATTTCCTCAGCCTCCATCTGCCTCTCAATGAGGAAACACGGTATATTATTTCCGCTGATGTTATGCGAAAAATGAAAAAAGGCGCGCTGCTCATTAATACGGCGCGGGGGGGGCTGCTTGATGAAGCTGTCGCCTGCGATTTGCTTAAATCCGGCCATTTGGGCGGGCTTGCTCTTGATGTGTACGAGACCGAACCGCCGCACAATTCACCGCTGTTTGCTTTGGACAACGTCATCGTTACCCCCCATACGGCGGCCCGCACCGCCGAGGCAACCGCCGCCATGGCGGCTCTCTCGGTACAAAATTTGATTGATGTACTGTCGGGCACAAACTGCGCCTGTACGGTAAGCGCGGGAACTGCCGCCTACTCCGGTTAATTTGCTTGTCTCAGGGTACATACCCCCTAACCTCTGGTTCGAAGTATCTGTGGCGTGTCAAAAAATGTACCGCTACAAAGTATGTGAGTGTGTACCCTGAGACAAAGCCAACGCGCCTCCTTTGGAGGCGATTAGTCCGACCTTATCAAAACAACTATACCCCGTCCTCTTTGCGCTCAACTTGACCCACAGATTTATTCTTGCAGGGGGAGGGGCTGCGGGGCGGCAAACCCTTTGGAATTCCCCGCCGGAGCAGACAAGCGAAAAAAAGTAACGAGGGTAGGGACAGTAAAAGCCCAGTACTTAAATCAGATAATGATTGCATTGTATTACGATGTGCATGGTAATTTAAGTGCTGGGTGGCTGCATAGGCGGACTCCACAAGCGTTTTGCCGCCCCGCAGCCCCTCCCCCTGT
>JAIRRB010000190.1 GCA_031256195.1 Treponema sp.
GCGATTATCGCCAATTCGGGGAATGCCAATGCCTGCACGGGCGAAGCGGGGCTTGCCGCCGCACGGCGCATGGCGGAACTTGCCGCCGATGAATTTGCCCTTTCTCCGGCCCATGTGGCGGTTGCCTCAACCGGCGTTATCGGCGTACCGCTGCCCATTGCCGCTGTCGAGAACAGTATTGGCGCTTTGGCGAATAGTTTGCGGGGCGATGAAGCGGGCCATGCCGCCGCGCTTGAAGCGATTATGACCACCGATACCCGCATGAAGGAATTTTCGGTGGAAATCGACATAGACGGCGTTCCGGTGCGTCTGGGCGGTATGGCAAAAGGCGCGGGAATGATACATCCCAACATGGCGACTTTGCTCTGTTTTATAACCACCGATGTGGTCATTGCGCCGGAATTTCTGGAAGCAAGCCTGCGCCGCGCAACCGAGCGGTCTTTCAACCGCCTCACCGTGGACGGCGACACTTCAACCAACGACACGATCATCATCATGGCAAACGGCGCATCCGGCTCCCCCCTTATTGACAGCGGAAGCGCTGAATATGAACTGTTTGCCCGTGCGCTTGAAGACTGCTGCGTTAAACTGGCCCGCGCCATGGCCCGGGACGGCGAAGGCGCAAGCAAACTGATAACCGTTACGGTTAACGGCGCCGCTGATGAAAAAACCGCCGAAACATTGGCGAAATCCGTTGCCGCTTCCAGCCTGGTCAAGGCCGCCTGCTTCGGCGCGGACGCCAACTGGGGACGCATTCTCTGCGCCTTGGGTTATTCCGGCGCGGAGTTCGCCCCCCATCAAACCACAGTGCGTTTCAGGAGCGCCGCCGCGGAAATTACCGTATGTAAAAACGGCGAGTCGGTTCCTTTTTCCGAGGAACAGGCAAAAACAATTCTTTCACAGGAGGAAATTGAGATTCTGGTGGATGTAGGTACGGGAAACGGCAGTGCAAGCGCATGGGGCTGCGATCTGACTTACGATTACGTTAAAATAAACGGAGACTACCGGTCTTAAAAAAATATCATGAGTGAAACCATTAATTACCAGAGCAGGGCGGAACTGCTGGTTCATGCCCTGCCCTACATTCAACGCTATCAGGGAAAAACCATTGTGGTCAAATACGGCGGCAACGCCATGATCAACGGAGTGCTCAAAGCGGCGGTAATACAGGATGTAATACTGATGGCCTGTGTCGGCATTCGTACCGTACTGGTTCACGGCGGCGGTCCGGAGATTGATGAAATGCTGAAAAAAATCGGCAAGGAAAGCCGCTTCATAAACGGCCTGCGCTATACCGACGGCGAAACCATGGAAATTGTCCAGATGGTTCTCTGCGGCAAAGTGAACAAGGATATAACCGCCCTCATCCAGCAGGCGGGAGGCAGGGCGATGGGGCTGTGCGGAATCGACGGGGCGATGCTCAAGGCCGTCAGAAAAAGCGATGATGATTTTGGGTTGGTCGGCGATATTGAGGAAGTCGACATTTCCCTGTTGAATTCCGCGCTGAAAGAAGGCTTTATTCCCGTGGTATCTTCGGTGGCTTACGGCCTCGGTATTGACAGCGGCAAACCGCTCAATGTTAACGCGGACATTGCCGCCGCCAAAATTGCCGCCGCTCTGGGAGCGGAAAAACTCGTTTTGGTGACCGATGTACAGGGCATACTCCGCAACGTGGATGACCCTAATTCCCTTATCAAGACTCTGGCCCGTTCGGAACTTGACAGTTTGAAAAAAAACGGGATTATCAGCAAAGGCATGATTCCCAAAGTGGATTGCTGCGTCCACGCCCTTGACGGCGGAGTGAAAAAAGCCACCATCATTGACGGGCGAGTGCCCCATGCGCTGTTGATTGAAATGTTTACCGATGAGGGGATTGGAACAATGCTTACCAGTGTGGTATAATGCCTGATGAAGATAGGGGTAGATACCTTTGCCTGTGAGAGCGGTAAGTCAGGTCCGGGAGCCTATTTGTCGCATCTGCTGAAACGTATCCCCCCTTCAGGCGCTCTTTTTGAGTTATTCGGATGGGAATACGACCGCTTTACTTTCAGCGAATTTGCACCTAACCTTGAATTTATCCCCCGCTGTTCCGTAAACGGCAAGTCCGCCAATGCCCTGTGGCATCTGTACCAGTACCCCGGTTTTGCGCAAAGCCGCTCATACAATGCCTGTTTTTTTCCCGCCGCGCACCAACAGCCCCCCTACCAGTCACCCTGCCCTACCATCGGCGTTGTCCACGACATGGCCGCCTACTGGGGAACCAGGCGAACCAGAGAACATCTGGGGGCGGTACGGCGCGTTGTGCTGCCCAATTCACTCAGGCGGCTAGACCGAATCATTGCGGTCAGCGAATGGGTCAAACAGGAACTGGTAGAACTGGTCGGAGTCAAAGAGTCGCGGGTCGAAGTCGTACCGAACGGCATTGATCATGCGGCCTTTTACCCCCGCCCGCACGGCGAAGAAAGCGAGTTATTGATTCAGCCTTTCAGTTTCCGCCGCCCCTATATACTCTGCGTTTCCCGCATCGATCATCCGGTAAAAAACCATATACGGCTTATCAAGGCATTCGGCATTTTTAAGGAACGAACCGGCTATCCCCACCGGCTGGTACTGGCAGGGAGGGACAGCAACAATGCGGCAAAAGTAAAAACAGCCGCCGCGGAATCCGCGTGGCGCGGCGATATTTTCTTTACCGGACATTTCCCCCTGAAAAGTCTGCCGGAACTGTATTCCGGAGCGGACTTTGTCGTGCTTCCTTCAATGTATGAAGGCTTTGGCATGGGAGTTATTGAGGCAATGGCGTCAGGTATCCCCGCGGCCTGCGCCCGCGCGGCATCTCTGCCCGAAACCGCCGAACATGCCGCCCTGTATTTTGACCCCCATGACCCCGAAGACATGGCCGACCGCATGGTAATGCTGGCCTCTGACCGCAATCTGCATCAGGAATGTTCCCGCCTGGGTCTTGAGCGCGCCCGCGCGTTCTCCTGGGACCGCTGCGCTCAGCGCACTTTGGAAATAATTCACGAAATTGTGGATCATAGGTAGGGGAATTACGGTGAAAGGCCGTTGACTTTTTTTAGGAAATATGGTGTTATATTAAAGTGGAGTAAGGTCGTTGATTAATAACTTGTCTGTAAACAGTAACATACCTCGTTTTGGCCATAGCATATACGGGGCTGTCCATGAATCAAGAAAACAACCACGGAGGACACAGAGTTTTTATATGATGTTTGTATTTTTCTCCGTGGTAAAATATTCTTCGGCGGCACTGACTGTTTGCCCCCCCCCCCTTCATAACAATAAACGTACAACGATTTTTATACCTTT
>JAIRRB010000017.1 GCA_031256195.1 Treponema sp.
CAGGCGCTGGCCGCATCCTGCATGAAAAACGGCCTTGAGGTGCTTACCGGCGGCACGGACAATCATTTACTGCTTATCAATGTGCATCAGGCCGGACTTACCGGCAGGCAGGCCGAAAGCGCTCTGAATGAATGTCACATAACACTCAACCGGAACAGCCTGCCTTTTGACCCCAACGGCCCCTGGTATACTGCCGGCCTGCGTTTGGGAACTGCCGCCGTTACAAGTCTGGGCATGGGCAAAACTGAAATGGAAGAAATCGGCTCGATTATCGCGCTGGTAATCAAGGGAACCAGTCAGGATGCCGACAAAAAAAATCCGTCGGTAAAAAGCAAGGCAAAATATTTGATAGAACCTGCGGTAAAGACGGAAGCGCTGAAACGGACAGAAAAACTGCTGGATCGCTTCCCCGTGTATCCTGAACTGGATTTGTCCCTGTTAAAAGAGGCTTTTGTCAACTAACATGACGGTATTACCATTAACGTTTGCGCTCATAATTCTCGCGGCAATAGCGGTGCAAATAATCGCGTTTTTTATTGTTCTGGCCCTGCGCCGCAATCCGGACAAACAGGAAAAAGTTTTACAAAAATTCGCCGATTACGAGAACCGGCTGGATAAAAATGAAAATGCGCTGCGGGAAGAAGTCGGCAAAAACCGCGAGGACATGATTCGCGCGGCGCGGGAATCGCGGGATGAACTGACCAAAGTTTTTTTTGATTTTTCCGCCATGCTGGACGGAAAACTCCGCGCCATACAGGAAATGGTCAATAATTCTGCACGGGTTAACCGTGAAGAACTTTCCGCATCGCTTAAAATATTCGGGGAACAGTTTGCCGCCAATGTCAAATCATTTAACGATTTGCAAAAAGAAAAATTCAGTGAATTAATTGCAGATAACAGCGCCAAACTGGAAAAAATGCGCGAAACGGTAGATGAAAAACTCCACAAAACGCTTGAAACCCGCCTGGGCGAATCATTCAAACTGGTCAGCGAAAGGCTGGAACTGGTACAAAAGGGACTGGGTGAAATGCAGGGCCTTGCCAACGGCGTAGGCGACTTAAAAAAAGTTTTGTCCAATGTAAAATCAAAAGGCGTTTTGGGCGAGTATCAGTTGGGCGGCATTTTGGAGCAGATACTTTCACCGGCCCAGTATGCCCAAAATGTTAAAACAAAGGCGGATTCGGGCGACAATGTTGAGTTTGCCGTAAAGATTCCCGGCAAGGAAGACCCATCCAAAACAATATGGCTGCCGGTAGACGCCAAATTCCCCACCGAAGATTATGAAAAACTTAATGCCGCCTATGAATCCGGCAATGTCGATGAAATTGAACACTTCAAAAAAGAACTGGAAAAAAAGATTAAACAATTTGCAAAAGATATTAAAACAAAATATGTTGATCCTCCCAACACCACCGAATTTGCCATAATGTTTCTGCCCTTCGAGGGACTCTACGCTGAGGTATTGCGCATACCGGGTCTTTTGGAAACGATTCAGCGGGATTTCAAAATCAGCATTACCGGTCCGACAACGCTTGCGGCTTTTCTTAACACTTTGCAAATGGGATTCCGCAGTCTTGCGGTAGAGAAACGCACCAGCGAAATATGGGAAATTCTGGGGGCGGTACGAACTGAATTCGGCAAATTTGGAGAAATACTGGAGAAGACGAAGGCAAAACTTGAACAGGCAAGCAGGGAAATTGACAATGCCGGTACACGTTCCCGCGTCATAGAGCGGAAACTCCGTGATGTGCAAACCCTGCCTGAAACCCAGGCGCAGAAATTATTGGATGAATGATATGTCCGTTCCCTGTTACCCCGATTTTACGCCCTTATCGCTTGACATAAAAAACATCCTGCATCCCCGTCTTTCACTGACGGCGGACGGCGTTTCCGAATTTACCTTTTCCGGCCTGTACCTTTTCCGAAACCGGTACCATTACCGTGTTTCCCGCATTGGGCCGGACAACGGCTTTATTGTTTCCGGCGAACAACAGCAAAAAAAATTCTTTATGACTCCGTGCGAAGCCCCTGACCGTGACATTCTTGAGTCGCTTTTTGCCACCCACGATTACTGGAAAAATATTCCCGAAACCGTGCTTGAATCATCGCGGCAGCAGCTTGATGAATGGGGAATTGCTGTCAGCGAAGACCGCAACAATTTTGCCTATCTATATTTCCGCAGCGAGCTGGCGGAACTGGCGGGGAAAAAATTTCACAAGAAAAAAAACCTGGTTAACCAGTTTTTGCATACCTACAGCCACGAAGAACGTCCCCTGACAAGAGAACTTATTCCTCTGGCTATTGAAATTCTGGATCAGTGGCGGCAGGACAAGGCCGCTTCAAAAGCGGACAGTGATCAAGCGGATGTTTCAAAAGCGTCTGTTTTGCAAACGTCTGTTTTACAAACAGGCGTTGACGGCGATTACGCGGCGGCAAGAGAGGCGCTGGAACTGTTTGATTCCCTGCCGCTGCGGGGTTACCTTTATTTTGCCGATGGCAGGCCGGCGGCATATTGTCTGGGTGAAAGCGTCGCCAAAGGAAAAATGTTCGCCATTCATTTTGAAAAGGCAATTGATCATTACAAGGGAATGTATCAATTTATGAATCAGGCTTTTGCCGCGGCCCTGCCCCGCTTTTTTATTAACCTTAACCGCGAGCAAGACCTTGGTGATGAAGGGCTTCGTCAGGCGAAAATGACATACCGTCCGTCGGGTTTTGTGAAAAAATACACGGCCTTGCCAACGGCACGGCCGGCGGCGGTACAGGGGAAAACCGTATGATTTTTCTGACTGGTTTTCACGCCATTGAAGAACGGCTCAAATCGGGCAAAAGCTGCGGCCCGCTGCTGCTGGCAAAGGCCGGCCCCCGCGCACGGGAATTGGTCACGCTGGCCGCCAACTGCAAGGTTCGTGTAGAGCGGGTGGGAAGTTTTGAACTTGACCGGCTTGCGCCGGATAACCGGGGCATTGCCCTGCAGGTTGAGGAAATTGAAGGGAGCGATTCCATCCTTGACCTCGAGGAATTTTTGGGCGGACTGGGGGATCGTGCGGATGCCCTGGCGCTTATTCTTGACGATATTACCGACCCCCATAATTACGGGGCGATACTTCGTTCCTGCGATCAATTCGGCGTTGATCTGGTGATAAGCCGCAACCGCCGCAATGCCAAACATGCCGATGTCATTTCCAAAACATCGGCAGGAACAGCCGCATGGGTTCCCCAGGCGGAAACGGCAAATCTGGTGCGGACGGCGGAACAGCTTAAAACAGCGGGTTTCTGGCTGTACGGCGCGGATATGCAGGGAGAGCCGGTATATACCAAAGACCTGCGGGGAAGGACGGCGCTGATTTTGGGCAGCGAAGGAACAGGCATTTCCCGCCTGCTCAAGGAATCCTGTGACGGCATGGTGGGGATTCCCTCTTACGGCAGAATCGATTCGCTCAATGTATCGGTAGCCGCCGGCGTGCTGCTCTACGAAATACGGCGGCAGCGGCAGCAGAGTTAGGCGAAAAATTTCCCTCTATTGTCTGTCTTGAATACAGATATAATTGCCTTCTTTGTTAAAGTAGTTTTGATAAATATTTGCCTTGTTTGGAAGACTGTCAGTCGGATTCTCGCGGAATTGAAATGTATGCTCTTTTTTACTGATGATCATCTCCCAGTTGTTAATTACATTTGTTCCAAGAATAATGTCGTCTTCATGACCGCCCTTGTAATCCCCTGCAAACGCGACTACACGTTCAAGTACAACATCGGCGATCATTATTTTATCTATGGAAAACGCCTCTGCTTCTATAAGGCTTCCGCCGAGGCTGTAATTCATCTTAAATCCCAAAGAACGCCCCCATTGTTTTGCGAGCAATCTTGGAATTAATGTGTTGAAACAGCCCGTATCTAAAAATACGGTAACGTCTTCAAAGTCTTTTTTGAGGATATTATAAATATTAGCGTAAAATTTGTAGCGGTGCTCAAACCGCTTCGATAATGCCACTGTCGAATACGTCATCTTTGGGTATCCATCCTTTCATGAGAAGTACTTTGCCGTGATACTTGCTGTGGTTAATATCCCTTAGGGCTTCACAATCTTCGGGAGTTCCGTCTCCGTAAGCAACTACATACCCCGTGTCTTCTTCCGGTGGAAAGTCCCTATGGTCGAATAAAACCCAGTGTCCGTCATATTCGGCTTCCACTTCCCGGCAATTAAGA
>JAIRRB010000019.1 GCA_031256195.1 Treponema sp.
ACATTCTACCCAGCTTGTTGAGCCGGAGTATCTGCTGCGGCTGCTGCTGGAATTCAATACCGCCTTTGGAATCATTGCCAACCTTGCCGATGATTTGCGTAATTTGCAGCGCAGCGAAATCGGGGAATTGCGGGAAGGTTTTGCCGCGGATCAGGTTGGTTCTTCCACCATGCCGCAGAAACGCAATCCCTGGAATTCGGAGCACGTTAAAAGTTTGTGGAAAACTTTTATGCCGCGGGTAAATACCTTTTTTATGGACCAGATAAGCGAGCATCAGCGGGACCTTTCCAATTCGGCAAGTCAGCGCTTTATTGCCGATTATATTGCCGGTTTCTGTCTGGCAATTTCCCGCATGACGGGTGTGATTGAAGGACTGAAAGCGGACCGGGAACGGCTGCTTGCCAATTTGCGCGGCGGCAGCGGCGGTTTCACCGGCAATATTCCCGGCGGTATACTGGCGGAGCCAGCCTATATACTGCTGGCTGAATCCGGCGTTTCAGATGCCCACGAAGTTATCCGTAAAATTACACTTAACGCCGAAAAAACAAAAGTAAGTTTTGCCCAGGCCCTTGCCCGGGAACCGGATGTGTTACAACAGATTGGCGGTAAAATGGCGGAGTTGGGTTTGATTGCTTCATCTGATGATGCGCTGTCCTTTTTTGAAAAGCCGGAACGGTATTCGGGTCTTGCGGCGCACAAAGCGAAATCATTGGCGCTTAAATATAAAACATTAATGGGGGATTGAAATGTTTACCGAGGGACTTTCCTATGATGATGTACTTTTGCTGCCGGGGTATTCCGATACCCTGCCAAAGAGTTGCGATGTTCAAACAGCATTATGCGCTGGTATACCGCTCAATGTGCCGGTTATTTCAGCGGCAATGGACACGGTAACCGAGGAAAAACTCGCCATTGCCATTGCGCTGGAAGGCGGTGCGGGTGTTATTCACCGGAATCTAAAACCGGAGGAACAGGCCCGGCAGGTAGCGGGCGTTAAGCGATACCTTAACTGGGTTATTGATTCACCGATAACAGTTCCCGAAGATGCCCATATACGGGATGTGAAGACGCTTATTGAAAAATACGGCGTGTCCGGTTTGCCGGTGGTGAGCGGCAATGGGCAGCTTAAGGGAATAATCACCAGCCGCGATTTACGTTTTTGCCGTGATGATGCGCTGCCGGTAATCGAAGTGATGACCAAAAATCCGATTGTGGTACAAGGCGAACCTTCCGTTGATGAGGCGCGGGAAAAATTTGACAAGCACCGTATTGAAAAACTTCCCATGGTGGACAGTGAAGGCCGCCTGACCGGACTCATTACCGTAACGGATATGGAAAAACACGAAAGTCACCCTCATGCGGCAACTGACAAATCGGGCCGGCTAATTGTGGGGGCCGCAGTGTCACCGCAGGATTATGTGAAACGGCTGCCCCTGTTAAAAGACGCACGGGTCGATTTTGTAGTATTGGATACGGCCCACGGCGATTCAAAAAACGTCATGGAAGCGGTTAAAAATATTAAAAAAGAATTTAACATTCCCGTGATTGGGGGAAATGTCGCATCCAAAGAGGGAACCCGCCGTTTGATTGATGCGGGCGCTGATGCGGTAAAAGTCGGTATCGGCCCCGGTTCAACCTGCACCACGCGGATTGTTGCGGGAATTGGCGTACCGCAGTTTACCGCGGTTCTGGACTGCGCCGAAGAAGCGGCAAAATCGGGCATTCCGGTTATTGCCGACGGCGGCATAAAATTTTCCGGTGACATTACCAAAGCCATAGGCGCCGGGGCCAGCGTAGTAATGATTGGCAATCTTTTTGCGGGACTCAAGGAAGCGCCGGGCAGGGAAATTATTTTTGACGGCAGAATTTTTAAGGAATACCGGGGTATGGGCAGCATGGGGGCCATTGCCGGTGGATCAGGGGACCGTTATCAGATGGGCAAAGACGAAGAACCGGTTCCCGAAGGTATAGAAGGCCGCGTTCCCTACAAGGGTGAGTTGTGTACCTACATGAACCAGCTTGTTTCGGGCCTTCGCAAGGGAATGGGTTATTGCGGTTGTCGCAATATCGATGAACTGAAAAAATACCGCAAATTTGTAAAGATTACCGCTGCAGGTTTAAGGGAAAGCCATGTCCACGATATTACCATTACCCAGGAAGCTCCCAATTATTCACGGATTTAGCGGGTGATAACTTTAAAATACCAGATGCGCTGCACATTGGTCAACAAGAACCAGTACACCCAAAGTCCCGGTGTAAATGGCAAAGCCCCACAGTGATTTTTCTTTGACAATTTTCAGCATCAGCCGCACGGCAATAAAACCCACAACGGTAGCGCTTAAAGTTCCCGCAATAATTGCAGCAACTCCAATGCCGCTGCCTGCTGCGCCGGTGACCGCTTCGCCGCCTTTTGCCAGGTCTTTTAACTGCAAAACCGCCGCGCCGAGTATTGCCGGAATTGACAACAAAAATGAAAAACGGGCGGCAAATTCACGGTCGAGCCTGCGGGAAAGCGCGCCGGACAGCGTAGCGCCGGAACGGGACACGCCGGGGATAATGGCGATGGCCTGCAAAATACCGATAACCAGCGCATCCAGCCAGTTCATGTCGGCGGCTTTTTTCAGATTGGCGTTACCGGCCCGTTTTGACAGCAATTCCGCCATAACCAGGAGCGCCGCGGTAATGAGGAAACAAACGCCCAAAAATTGACCCGTTTCAAAGGCCTTTTCAATCGGCTTTTTAAGAACAAAGGCAAAAACTACTGCCGGAACGGTGGCGATTATCAGGTAGGCGGTCAGCGGCTGATTGAGCTTCCGCAGTATTGCCCAAATGTCCGCCCATAACACCGCAAACACAGCGGCAAGCGTTCCGATATGGAGCATAGTGTCGAATAACAACGCCGGTTCTTCAATACCGAATATTTTTTGAAACAAAACCAGATGGCCGGAACTGGAAACCGGCAAAAATTCCGTTAAGCCCTGAATTATACCCAATATAATCGCATTAACAATGTTCATTATTCACTCCTTAATTATTTTGTCCAGGGACTTTTGCGGATAATCGTTGCCTTGCGGTCATAACCGACTGAAACAATATCAACCGGCGTTTCACAATAACGTTCAATAAAGTCAATGTACTCCATTGCGGCAAGGGGGAATTCTTCGTAGGTAAGGGCGCTGGCGAGTGATTTTTTCCAGCCGGAAAAAGTCCGCAGTACCGGCTTCGCGTTGTTGAGTTCTTCAATGGAAGCGGGGAATTTTTCCACGAGGCGGTTGCCGATACGGTAGGCGATGCAGGCTTTTATTTCGTCAAAATTGTCGTACACGTCAAGATGGGTCATTACCAGACTGTCGATAGAATTGGTTATACAGGCGTAGCGCAGGGAAACCAAATCCAGGTAACCGCAGCGCCGGGGCCTTCCGGTGGTAACGCCGTACTCACGGCCCATGTCACGGACAAAGCGGCATAATTCATCCTCGGAATTCGGATCAAATTCGCTGGGCAGGGGGCCGTTTCCTACACGGGTTGAATAGGCCTTGAAAACCCCCAGTACCTTGTCGATGGCCCGCGGCCCAATGCAGCCGCCCACCGCCGCTCCCGCGGCGCAGGACATTCCGCTGCTGACATAGGGGTAAGTTCCCAAATCAAGATCGAGCAGAGTCCCCTGCGCCCCCTCAAACAATACCTGCGAATTCTTGCGGTGTACCAGATACGACGCAAGATCGACTGACATGGCAAGGAGTTTTTCGATATAGGGGGCCAAAAAATTGCGGTCTTCAGGATCAAGTTCCGCCATTTTGTCCTTCCATGCAAGGTCCGCAATGCGGATACCCTCACGGTCGCTTTTCATGGAATAGGTAATGCCAATGCCCCGGCCCGTTGTGCCAATTGGTTTTTTGCGCGCCGCATCCCGCTCTTTGTCGATTTTAATGTAACGGGGCAGTACTATATGCGCCCGGTCGGAAATTAAAATCCGGCCTGTAGTGTCGATGCCCCGGTCTTCCAGCATTTTAATTTCATCAAACAATGCCACCGGATCGATTACCATACCGGCACCCAGAATAACAATTTTATCGGAATAAAAAACACCCGAAGGAATCAGATGCAAGGCGTATTCCTCACCGCCAATTACAATAGTATGCCCCGCATTTGCCCCGCCGGCATAACGGACGATTATCTGCGCCTCGTTTGCCAGATAATCAACAATTTTTCCCTTTCCCTCATCGCCCCACTGGGCGCCGATGACGACAACTTTCAAAGTATACCCCTTTTATATATTGTCAAAAACTTTTTTGAAATCAACGGTACAGCCATCAAATCATAGTTTTCTTCCGGTTTTTCCGCTGCATACATGATAATTACTCTCTGGTACATTGTACTGCCCTGTACCATAATGTCAATTGCCCGAATTCAATGAATTTATGTATTGACACAGTTTGAACATCTTGTATAAAATTAAGCAGGATTAACCATGCTGGAAATTGATGCGGACCTGTTGATAATAGGGGCGGGGCCTGCGGGGCTTACCGCGGCGCAGTATGGGGCAAGGGCTAACCTGAAAGTTTTGGTAATTGAACAGCTTGCCCCGGGCGGGCAGGCCCTGTTGATAGATGTGCTTGAGAATTATCCCGGTAACATAGAACGAAAAGATGCCGCAGGTAATATATGCGCCGGACCGCGGACGGGTTTTGAAATTGCCCAGGATATGCACAGTCAGGCGGAAGCCTTTGGCGCATCTTTTATTAACGAGACAGTGAGCGAACTTATTAAAGAAGGGGAGCTGTTTACTGCGGTATTGGCAGGCGGCGAAAAAAAGAAAGCCGCTGCGGTAATTATGGCGACAGGGGCTGTACACCGCGATTTGGACATTCCCGGCGAACAGCAGTTTTTGGGGCGCGGTGTTTCCCATTGCGCCACCTGTGACGGTGCGTTTTTCTGTAACAAAAAAATTTTTGTGGTTGGCGGCGGAGACGCCGCCTGTGATGACGCGCAGTACCTTTCCCGCCTGAGTTCGCAGGTAATCCTTATTCATCGCCGTGACCGTTTCCGCGCCCAGAAAGCCCTTGCGGAACGTGTACTGCATAATCAAAATATTGAAGTTCGATTTAACACGATTATGAAGGAAATAAAGGGGGAGTACAAACTTTCTTCGGTGGTTCTTGAACATGAGGGCAAGGAATATGAGGAAGCAGCCGATGCGGTTTTTATTTTTGCCGGAACCGTTCCCCAGTCATCACTGGTACGGGAAGGCAGCGCAAAAGCGGAGTTAGACGACAGCGCATACATTATCACCGATCAAAAAATGGCATCTTCCGTGCCGGGGCTGTTTGCCGCGGGCGATGTCCGTTCCGGCACTTTCCGGCAAGTGGTTGTCGCCGCGGGTGAAGGAGCGGTTGCCGCCCATAATGCGGCGGAATACATAGACAGGCTGCGGGGCGCCGCATATCAGTAACAATGAATTTTCGCCTGTTTTTTTCGTTAATAATACTATTTTTTTCATCTTCACTTTTTGCCTTAAACTTTTCTGACAATGAAACACCGGAAAAACTTGCCGCCGCCATTGAACAGGCAATGACCGATGATCAGGCACTGGGTCAGGTTTTTATGCTGGGCTGGGTAGGGGCGGAGCCTTCGCCGCTGATTATGGATTGGATTCGTGATCGCAATATTGGCGGGATAAAAATTTTCGGCTGGAATACCGAGGACACCACGCTCCTGGCACGGACAGTCGGCGCTTTGCAGGAGGCAAGCCTGAAAGGGCCGTTTAAGATTCCCCTGCTGGTAGCCACCGATCAGGAAGGAGGCTGGATTCGCCATGTCAAGGGAAGCACCAGCGAAACGCCGGGTAATATGGCGATTGGCGCATCGGGTTACCCTCGTGACGCCTATCTTGCCGGTTACTATATCGGCAGGGAATTGGCCCTGCTGGGAATCAACATGAACTTTGCGCCGACAGTTGATCTTTTTACCAACCGCGATTCGGAATTAATTGGGCCGCGGGCCTTTGGCAGTAATCCGGTGAATGTGGGAATCCTCGGCGCTGCGTTTATGAAGGGGCAGCAGACCGCCGGAATTATCCCTACGGCAAAACATTACCCCGGTCACGGCGACACCGATCTTGATTCGCATGGCGTACTGCCCCTCATTGAAGCGTCTTTTGAGATGTTGTGGGATCGCGAGTTAATACCTTACCGTATGCTTGCCGCCGAAGGACTGCCGGCGGTGATGAGCGGCCACCTTGCCTTTCCCCAAACCAAAGCGGCAATGGCCCCCGCCTCGCTTTCCTCCTGGTTTTTGCAGGACCTGCTCCGCGAAAAAATGGGTTACCGGGGCATCATAATTACCGACGACCTGATGATGAACGGAGCCACGTCCTGGGCGGGCAGCCTCTCACGCGCGGCGAAACAGGCTCTGCTTGCGGGGAATGATATAATCCTTTTTTCAAAAACGCCGAATCTTTTTGATCCGGTATGGACTTCGCTGTCAAGTTCCATGAAAGAAGACACTGAATTCCGGATGAGGGTGCGGGACGCGGCACGGCGGACGCTGGCAATAAAACTTCGTTATCTGCGCGGCGATCAGGCGGTGCCGTTTATTCCGAATTTGCAAAAACTGAAAAACGGCCTTCCCGATCCGGAAGGCAGCGCCTTTTTTCTGAATCTGGCGGCGCGGAGCGTTACCATTGTAAAACCGCCGCAAAATGAACAGCCTGCGGTTTTCCCCCTGAAACCGGAAAATGCCGGAAGAGTTTTGCTGGCCGGGCAGTACATGGATTTTTTTAAGGCAGGAAAAGCCGCCTTCCCCGATTCTGTTTCCTACTGGTATTCAGACTACAATGCTGAGCTGTTGTCTTATGCCCGTCAATCCGACACGATTATTTTTTGTCTTTCCGATATTGCCGGTGTGCGGATATTGCGGCAGCTTGAACCGCTGAAAAAAAAGATAATTGTACTTTCAGTGTTAAGTCCCGTATATCTGGAAAGCGTCCCCTGGGTTGATGGGGCCGTGGCGGTGTACAGTTACGCTCCCGAATCGCTTGCGGCGGGTTTCTCTGTGATTACCGGAAGAATCACCGCCGGGGGAAAATTGCCCTATGACTGAACTGTTGCGCTGGCGCAAAATGAAAAAACAGCAAATTGCCGAAACGGAATTGCTTTTGCAATCTCAGGAACGCTGGTGCATGAATGCCTGTAACCGCTATATAAACCGTAACAAAAAAGAAGATAATGTTTGGCTGCTTCGCAATAAGGCCGGAAATTTTTTTGCGCTTGTAGTTCACGCAAAACAGAGTCTGCTGCCGGTATTGTGCGGTCAGGAAAATATTCCCCCGCTGCATTTTCTTCGCGGTCTTTTTGGTACGGTTCCCATTCATTCGTTACAGGGTAAAAAAGAGGACGTATTGATTATGGAAGGAGCGCTGGAAAAAATTGGGCTATATGCGGCAGAAAAAATTGATTTTGATTTGATGTGCATTGACAACCCGCCTGCCGGTTTTTCTTCGGTTCGTCCTGTGGGTGCCCCTCCGGGGTTGATTATTCGCAAGCCGCAATCAAACGACATGAATGCCCTTGCGGCATTGCAGGCCGCCTACGAACAGGAAGAAGTTGTACCCTCCGCATCAGAATTTAACGCCGCGGTCAGCCGCCTGAACACAGAACGCATTTTTTCAAAAGAACAAATGCTTGTCGCTGAACTGGGCGGTCGCCTCATCGGAAAAATTAACACCAATGCCGCCGTGTTTTTCCGCTATCAGGTCGGTGGCGTGTATGTTCATCCCGATTACCGGGGCCGTGGCATAGGCGGCAGAATGGCAGGCGAATTTATTACCAGCCTTGTCGCCCAGGGCAAAGGCATTTCCCTCTTTGTCAAAAAATCAAACCTTTGCGCCCGCCGTGTGTATCAGCGCATCGGTTTTGAAATACTGGGTGATTATAGAATAGATTATTTTTGAATGAGGGGAAATAATAAAGTTGTCGATATTTTTGCGGATGCTTGTATTATGGGAGATTTTAAAAATCTATAAGTCTTTACTGTGATTTTGTCTATCCAAACCATAAATGACATCGAAGGCGTCCGAAGATGGGTAAATGGTAAAACAATCACCAAACTGTTAAACGCACTCAAGGTGGAATGTTTTCAACTGTTGATACCCGATTTTTTCGCTCAGAGCAAGAGAAAGACAAGCCCAACTCATAATTTGTTGAAACTGAAAGAAAAGGTGCATAAAGGCATGGAGGACACACAATAGTGTCAGTCACCATATGCGTCAACTTAAATAAAAAAGATGATATAATCAGAGGATGGAAGGGGAAAAGGGCTGGTTAAACAGCTTGTTTGAATTACTGCCTGAAGGATGGGAAGAAAAAGCGAAAG
>JAIRRB010000032.1 GCA_031256195.1 Treponema sp.
CATCAAACATATTCCGGCCTTCACGCGAGTCACCGTGAGAAGTAAGGATATTTGCCTGCTCTTCCGTTCCGGCACCGATGTCAGCAAGCCGCGCTATATCGTCATCCTCTTCAGGGGCCGCTACCTTTGCCCTGCCATTTTCATCCCGCCAGACAATTGACTTCGCTACCTTTTCGGACTTTAGCAAATCGGCAATTTGCTTCATACCTGTCGCGTTAGGCGTTCCTCCGCACTTCCTGATAACGGACTCCAGATTATCCAATACCAGATTGATTGTTTCAGCGGGGATAAAGCTAGGCTTCACCATCGGATCAGTAAAACTGCCGTTAGTGAATTTGCCATTTGCATCAACGCCGGGCCAGCTTACCTGCTCGCCAAATACTTCGATGTCCTGATTGTTAGGGTACATCCCGCTCATAATTATTCTCCTTCATAATAAAAATATGGTATTTGATTGGCAAGCAGTTTATTCCTGACTGCCCCCTCAAATTCGTAATACGGTTTTACGCGGGTAAGATATTCATCAAGCAAAACCCGTTCAAAGCGTTTGTAAAAACCTGCGGCCCGCAAAATACCCGCAGCGTGTTCATTTACCGCAAACGGCGTAATCCTATTATGCGCAAATCTTCCGTAACCGAAACATCCCTGTCTGACTTTGCGGTATACGATTTCGCGCATTTTATTTATGGGGTAATACGCCATTCTGTCAAACGCAAAACGCATCCGGGCAAACCTGCATACTTCTAATTCCGCTTTGATTGCTTGCCAGTATTTTGCCTCAAGCCCGGCTTCTGTGGCCTCGATCCGTAAAACAGAAAATGTCAAAAAACTGCCGAGGCGTTCTTGCGCAAATTTAGCGAAACCAAAAAAGCGCGGGCGGTATGGAATAGTTACATCTTGAATATTCAGCCCGAACATCTCTGCTGTTTTCTGTAACTCTGCACGGTTCAAACTTAAATCGTTTCTTGATTTAAAGAGAAGCCGTCTTTGGTTTATGCTAATATTTGGAAATTCTCCGTTCAAGTAAACGCGCTCCCAATCGGCGATTAATTCAGTTGTGCTTTCCGGTTTGCTTTCTTCCGATAAAGTATTCATCCGTTCCCGGAATTTTACTAATTCGCTCGCTTTCGATTTTACAAAAAAAGATACATCGCTTTGAGGATCGGCAAATTGTTTGTCCCAATATTCGCCCTGGGGAAAAAGTTTTTTTATGGCGTTTTCATAACGCGCCCTGGTTGCTACTATTCCCATAATATTTCCCCAATATACGGATATTCAAGAATCGTAGTTGTAACAATTCCGATTGTACTGCCGCCAAGTTTGATTGCGGTATCGGTGATTGTTACCCCGTCAATAACAGCCATGCGTAAAGCTCCCGCCGTTATCTGTACACCTGGCTTGGCTGCCAATTGCATCCACGCCTTCAAACGGGATTCCGCTAACTCTCTATTTGCTTGGGAGTCCTCTTGAGAAGGCAAAGACACTGAAGGGTTAATGGATACGATTTTCGGAGTTCGCACTTCAAACAAAACAGGCGGCGCAACTTTACTTATGTAATTCCGCACTTCCGCCAGATTATCCACCGGATGAACGCCGTCTATCTGGTTCCCTTTTATAACCTGAACCAGCACAGCGCCGAAAACGCCAAAGTTTTTATTTTCCCAAGACGCGCTGACTTCGGCGCTCGCGTCCCTGGCCCATGATGCGAAATCATCGGTTTTCCCATAGCGGGAAGGGTTGCGGAGAAAGGCCAGCACACGGGCCAAATACTCCTCATCGGTCTCCGCATCGGAGCCGCCAATAATACCGTTACCGCTTACTACGGCCTGTGAGTCTATTCCAACCGGCATAGCCGAAATTACAGATAGTTTTTCTCCGGCTGCCAGATTTCCCTGCTGCCCTGGGTTCTCAGCTTTGACGGTAACAATGGCTTGGCCGTTGCTACCCATCCTGTAAGCGTTTCCTAAATAATACCGCTCACCGGAAGCCGCCTCAAATACCACGCCGGAGGGGATAGGTTTGTTTGCGGTTCCGGTCATTGTTATTTCGCCCTCTGCTGTTATAGCGTATAACGGTGGAACCTTATGTGACCAATGTTCACGCAGATATTCCCCTTCAGCGGTATCGGGGAATATCTGTTTTGCAAGGAAATCCAGATCGCCCAAAAGTTGATGATAGATTCCGGCATCTACCGAAGCAAATACCTTGAGGAGGTTCTGCCGGGGCGTTTTGTCCAAAGGCCGGAAATGGCTGGTGTAGTTTGCGTATATGCGATCAAGTAAGACCGCCAGAGAATCCCGCTTAAATGACACTCCACACCTCCTCAATGATTACTGTCGAGCCGCCAGGGCGGGTTATAGTTACCTGATAATCAATCCGATGCTTGCCGTTTCGTTCTGCTGTACAGTTAATCTCGGCGGCCAGTTTGTCTGCTATAAGCCATTGCAAAGATTCCCTGATCATCCGTTCCACAGTTCCCGCCGTCTGGCCGTCTACTTTTCCGTCTTTTTTCAAGAGCCAAAGCTCGCTTCCGAAATTAGGATCATTCGGCCATGTTCCTTTATTCGTGCCGATACTCATACTGACAAGTTCTTGAATATCCGCCCATCGTTCTATACGCACACTCACGACAGACTCCCCGGGCCGGAAGTAGACCCAGCGCCGCCTGATGTCGCAACCGGAATACCTGGGTTTACCGTGGCGGTCTTTATATGGTCATAAATTATCTTGGCAAAATTAGCCGCATAATCCTCTTCGCTCATTTCTGTTTTTTTCATGGTATCGAATAAAGTTAATAAATTTGCTTTTAGAGTTGCTTCTACCAATGCCATTATGCGGACTCCTTTAACAAATTCTTAAACTCATTTTTATATGCTTCAAGTTTCTGCTGTGAAACGGAATTTACAGTATGCGTTGGCGGGGCGCCGGATGTGATAATTGCTTTTATCTCATCAATAAGGCCGATCATGAGTTTACATAAATTAGTAAGGTTGTTTCCAAAATAGAATTTTCCATCTTTGCCAATGATTGTTATGTTACCGGATGCTTCTGCGTTAATTTCCACACCGCCAGCTTCCCGCAGTACAATCCAGCTTCCCTCGCCGGTATAAAGCGCGGTATCGCCATCTTCCAATTCCGGCGGTTCTATCTTGTCATCTGGTTGTACAGGAAAAATTTCAAAGCCGTCAAAATTCCCGCCTTGGCAAAGAACAAATGTTCTGCCGCTTTTTGCTTTGGCAAAAAAGCCGTAAGGGAAAGCCTCTTTTTTTTCAACCGCCCTGTTGTTGTGGGTCTTGACCTGTATCTTGCCGTCATCATAGCGTTTTTGAAATTCGCCGATAACAAATATGTTGCGTAATTTTGCGCCTAATTCTTTGATGTGCTCTATCATAAATACGCCTCCCGGTTCACCAGAGTTATGGTACTGCTCATGGTGTCTACGCTCGCCTCCTGTTCAACTTCCGCTATCAAAAGATTAGCCCGAAGCCCAAGCGATGGCATACTAATAGGGATTAGTAAATTCGGCACCCAGAATATTTCTCTTTTGATTGTTTCCCCCAAATTTTTTATTTGCGTATCCGTGAGGCCCCAGCCGGAAACGGTTACAGTTGTGCGGTTTTCCCTTCTGCGGCGCATTTCCGTTTCTGCCCGATGACGGAGTTTTTCCGGTTCGATGATGGGGTTTGTAAGGTTAATAGTCAGTTTGCGGTTATTATTGCAGGCATTGTCTATCACTCTGGCTTCTCGGCCTGCGGCTCTTACAATATATTCGTGAAACTGTTCGGCCCCGTTTTCTTTCCACTCAATGGTTTTTACGTTCCGCCCTTCGGTAAGGTGAAAGCCTTCCTGCCGTACCGTGCCTTCAGGCTGCCAAATGTAAAGGCCCCCAGCTTCATTCGCGGTAAGGATAAAGCCCTGGCTGTCCGCTTCGGTAATGAGTTTTGCCCATGGGCTTTCGTTTTCCCATGAAAAGAAATTTACCTTTTCCGTAGGATCGCCCCGGTTCGTCGGGATATTAGCACAGGCAATTCTAAACTTTTCAGCTATGTTTTTTGTAACTTCATAAAGGCTCATATTTATCAACGAGCCTGACCATGTAGAATCGATTATATCACGCGCAGGGCTGCGGCCCATGACCGTGACGCTGTGTTTTGCGGCATCCGCGCTCGCGGTAATTTCGTCAATCAGGACGGTAGTAACAAGCCGTTTCCCTCCGGAATCTCGCACAAATGAATTATCATAACGCACTTCAATCCTCTCGTGCTTGCGTGCTTTAGTACGCTCGCTTGCCGGAATTTCCAATTCCAAAGTATGGCAAATGTCGTCTAATGACTTTTTGATTTTAATATTCCGCCATAGAAGCTCTCTGCCGCTTGCTGCGTTTTTTACGATAATCCTAGACATAGATCACCGCCCTATCGACCGCAAAAGAATCGGCGATGCTGTTGAGTTCGCGGATTTTATCTTCATCACAACCGAGGCAATAAGCCAGATATAAAAGCGGAGCCGCTATAGAAATACGGCGGGTCATTTCCCTGCTTATTTCCCGTTCAGAAAGTTCCCGCGATAAAGCGGTATGCACGTTTTGAATGGTTGTATATACAGCGGGATTTTCCCGGTTAATACTTTCTTCAAGTTTCTCAAGCAGCCGCCAATACCCTCCGGCTTTTTTATAGGTAAGGGAATCCATATTTGCAATGAGCCGGGCCGATACCAAAAAAGCCGTTATTTTGAAAAGGTTTTCGCCGGCCGCGATAGTTGCCTCTTGGTTGACAGTAACCGCCGGTTCTTCAGACAGAGTATAGGTGTTATCTGATAAAAAAGTTATTAAGACGTTTCTCTCATTATCCGGGGGTGGCAATGAAGGGGCGGATGAGGCAGACGCGCTTGTGTTTGAAGCCCTGTTTTCTTTCTGTCCATACAGCGCAATACTGTTTTTTATTTCAAAGATACCTGCCGCAATTGACATTCCGGCATTAACAAGAGCCAGGGCAAATTCACGGGGAATGCGAATTCCACGGTTGATTAGGTTCATAATACCAAGGATTTCATTGGTTATTCCATTCAAAATTGTTTGCGCTCCCTGTATCCTGCCCAAGATACCTAATAACGTACCTTTAATTTTACCAAACGCCGCGAGAAGCGCTTTAATATCCAAGCGGCCATTAACTTTTTTTTCAAAATCGTCAACGGCAGCGGCTTGCAAATCCGCTGCCGCGCTTTCCAATTGTACTGAAGCGGGCGGCGCTTCCAAACGGTCAGTAATGCTGACTCCAGCACGGGTGAATGTGATTGAAACCGCGCGCTGCCCCTGTTCGTCAGCCGTCTCCGATACTTCGTAATTATCATTTACAACAACCGGGAACCTGCCCCAGAACGGCAAATCAATATAGCCGGGGTTATCGTCACCGGTAGGGATGCGCAATGCCTCTATTAATTTGTTACGCTGCGCGATGTAAGCTGGGCCGCGCAGGTATCCGTCTACCGTGAGGCTTTGCGGTTTTTCATTAAGGTACTCATTTGACCACAATCCGCCGAAAGGATACTCCGCCGTGCCCTTCGATTGCCCGCCGGAGAAACGAAAACTTTTTTGTATAAAAGGAATCGCTTCGCCGCCCGGAGCCTGGTAACTGGCCGCGCGGGGGCTTTCACTGGAGTCTGCGCGGTAGGCTTCCCTCCAGTTTTCTTTATAGGGCGTGGGAAGGGACGCGTCAAATTGCGCGTTGGCGCTCATTGTATCACCCTCGCGTTTGCCGCGCTTCCCACCGCGAATTTATAAGGGGTGGTATTTTTACCGACCCGCTGCCGGAGTTTATAACCTTTATCGTCTATAACAAGTTCGCTCTTTAATTCTATTTCCCCTTCTACAACTACAGGTGTTTTCGTTTGCGGGACACTTTCTACCGAATGGATTTCTTTTTTTATTTCGTTATTAACAAGCGATGATGGGTTTTTCATAGCAAAAATAAAATCGTCAGGGTGGGTGCTGAATTGGCCTTGAGGGGTTATAATCAGATCATTCACTTGACGGGGATGGCGGGAGCGGTTGTAGCTATTGCCATACATTTTTCCCGACGCGATACCTAGGGATACTGAAGAACCGGTATAGGCAGTTTCTGAAAATTGTGCCTCCGTTTCATCGTAAACCGCTCCGGCTGTTATTGTGCCTTGAGAGGTTACGGTTTTATTCACTTGGCGGGGACGGCGAGTGCGGCTGGCTTTATAGCTGTTACGATACGTTTTCCCCGGCGCGATACCTGGGGATACCGCTTCATCGTCTCCCGCAACAGCGCCGCCTATTGCCGAGCCAGCAGCCCGGCCAGCCTTCCCGCCAAGATACATACCGAGAGCGCCTATACCGGCTCCGACTAACGCGCCCACAGCGGTTCCCAGAACCGGCACCACGGAACCTACGGCGGCCCCGACCGCCGCCCCTGCCGCAATACCCGCAGCCCCTCCAACGGCGGCCCCGGCAATTGAGCCTGTCGCGTCCCCTATCGCCCCGCCTTTGGCCTTGCCTCGTTCTTTTTTGGTAAGTGTCTCATCTTGCTTTATTGCCTCAAGCTCATTAACCATTTGCGGAATTTTAACAACGGCGGCTGTAATGCCAGCCCCAGCCGCGCCCATTGCGTATTGTTTGCCGCTGATGTTTCCTACAGCATTCCTGGCAGCTTCTATGGGCTTTCCGTTGTTCAAAGAAGGTTGCGCTGGGATTCCGGCGTTTCCGTTTCCAGAATTACCGGCTCCCGTTCCGGGCATCTTGGGCATCATTGACGCTCCGGCAGCCCCGCCCCAATTTGTAACGTGTACCGGAATTCCGGCACCGGCAAGCCCCCCTGGGATACCCGCGCCCCCGCCGCCTTTCAATTCTTTAAGGCTGCCGATAAACGAAACAACCGTAGTGAAACTTTTCAGCAGCGCGAGGGCGGCAATTGCCGCAGCCAAACCTTTTACCGCGTTTTCCATCCCCTGCGGGTGCTTGTCCAGCAAATCGGCAAGCTGTTCAATAGGCTTTACCAGCGTTGAGTTTGCAAAACCGGCTGCCGCGTTTTTCAGCCTGTTAAGGCTACCCTCGATTGTCCCCGCGTTCTGATCGGCGCGTTTGGCTACCGCGTTTGACGTGTCGCCTAATTCGCCGACATTCCGTACCGTCTCTTTGTAATGGTTGTTGTACTGCCGCAGGGCTTTTATGGTGGAATCGCTTAAATGAAACGCTTTGTCAAGATAAGCCGTTGCGCCGGTTTTCTCGCCAAATTCCGAGATCGCCCCCATGATTTCGGAAAAACTTTTTAGCTCTCCGGTATCATTGTCAAGAACGTCAAACCCCATGTGCCGCCGTATGGCGTCCCTTGTATCGGATTTTGCAAAATCATTCATCGCGGATTGGTACTGCTGTAACGCCTGCTGGGGTTTGTTGGTTCCCGTTGCAAGCATATTGAGGGCAATGTACACGTCTTCTATGTTGTCAACGGCAACCCCGCTGGTTTCGCTCAATGAGGGCAGGAATTTTGCAAACTGCGTAATGCTCATGTTGCCCAAGCGGTTTCCGATTTCCGTGAGGTTATTCAGTTTTTCTTTTAACGCGTCCGCGTCAACACCGCGCTTAAAAAGCGCGGTAAAAAGCTGCCCGGCTTCCTCCCCGCTTATTCCAAGCCCTTGAATTACTTTGGCCATGAAGGGCATATTTTCGGTTATTTCGGAAAGCCCTATGGCGCTTTCCGATGCGGTATTGGCGAAGGCGATTAATTCTTGTTGCGGAACTTTTGCGTCATACGATATTTGCAGCAGCCGCCTCCCAAACTCGTTTACTTCGCTGCCATACACCCCGGCATTTGTGGCGATTCTGGTAATAGCCGACTGGTAATCTATAGCGCCTTTTACAAGCGCGGCGGTTCCGATGCCGACGCCGAGCGTTGTCAGCGTTCCGGCAACACCGGAAAATGCGCTGTTGACCTTATCGGCCATGCCAGTGGCTTTATCGGCAAAGCCCTGAACGGAAATCCCGGCGTTTTTGATTTGAGAAGAAAATTGATCTTTAAGTTTTAGCAGCACCCCTGCTGTGATTTCACGCGCCATCAGCCCTCACCCCGGAGATTTTTGTATACTTCAAACGCCGCCTCATGCCAGCCTTTGAGTTCCGTCCAGGTAAAATCCAGAACGGCCTCAAAGCTGACAGAAGGCATCATCTGTAATAATTCACAGGTTATTCGGCGGAGGTCAGACCGGAATTCTGCTGCGTTGTACCTGTCCCGTCCTTCCCCGCCATTGTAGGGTCTTCGGCTTCGCTCTCTTTTTCATCAAGCAAGTTCACTAAGCCCATGAAGCGCATATTGGTTTTTGCCAGAATAAGGCGGAGATCGGCCCAATCCTCCGGCACCAGCTGATCCAGTAACGCTTCCGGCAGGCCGGAAAGGGACGAAAGCAATGCCCTGGCATAACCGACGCTTTCAGGGGCATGGCCGTCAGTCCGCAAGATGTCGCGCAACACAGGCGGTTTGAGCGTCAATTCATTGTACTCGGCCTCGCCCTTTCTTATAGGGACGCGCAGCTTAAAAACTTCCGGTTCAGAAAGGATTGTTTTTTTCATAACGCCTTCCTAAAGCCGGGGGCTTGTGCCGCTGTTATAAGTGATGCTTATTTCCGCATCGCCTAACTCGCCCGGTTCCGTTACCCAAGCGTTGGGCATCATGTACTGCTTGCCCCCGGTAGTGAAAATGGTGAGGGTATCTTCACCCATGTCGCTTAACTCTTCCACTCCCAGAACGCCGGTGGCATTAAGTTTGAGTTTTAATTCCGCGAAGGTTTGCTTTTCGGTGTAGCCGGTATTTTCAGGCACTTCACCCGCTTTGGTTTCCCTCTTTTTCCCCGCGGGTTTGAAGGTCGATCCCCCTTCCTGTAAGGGAAGTTCCCCCAAACTCGAAGATATAACCCGGTGTACTCGTTCAAGTTTCATATCCTATCCTCCTGTATTAACCGCGCGAGCGGTTATTTTAATCGAAGCCTCCGCTTGCGGAGGCAAATCCTCCTATTTGAATTGAAGCAGTCCTGCGCCGATGTAGAATTGGCCGATCAGATTTGGCTGATGGCTGTATTCAAGCCAAGTTTTGCTTCCGCTCTTGACTTCCACGATGAGCGTATTTTTGTAGCCGTCAAAATCCTGACACCAGCGTTTTTCCCTGATAAATACAGCTTGGTACAGTTCGCAGAGGAACGAGCGGAAAATTCCGGCGGTCATTACCTTGGCCCCGGAGCCAAAATTTTCTTCGGTACTGGCCAGCTTCCATGTCTTGTACCTCTTCTTGGCGGCGGCGTTGATGTAGGTACGCACAGCATCCACTGTTTCGGGAACCTGTATATCAAGATAGCTGGTATCCCTGCCTCCATCCGTGTTTTCGGTATAGCTGGTTACAAGCCGCTCAATCAGCACGTTCCCGGTGGTATCCAAGCGGTAGGTAGCGATTCCTGCCGTTAGGAGAATTTGCCGGGTATCGGCGTCAACTTCCGCCTTGGAAGTGAGTCCGGTAATCGTGAGATCGTAGGTATTGGCCGCAGGGTCATCTGCCAGAATGCGGCTGGCAATGGCGCACCATCGGGCAGCCCATTCGCCGGGAAGCTGCGGGCTGGTAAGCCGGGGGACAAGTACGATATGGGGATTGTTCACGGCCCCGGCTTGGCCCAGAACGCTCTCCGGCTCGCTTACGCTTCCGATTTCGCCGGAGAGGGCCACAAAAGCCCTGCCGCCGATCTGCCGCATGGCTCCGAAGCGGCTGGTGAGTTCTGCGCCCAGAGCGGCGATATTTTCCGAATCGGAAAAATCGGAAACAAAATAATTGTAGCGCACGCTTCCCAGAGCGGGGAAAAGCGGCGCTATATCCGCTGCCTGCGTGCCGGGAATGACATCACCGGCGGCAATCGTAACTCCGGCTGCTTCGCTTTTGATAACAACGGTATTGAAATTCCCGCCCGTCCCGGAAACCGCTGACTTGACGGTAAATTTGCCGCCTTCGCCGGCCTCGGCTTCAACAGGCAGCCAAAGCTCGCTGTTGATTCTGGCTGCAATCGCGGCGGCTATTTCTTCAGGCGGGGCCCCGTCATCAATAGCGGCGGCATCAATTTTCTGGCCGTTCACCGTGATCGCCGCCGCGCCTTTTTGTGCCGTGGTTACGCTGACCGTGAATTTTTTCTGCCAGGGCGTTGCGGCCTCCGGCACGTCCACCGGCAACACCCAGCATTGCTCGATTTTGTTCAAAGCCAAAAACGTCTTCGCCAAAAGCGCGGCAGGGCTGCCGTAACCAAAAAGAGATGCGGCTTTGAGATCGGAAAGCACCCGGACAGGCTTCCCGGCAGGGGCCGTGCCAGCCCCGCTCTTATAAGCGATAATGAGCGCTTTTTTAATCTCGCCGACACTCCCGGCCAGGGAATTGTCAACTTCCTGGTATTGCCCCGGTACTAATAATATGTCCGGGATTTGTGTAAAGGGTATGGGCATAATCATTCCTCCATTTTCGTTTGATCTTTTATTTCCACGGTTCCAACTACTGTTGTTCCGTCATAACCGCCAACTTCTTCAAGGTCTGAAAGCGACCCGCCTCCCTTGACCGCATGATTTCCGAGTACCAGTTCCCACTTGACCGCCCACATGGTAATGTTGATAGCGTCTAACGCGCCGGAATACAGGCACTCTGCCTCAATATTTGTATTCTTTATATCAAGATCGAAATCCGCTTTTCTAATAATGGGTATTAATTCCGATATAATTCTCAATGCCCCGTCGTATAATTTGTCTTCACTGCTGGCCCGGTATAAAACCCAGCTTACAAAAATGATACTATCGCGCTGTTCTCCATCGGATGCCTTAACAAGACTCGTCAGGATCGCCGGGGTTCGCTGCGCGTCTCTTTTAATTGACTGTTCAGTGAAAAGGCCGGGATGCGCCTCAATAGTCATTTTGGGATATAAAGGGGCCATTCCCGTTTTTATTTGTTCAACCGCCGCATCGCGGATGGCTAAATAATTGCTCATTTAATAATTCCTCCAAGAAAACTTGCGACAGCGCCCTCTATTACCTTGGCATCGTCAGGTGAAACGCCGAGATAGGGACGCGCCGGAATATTTACTTTCTGTAACATTCCATAGCCCGGTACAAATAACGCCTTGGCGTTTTTCGGCACTATTTCCGCGCCGAATTGATGGACGGCGGCATATTCCATTGCCGCTCCTACAAGTACAGACCAGGCCCCGCCCTGGACTTCGCTGGTAATGCTGTCCCGCAAAGTTCCTTCGCCTACTAAAACTGATCGGGCTGACCATCCCTGACCGGCGTAGTATTCTCGCGTTTTACTTGCCAGGTTTTTCCATGAATCCCCGTCAGGGCTTTTTTGTGTATCAAAACGTTCTTGGGTCTGGGCTTCCATCTCCACGCCGATACTTTGCAAGAGACGGCTCCGGTCGGAGGCATTTAAGGAAGCGTTTGCAAGCATTTTTTTTACGGCATCAACCTCTTTAAGATCAAAGCCGACTGAAGCGCCGCCCATTAAAACACCTTCCCTTTCTTGAAAAATCTGCCATCAGTAATTCCGTCTTTACCGGGAGCCACTACTTCCGATTCCTGAAAACCAGGCCCCTCAAGGCCGCCTTGATATTCCCGGTTTATTTTTTCCAAAAGGGTAATGCTTTCTTTGTATTTGTTCCGGGCGTTTTCGCTGTTGGTAACGGTATCGGTCAGACGATCAAGAGCGAGGTCTGAACAGATCGCCTCCAGAGCATCGGCAAATTGCGGATTGACCGGACGGCCAATTTCCCCGGCTCCGTCAAGAAGCCAGGGAAGATGGCTTACAATAACACCGGAGGATTGCCGCAGGGCTATCTCTATTCTTCCTTTATCCGGCTTGTTTTCCCCATCTATGGGGAGAATAACGGATGAAGGCTGCATGGATAGAAACTGCTCTACGGAAATCAGCGGCGTCATTTATCCGCGCCGTCCCTTTTCTCTCCGCCGATAACCGTCACCCACGGATCACGGCGGAGTTTTTCATACTGCTCTTCGGTAACCAGATAGTTTTCCGGTTTGCGCGCCAGTACCAGCCCGGCGCAGCGGTATTTTTCATACCCCGTCTTGTGGGAAACCAGAACAGGCACCTTCCTGGCCTCCTGCCCGTTGTTTGACTGATCGCTGCCGGATTGGCCGCCGTCAGGCGGTGCTGGCGGATCGCCCCCGGTTTCTTTAAGCTGTTTCCACACGTCGCCCGGTTTCAAGCCTTTTTCTTTGCAGAAATCGGCGACAATATCATTGCGTTTCTTTTTGTCAAGTTCAGCGTTCAGCTTTTCAGCCAAAGGAATAAGTTCTTCTTTATTCATCTTTTTCTCCTTTTACAGATGGGGAACTACTACGAGTTCCGCCGTGTGGTAGTTGGGGTTTGATTCGCCGCCGTTGATGAGTTCCCTTGAAAGAATCGCGCGGGCCGCCGCTTCATTTGTGGGGTCTACAATAAGGTGGGTCGGCATAATGCCCAACGGATCGCCGCCGTCCCGTTTGAAGGTTTGCATGGCGAGCCGGGCCGCTTCGTATTTGGCGGTAGTGAGCGCCTCTTTGGAACCCACGGCCTGTTGCCAGAGACCGTATCCCCAACTGCCCCGGTAACGAATACCGTAAAGGTATTGGTCTTTCATAAAAACCGTTTCGTTTTTGGTGTCGGTGATCTCTTCAAATTCCGGCAAGGTGCGCTGCTGGACGATAAAGGGCTTGAGGCTTCCCGACAGGCATAACAGCGCCCAGGGCTTCCCGGTACCATTACCGATAATGTTGGAAACGCTGGTTGCTGTTCCGGTGCCGTCTGTGTTCGGATAAACCGGATGTTCGCCGTCAAAGAATTTTTGACCGTCAAAACAAAGGTTGGAAAAACCGTTGACGATAAGAAGCGCCAGGTGCCGGTTCATAAACCGCTCAAACTCATCGGCCATGTGCCGCGCTATAACCCGGTACTGGCCCAGATTGTCATCTTCGATGTCAGTACGCATAACGCCGAGGGTAGATTCCCACTTTTCATTGACAATCTGGTATGCGGCTTCCGCCATGTCTTTAATAACACGGTCACCCACCCATTCCCGCATCTGGGGAAACGCCGACAGCCAGCCGTAGGTATTACTCTTCGTGCTGGACGGGATGATTGTGGCCAGCAGTTTCCAAATAGGTTTCGCGTCAAGTTCCAGCATCCGTGTGCGGAATTCTTCCCGGAATGCGGTACGCAGCCCGTTTAAGACAGTATTGGTGATGATCATTTATTTGCCCTCCTTGCCGGTGATTTTTTGATATTCTTCTTCGGTATAGCCCATCGCTTTGGCCATCGCTTTTTCCTCGGCGTTCAAAGCCACGGTTCCCGAAGTTGAAGGCGCGCTCTCCGGTGCCTGGGCCTCCGTGCTGATAATCGCCGGGGTAGCGGCAACTATCTTTTTGAAGGACTCAAGCCCGTCCTTGGCGGAGCAGAGAGCCAAATACTCCGCCTTGCTCGCCGGAGCAATCTTCCGGTTTCTGATTGCTTCGTCTACCGCCGCTTCCGCTTCCTGTTTGATCTTGGCGGCGTTAAGGTCGGCAAGCTGCTTTTCGGCGGCAACCGCCCTCGCCTCCATCGCGTTCAGGTCGGCTCTGGGCGCGTATGCGGCCAGGTCTGCCTTTGATGTGTCCGTCTGCGTCTGTGCCGTACCGGGCTTGGCGGCGTTCAAGGCCGCCTTGCTTTGCAAGGCGATGGCAGCAGCAATGGCTTCCGCTTCCGTGGCGGTTGCGCTCAAACCTAAAGCCGCGCATAATTCTTTATTCATGGATACCTCCGTGTTATTTTTTTCCGGCTCCGAACTGTGTTCGGAATTTAACGCCGGTAATTGCAAATTTGGTGAATTGGTGAGTCCAGCCCGAAGAACCACAGTAATCTCACTCTGGTCATCGTGTAAGAAAACAGGTGAAATAAAACTGTATTCTTTGTTCAAAATTGCTTGCGAGCCGCGCTTTGTCCATTCGACATCGGCCCAGATAGAGCCGTTTTCTCCGGTACGAAGATTGGTCATCCAACCCATTGCCGGAGAGGAGCCGCCCTTGGGGGCCGCCAGATCGGTGGAGTGATTTTCGTCAATAACCAACCGGGGAAGCCGATTCATAGAATTAAGAATTACTCTTTGAGGATCGCTTTTTTTCCACTTGCGCCCGTCCCGGCCTTTGATCTCTGCTCCGGCTGGTATGAGTTCGATGGAAGTTGGCAATGTCCCTTCAAAATTAAGCGATAAAAAAAGGCTGTCAGTAATTTCCATACCGACAGCCTATCGATTAAAAAGCCCTTTTTTGTACTAATTAGAATTATTGTTTTCTGCCATCTCCAAGAATGGAAGATAAGGCATCGAAGGCTGTAATTTTTCATGCTTTCCCAGCTTCCAGAGATTATAGGCAAGCGTAAAACTGATGCCGTAAGACCTGGCCAGATCGTTCATGCTGCCCCCGTCATTTCCGTAACGCTCGTAAATTTCAAGAGCGATGACTTTACGGAAAGCCGTCCGTTCCATAGGGATGTACAATTGCATATTTCCGTAAAGCGCCATGATCTTGCCGAGTATTTTTTCAGCGGCGTTATCGCCTACCGCGTCAGCAAAGATTCCCCGCAGGTTTTCCGCAGACGTTCCGGTTTCTTTTTTTACCGGGATATATATCATCTGCCCCCCGTAATACCGGCAAAGGGCGCGGACCGCTTTTTGCGCTGCTGCCGATGATATTCCCCCGCCGGTGCAGGCAAGTATCAAATCTTCCACAAGGGCGTTGTCATTGGATTTGGCCATTAAGAGCCTCCGATGTATCGGGATCAAACCCGGCTTTTGCCATCATGTCGCGTAATGCAAGTATTACCTTCTGCGCCAGCCCTACATCCAAAAAACGCAGAGCGTCAACATTGGCGATCCGCTTCACAAACGCGGCAAGCGCCTTATCGCTTTTATTCCGTGCGCATTTCTGCCACATGCCCTTGATATAATCAAGCTGCTCTAATATCGCCCGGCCTTTCTCCTCCGGCTTTACACGGCTTGCCAACTGTACAAAGCCGTTTTTCCGCATGGCTCTTACCGCCCGCTCAAGCTGCCGCACGGTCATTTCCGCGGCGGAACCCCTGCCGCAGGCCCCGTCAAGAAAAGCGCGGTACGCCCCGTCATCCATGCCTAGTTCGGCCTTGCCTACGTGGATAAGCTGGATGAGCCTTTTACGTTTGTTTTCGGTCGCTGCTAGATTCATTTTAAACCCCCATAGAGCCCGTCCGCAGGCCTGCGGACGGGCGTGTTTCTCATTTGCCGAGTATTTTCTCAAACTCGGCTTTTTGATGCGGAGAAAGCCTATTCCGAGACATAGCCATATCCAAAGCGACAGGCACGAATCCTTCAACAGAGCCTAAATTTCTGACCTTGGCATACGCTTCAATTTCACGCCAGCTTCTGGTAGTGAAGGTATAGGATTTTGATTCCTCATCAGTCTGGCCAAAGCGTTCATTCAGAATTAACCGCGCCAGAATGTTCGGTGTGATGCCCTTTTTTTCAGCAGCGGTTTTTAACCCGTCCATTGCTTCCGCTGAAATTTGAATTTGCAACTGTACTTTATTCATTGCCCCCTCCTCAATAAAAATTATTAAGACCACATGGCGCATTGATGACAATATTTGCACCAGACTTTTGATTCATCCTTATGGCGGCAGGCTGTAAACCGCATAAAGACATTCGGAAATTTAAAACATAAAAATTGGATCATGCTTCTCATAGTTTTCCTCCCCTTACAAAGCGTTCGCTACCTCGGCATCCACAAGATCGGCGCCGAGTTCCGCAGCCTCGTTCATAGCCCTGCGGCACCAGTTATTGACGAGCAGGGGCCACGCCACCGAGTAGACAACGCCGTTTCGGGTCTGCCTCCGCAGTTTCTCCGCCAGGGCGTTACAGCCGCTATCGTCAATTATCTTTTTCCGGTCTTTGCCGAGCCGTTTGAATTTGATGTCCAGGTAGGCGGCGATCTCCGCGCCTGATCCCAGCGGTTCCAATTCCAAAATTTCTATGCGCCGGATCACTTCACGCGCCTCCCAGTTTTTCCCCTCGTCAAGTTTTGATTTGAGTTCCACCTGCCCGATAAGCACAATGGACAATAACTTTTTGAAACCGTCCTCCATTTCCCAAAAACGCTTCAAGTATTTCAAGGTTTGGATACCGAGGTCGTGAGCCTCCTCAATCATCAGCACATGGCTGTATCCGCTCCGGCTTGAGTTTGTAAGTATCCGCTCAACTTGACGGGCCTTGGCCTCAAGTGTGCGCTTGGGTGTTTCGGTAGAGCAGTCCGCTATAATGGCATCACAGATCGTTCCGGTTGTAAGCCTGGTTTTATCGACACACCGTGGGGCGATGATTCGTACTTTCTCCCCTTCCGCTGTCATTCGGTCTATCGCGTAACGCCGGATAGTGGTTTTACCGCTTCCGCTCTCGCCTACTAAAGCGACCATACCGCCAACCTTGGCGGCTTGCAAAAAATACTCGGCTACAAAGCGGGTATCTTCGGTGAGGTATACATCTTCCGGTTTTACTACATCACCGGAAAAAGGGTCTTTGGTTATACCAAATTTTTTGAATGTTTTTAAGGTCATCATAATTTTTGCGCTCCTTACGCAATTTTGCTTTTCCGCGCCTCTGCCCTGGCTTCTACAAATTCCCCGGCATCGGCTACCGCGCCGCTTTCAATAATCCAATTTTTGGTATTTATTGGAGTTTCCGTTTTCGGCTTGCGGGCTTTGATCAAATCATCAACGATTCTGGTAGATACCCCTTCCGGGTATTGCTTTTTCAATTCGTTAATGAAACCTTCCGGCACAAAGCCGCATTCCATCTTGAGCCGCTTGGCCGCTTCTACCGCGCTGATGATAATATCGTGGGCGTGTACTGTTTCCGCGACCGTGACGGGTGTTCCTTTGCTCTGCCGGATAAATGGATTTTCCGGGTTTATGAAACTATGCGCCGGCCCCATAACGGCGGTAAGTCCCGGAACCTCAAGAATCTTTTCGGCTTTCTCCCTTTGCGTATCTTTGGGCCGCTTGTAATTCTCACCATAGACCGGGCTGCTTACATCGAATCCGGCGTTGTCGTATACAATCGGCTCAATCTCAAAACTCAATTCCTCTTTGAGGTTTTCATAGCTGACGATACATAAAGGTTCCGCTGTTACGAGTAACGGCTGTAAATTGAGTTCCATACCGACAAGGATGCCCGGTAAATCGCGGACACTATAGCGTAGCGACCGCCCGGCTCTGGGATGGACAATACTCACCGTCAAATCCCCTGCTACTTTGCGCTTCTGTATGCCGTTAGCAAAAACTTGACGGCACGTTTCATTGTCTGGAAGTTCCCGCAGTTTTTCTTTCGGGATGCGCTGCCAGAGGTTTGCCCGGCTTCCTATAACCGCCCCGCCGCGGCGCAGCCTCGTATCGAGGCCGTTGAGCAGGTTGGCGTTGTACGCCGTATAAAACCGTTCCGCCGCGTCGTTCAATTCCTCGATGCTGTTTACCGGCTCAAAGCGCAGCCGGCTTTCAAACTGCGTCTCTACCAGATTGTTAGCGTTCTCTACCTGGCCTTTGGCGCGGGGGTTCCCCGGCAGGTGCGGCATAGTTTTAACGCCGAAGGCTTTAAGCGCGTTGGTAGTAGCCCTGGCGATGTTCGCTGTGCCGCAGTCCCATATCAAGAGTTCCGGTATGCCGTGAAAAACATTTACGTTGCTTTCCTTCCGGCCCCATGCGTACAGCAGAAAATCATACATATTAGCCGCCGTCTCGCCCATTGAAGCGTAGTATCTGGCGCAAATGGAGCCGGAGTAATGGTCGGTTAGCACATAACGCCAGCACTTCATTTTCCCCTCAAGGAAATTTTTGTTTTTATAAAGCTCGTCATCGCCGATTAGTTTTTGTTTTCCCCCCGGCGCGAAGTAAATCAGGCACACAGATGGATCGGCAAAGTGTACCTGATTGGGAAATTCAGTACGCATGGTTTGATGCGGTGATGGAATCTTGCTGTCAGCTGCCGCCATGTGGTTCTGCCGGAGCAGTTCACGAAGGCGGCTGTCGCTTATCGGGATTGTAAAACCCCGTTCCTCCAGTATTGACCTTGCTACGTTCACCGGGAGTGTCGCTTTGCCGTTTTTGCGGATGCACTGTTTCACCATCTCGCCCAGGGCGATCAATAGCTCTTTGTCTACAGACGAGGCTCCGGCGTCTTTTCGTTTCGCCCTGCCGGATTCCCATCCGTTTTCTTTCAAAGTCTTGTACGCCTTGGCGGTTGAGAAAGCAAACATCCGGCGCATATCGCCTACCACCGCTTTGCGGCTGGCGGCGGTATCGGCGGCGATCATCCGGTCAACATACGGCTGGTACATCAGTATCCCCCCTTAGTATCCGCCCTTGTCAACGGGATGCAGGTTGTCAATAACGTCAATAAACTCTTCGCTGACGCCGTTGAACAGCACCATTTCATCGTTGTATTTGTTGATCCATTCGTTCAAGATTTGCACGTTGGCGCCGGGGACGCACTGCGCTTGGTTGAGTATGTTTAAGGCTTTCCGCAAAGC
>JAIRRB010000138.1 GCA_031256195.1 Treponema sp.
TAGCCCGGATAATTGACAGCGAATATGCGAAAGCAAAGGAACTGCTTGAAAAAAACAGCGGTATTTTAAACCGCGTTTCGGCAGCGCTCCTGGAGAAAGAAACCCTTGACGAGAAGGAATTTAAGGCGCTGATGGCGGAGGCTGCCTAGTAAAGGTACTGTTCGGTCAGTTCTTTAACAACCTTCTGCAGTGAATCGTTAAAGTCGTTCACATAGGCCAGCATTTTGTTATTTGACATATCTTCAGGCAGAAAGAACTGATGCGGCTCTACGTTAAGCGCAACAGAAAGTTTTGCAAGAGTTTTGACAGAAACGCCTTTTTTGCAGTTTTCAATGTCATTAATAAAATTGTGGGTAAGCCCCGCGCTCAGCGCGAGACCCAACTGAGAAATATTTTGCAGAGACCTGAGCCGTTTCAGGTTTTTGCTGACCAGGAGGCGCACATAATTTTCGTTAATATTTTCTTTCATAATGGTACTGATAATTTTCGTTCTTTTTGTGGTTTACACAAACAATTATAGGTGACAATGTTGTCGCTGTGCGTTTTTTTTGGCGTTTTTTTTCCAAAAAATGTTTTTTTATACGATGAAATGAACGGTAAACGCTGCTGCCCCCGTAAATGCTGCCGTTGTGCGGGATATTCAGGGAGGCTGTTCACTACCCCCAAAATTTACTATCATCTATAGGAAGTTAATGGCTATGGAATTTAAAGAATTTAATCTGCACCCTGATTTACAGCGGGGAATTGCCGAAGCCGAATATGTTACCTGTATGCCCGTTCAGGAGCAGGTGTTGACGCATGCCTTTGGCGGGCAGGATTTGTATGTGCAGTCCCAAACCGGAACGGGAAAAACAGCGGCCTTTCTTACGGTTGTTTTTCAGCGGCTGCTTGCCGAAGACCTTTTGGCGGGGAAAAAGGCCCTTATTATGGCCCCCACCAGGGAATTGGCTGTCCAGATCGAGGAAGAGGCGAAGATGCTGGGCAAATACCTTCCCTTAAAGGTGGGCAGTTTTTACGGCGGGGTAGGCTATACCCAGCAGGAAAAGCTGCTGCGGGAAAATGTTCAAATAATGGTGGGAACGCCGGGCCGGGTGCTGGACCTGAATAAATCAGGCCGGATGAACCTGATGGACATTGCTTTTTTGATTCTGGATGAGGCGGATCGGATGTTCGATATGGGGTTTTACCCGGATCTCCGCAAGCTGATTAAGGTAGTGCCTCCCGCCGGCCGCCGCCAGACCATGCTGTTCAGTGCGACACTTAACGCATGGGTAAAAAATCTTGCCTGGGAATACACCCACGCGCCCTTTGAAATCGAGATTGAGCCGGAAACGGTAACGGTTGAAGAAATCGATCAAATTCTCTATCATGTTCCTTCCGAAGAAAAAATGAAACTGCTTCTGGGTATATTTGAACGGGAACTGCCTGAAAGCGCCATTATTTTCTGCAATACCAAACGTTATACGGAAATCATAGCCAAGAGGCTGCGGCTTAACGGCTATGACTGCGAATTCATTATTGGCGATCTGCCCCAGGCCCGGCGGCTCAAGGTTATCAATGATGTTAAGGCGGGAAAAACCAAAATCCTGGTAGCCACCGATGTCGCGGCGCGGGGCCTGGACATTGAGGGTCTGGCTATGGTGGTAAATTATGATCTGCCCACCGAAGCGGAAAATTATGTACACCGCATCGGGCGTACGGCGCGGGCGGGCAAAACCGGCAGGGCTGTCACGCTGGCAAGCGAGCAGGATGTGTACGAACTGCCCGCCATTGAACGCTATATCGGCAAAAAGATACCTTCGGAAATTGCTGCGCCGGAGCTTCACGCCGCAGACAAAAGCGCCGGTCAGCAGATTCATACCGAATTTTACGAGGATCGCGGCGAGAAGCGTCATCCGCATATTGGCGGCGCAAAAGTCGGCCGGCCCGAAAGCCGCCGACCCGGCTCCCGCCGGACTGAGAGCCGTCGGCCTGAGAGCCGCAACGAGGGCAAAAGCCGTCGGCCTGAAGGCCGCCCTCACCCGCACGGTAAAGCCGGCGGCAAACTGCAGGAAGGCCATCGGCAAGTACCCCGGCAGGGCCGCGCCTTTACCGGCGACGCAGTCCACAACGGCGCATCAGGCGAAAACCGCCGGCAAAGCCAACCGCACGGCAACGAGCGCACTGCGGCGGCGCTTCCTGAAACGAAAGACCTCTCCCGCATGAGTTTTGAAGAACGAATGGCTTTATATAAACAGAAGTACCATTCCGGGGCCCCTGCCTCCAGCCAGCCGGCAGACAAAGACAATTCCGGCGGAACGCCGGCCGCGCCGCGCAAACCGGAAAAGGTCAGCCGCCCCAAGCAGCCGAAACAGAGCGCCCCCGCGCAACAAGGCATTTTTTCCCGCCTGCGGGGAATATTCAGGAAAAAAAAATAAATTTCCTTATACTGTGACTAAAGCAAAACACCGAATCGCCCCCTATTATCAGTATGAGCGACATACGTTATTTTGATTGCTCTGCTGAAATGCAGACAAGATACCGGGAAAAAAGGCGAAAAACCCGCAAAAGTCCCCTTGAACTGTTTCCCGAACAGCGGCCCCGCGAGCGCCTGATTAACAAGGGCCCGGCCTTTCTTTCCGATGCCGAACTTTTGGCTGTTCTTTTGAATACGGGAATCAAGGGGAAAAATGTGTCTGAACTGGCCAATGAGCTCCTCGGCCTGCTTGACCGGAACAGGGAAGTTCCTTCCGTACAGGAGATTGAACAACTGTCCGGCATGGGCAGTTCAAAGGCCTGCGCCGTGGCGGCCATGCTGGAATTGGGCAGGCGGCGCTGGGGTGCGACCGGTTCCATTATCAAACGTCCCGATGAAATTTTTTCCCTGGTACGGCACAATGCCGACCGGAAACAGGAGCGTTTTATCAGCCTGTCCCTGAACGGCGCGCATGAAGTAATGTCCGTCCGGGTGGTAACTATCGGCCTGGTAAACCGGACCATCGTCCATCCGCGCGAAGTTTTTGCCGACCTTATTCAGGACCGCGCCGCCGCTTTTGCCGTCGCCCATAACCATCCTTCAGGCCGCCTGTACCCATCCCCCGAAGATGACGAAATTACCGACCGCCTTCTCAAGGCGTCTGAAATTTTGGGACTGCACCTGCTTGACCATATCATTTTTTCACCAACCGCCTGGTGGAGTTACCGCCAAAACGGCCGCCTGAAGAAACTTCCTTAACTTTCCGCTTTATGATACAGTAAGCCCATGACCGACAAACTCAGGTTGCTTATCCCCAAAGGCAGGATATTTGACGGTGTGGCCCGCCTGTTTTCCGAAGCGGGTTTTCCCCTT
Organism: Treponema sp.; assembly: GCA_031256195.1. GTDB lineage: Bacteria > Spirochaetota > Spirochaetia > Treponematales > Breznakiellaceae > WQXQ01. The sequence continues at coordinate 3,329 of JAIRRB010000138.1, forward strand.
GCCCTGACTGACCGGACCTATAGGCCCTCGCTGGGCGCAGACTGGATTGACGCAAAAATCATGAAGCCGCAGAATGTCGGCGAACTTCTGGAACTGGGCAGCCATGACGCGGGTTTTACCGGCATTGACTGGATACAGGAAAGCGGCGCCGATGTACAAGAAATTATCGACCTTGGCCTGGACCGGGTAAAGATAGTAGCGGCGGTTCCCCAATCGCTGGACAATAATGCGCTCCGTTCCAAAAAACTGGTGGTGGCTACCGAATACGTAAACCTGGCGCAGCGCTGGCTTGACGCCGCCTCTTACCAGTACCGGATTCTCCGTACCTACGGCGCGACGGAAGTTTTTCCCCCTGATGACGCCGACATGGTTATCGACAATACCTCATCGGGTCAGACTTTGCGGGACAACGGACTGAAAATCATCGACACGCTGCTGGAATCATCCACCCGCTTTGTCGCTTCCCATGCCGCCCTTGCCGACCCGGAAAAACGGAATCGTATTGAAGAGCTTGCCATGCTGTTTCAGGCGGTTCTTAACGGCCGCGACCGGGTTATGCTGGAAATGAATATTCCTGAACATTGTTTTGACGCAGTGGTTAACGGCCTGCCGGCCATGCGCAGTCCTACCATTGCCCCGCTGTTCGGCGACGGGGGCTTTGCGGTGAAAATCGCCGTACGGCGGCATGAAGTTCCCGGCATCATTCCCCGCTTGAAAAAGTTGGGCGCTCTTGATATTGTAGAGTATGATCTGCGGAAAGCGATGCTGTAGGCCATATAAGGGAAACTTATTAGGGAAATTTCCCGAAAGCGAGGAGAAAAAAAATAATGAGGGGTTTCACAAAATTTGACTTTTTTACGTTTTTTGCGCTTGCATCTTTGTGTGCCCTATGATATAATGACCTATAAAACCCAGAGGTCACAAAAAGTCTGGGAAAACAAATCATGTGGAGGAAAGAGTATGAAAAAAATTCTTTTCATTGCGGGGGTGGCCCTTATCGTGTTAAGCGGCTGTCCAAAGAAAGAAGGCGCTCAGGCTGGAGGCCGTGGCGCAGGCAGTGGTAAATTGGTAATTTGGTCATTTACTGATGAATTGGCAAACATGACCAACAATTATTACAAACAGTCCCATCCTGGGGTAGAGGTTGATTATTCCCAGACCCCCTCGGATCAGTTCCAGGCCAAAATAGACCCGGTTCTACCTACCGGTCAGGGCGCTCCGGACATTATTGCTCTGGAATCCGCTTTTGTCCGCAAGTATGTTGAATCCGGCCTTTTGCTGGACATCACCGACGTTTACGAAGCCAACAAGAGCAAACTTCTTTCCTATCCGGTGGAAGTTGGCACTTATAATGGTAAAGTCTACGGTATGTCCTGGCAGGCATGTCCCGGCGCCATGTTCTATCGCCGCAGCCTGGCAAAGAAATACTTCGGAACCGATGACCCCAAAACGGTACAGACCTATTTTACGAACTTTAACAAGCTGCTCGAAACCGCAAAACTGCTCAAAGATAAGTCCAGCGGTTCCTGCGTGGTCGTTTCCAGCGTGAGCGATCTGTACAATTCATTCATGTCCGCCCGGAAAGATCCCTGGGTAGTGAATGGTAAATTGGTTATTGATCCGGCCATGGAACAATATCTGGACATCTGCAAGACTCTGCACGACAATCGTTGGGAAGGCAGGGTAGGCCAATGGTCAGAAGGCTGGTTTGCCGGTATGAAGGGCGAACTGAGAGATGAAGCCGGAAAACCGGTAGAAGTATTCTCCTACTTCCTCCCCACCTGGGGCCTTCACTATGTACTCAAGACCAATGCTCCCGATACATCGGGCGACTGGGCCATGATCCCCGGTCCGTCTTCCTATCGCTGGGGCGGCACCTGGGTTGGCGCCTCTAAATTCACCAAGAATGTGGACGCGGTCAAAGAGTTCATTCGCTATGTGACCACCGATGATGCGTTCCTTGAAGCATGGGCCAAAGATTCCGGCGACATGGTGAGCAACGTTAACGTAATCAACAAAATTAAAGACGCCTACAGCGAGCCCTTCCTGGGCGGACAGAATCACTATGCTGAATTTGCTGAAATGGCCAAAGCCGTTAACGGCAAACTGCTGCAGGGAAGTGATGAAGCCATAGAAGGCCTTTTTGGTGAAGCAATGGCTTCTTTCATTAACGGTGAGAAAACCAAGGCTCAGGCTCTGGCGGATTTCAGGTCTCAGGCGGAAGCGCAGTTTGGAAGATAGTAGATTGACTATTTAAAGATTAATCTTGCAAGGGCGCGGGTTTTATTATCATCCGCGCCCTTTTTTACAGGAGGACCGATGCGTACAAAAGTAAAAGAATTCCTTGCTCAAAAAAAGGAATTCTTTTCTCATAAAAAAAAGGTCGTTGGTCAAGAGACCAGTGTTGCCCCTGAATTGGGAAGTAAACCCCTCATTAAAAGAAAAGTTGTTGGTCATGAGACCAAGACAAACCGATGGGGGTATTTTTTTGTTACACCCTTTGTAGTGGTGTTTTGTGTATTTAACCTGTGGCCTACATTGTACACGTTTATGCTGAGTTTTACCGATCTGAAAGGTTTGCGTACTGAGTACAGTTTTGTCGGTTTTGCCAATTTTATGCATCTGGTTACCGACCCCTATTTTTGGGGCGCTCTGGGAAATACCTTTATTATCTGGACTATTAACTTTGTCCCCCAGTTGGGGCTTGCTCTGATACTTTCCATTTGGCTTTCCGATGTCCGGCTCAACCTGGCCGGCAAGGGCCTGTTCCGGGCGATTGTTTATATGCCCAACCTGCTGACCGCCGTATCGGTAGCCCTGCTCTTCCGGAGTATCTTTGGTTACAATGCGCACGTTACTGCTCCGGCAAATCAGTTTCTGCGTTCTCTGGGTATTCAGGATACGGTTATTCTTGAAGGCGGGATTGCGGCAAAAGAAGCGTTTAACTTTTTCCGCAGTGTACCGTTTTCACGGGGTTTGGTAGCCTTTATCCAGTGGTGGATGTGGTACGGTTACACGATGATTATACTCATGGCGGGTATAACCACCATTTCTCCTTCGCTGTATGAATCCGCGGTAATTGACGGCGCCAATAGCCGCCAAACCACCTGGTACATAACCCTGCCCCTGCTTCGTCCCATCATGCTCTACATTCTGGTTACTTCGGCGATTGGCGGTATGCAGATGTTTGACATTCCCTTCCTGCTTACCGATATGCAGGGCTCTCCCGCTTTCAAGATTCGGACTACAACGGTGTATCAGTACAATACCGCCCTGGGGAGAGGGGCTAACGACTATGCGTATGGAGCCGCCATTTCCATAGGTATATTTATTGTTACCATTGCTTTGGCCCTTTTAATATTTTTCTTTTTGCAGGACCGCAGTGACCTTAAAAAACAGAAAGGAGGCAAAAAATGACAACGTCGAGCAGCGAGAGTTTCTTTGGCAGACATTATTTTATTCATATTGCCATGATTATACTGGGTGTTGTCGCCGTAGTGCCGATTTATCTGCTGTTGGTCAACGCTACCCGTTCTACCGAGCAGATCAATCTGGGATTATCCCTGATTCCCGGCAGCAATGCCATGTTCAACTGGCGGATCTTAACCGGACGGGGTTTTCAGATTTGGCAGGGCTTTGGAAACAGCGCCTTTATTTCCGTCACCGCTACGGCGTTAAGCGTTTACTTCTCGGCAATGACGGCCTACGGCTTGCATGTCTACCGGTTTAAGGGAAGAATAATACTGTGGACGGTAATCCTTATTATAATAATGCTGCCCACAACGCTTTCCATTATTGGGTTTTTTCAATTCATATCCCGTATAAAACTCCGCGACAGTTATGTTCCCCTGATTATTCCGGGTATTGCCGCGGCGGGAACGGTGTTGTTTCTGAGGCAGTACATGATGTCCGCCCTTTCTGTTGAACTTATTGATGCGGCGCGGATTGAGGGCGCCGGCGAATACCGGATATTCAATGTTATTATTCTGCCGATTATACTTCCCGCGCTTGCGGCCCAGTCGATTTTTACCTTTGTCGGTTCGTGGAATAACTTTATTACACCGTTTATATTGCTTTCCAGCGAGAGAAAGTATACCTTGCCCATGCTGGTTCAAAATCTGCGGGGTAATATTTACCGTGCCGAATATGGCGCCATTTATCTGGGAGTTGCCATTTCACTGATACCGATTATGATATTCTATGCGTTTATGTCGCGGTTTATCATTTCCGGTATTACTATGGGCGGTTTGAAAGAGTAGTTGCGTTGCCGCAGCCTGTAGGCTGCGGTTTTTTTTGGGAATCTTATGCCGCGTATAGCTGAAATTGTCAGAAAGACAAAAGAAACTGATATAAGAATAAAACTCAACCTTGACGGAAAAGGTACGGCAAATCTGGTTTATCCCATTGGTTTTATGGCCCACATGCTCAATACCTTTGCCCGCCACGGCTTGTTTGACCTGGAAATTACCGCATCGGGCGATCTTGAAGTTGATCAGCACCACTTGGTCGAGGATACCGGCATTGTTTTGGGTCAGTGCTTTGCGCGGGCGTTAGGTGAAAAAAGAGGTATCAGGCGCAACGGAAGCTGCCTTTTTCCCATGGATGAAACCCTTGCCCGCGCCGCGGTGGATATTTCAGGCCGCCCCTTTCTGTTTTTTGCCGCCAGCCTTTCAGGTACGCCGTTAATTGCCGCTGAAAATGATGCCGGTCCGACTGCAGCTCAATGGTCTGGCGCATTTCAAACCGATACTATCGAAGATTTTTGGCAAGGTTTTACCGGCGCGGCGGGCTGTAATCTGCACCTGGAAATTCTCCGGGGCCGCAGCGACCATCACAAAATTGAGGCCCTGTTCAAGGCGGCGGCCCGTTCCCTTCGTTCTGCCGCTGAAATTGATGAACGCGCTCAAGATTTGATTCCCTCTACCAAGGGAAGTCTTGATACCCTGACAATAGCATGATAGGCGTAATTGATTACGGCGCGGGAAATCTCGGCTCGGTGATGAATGCCTTAAAGCGGCTTTCGCTGCCCGCGCGTTTTGCCGCAGGGCCGGAGGAACTTTCCGTTTCGTCATCGCCTTTTGACAAAATTATCTTTCCCGGAGACGGCCACTTTGCGACGGCAATGGCGTCTCTGGTAAAGTCCGGTTATGCCCGGGCGATACAGGAATGGATAAAAGCCGATAAACCTTTTTTAGGAATCTGTATCGGTTTGCAGTTATTGTTTGAGTCTTCAGAAGAGGCCCCGCCCCGGAACGGCGAAGCGGTGCGGGGACTTTCGGTTATTTCCGGAACGGTGCGCCGCTTTCCCGGGCGTAAGATTCCCCAAATCGGCTGGAATCAGACCGGCGCGCGGCCCCATTCAATAATGTTTAAGGATATTCCCGCCCATAGTTTTTTTTACTATATTCATTCATACTATGCGGACCCGGCGGATGATTCAGTGTGCGCCGCTGAAGCGGAATACTATCTGCGCTACTGCTGTGCGGTGGAACGGGGCGCGCTGGCGGCGGTGCAATTTCACCCGGAAAAATCAGGCGCGGCGGGACTTGCCCTTTTGCAGAATTGGGCGGAGAGATAAATGCAGGCAAAACGGATTATTCCCTGCCTTGATGTTGATGACGGCAGGGTAGTAAAGGGAATTAAATTCAAGGGCATTCAGGATGCCGGAGACCCGGCGGAATTGGCCCGGCGTTACAACGACAACGGCGCGGACGAACTTACTTTTCTTGATATTGGCGCTTCGTATAAAAGCCGCGCTACGCTGCTGGATGTGGTGAGCAAAGTCGCCGCTGAAGTTTTTATCCCTCTGTGCGTGGGCGGCGGCATTCGCGTCATTGACGATATGCGCAACGCGATGAACGCGGGGGCGGACAAGGTTTCAGTCTGTACTTCCGCCCTGAACCGCCCCGAATTGTTACGTGAAATGGCAAACGCATACGGCAGCCAGTGTGTAGTGCTGGCAATTGACGCAAAACGGGCAGAGGGCGGTTTCCTGCGCTGGAACGCCTTTTCTCACGGCGGCAGAACTGACACGGGCATTGATGCGGTTGAATGGGCGGTAAAGGCGGTTGAACTGGGAGCCGGAGAAATACTCCTCAATTCCATTGATGCGGACGGTACGGGTGCAGGTTATGACCTGGAACTGACCCGCCGTATTCTGAATGCGGTTCCGGTTCCGGTAATCGCTTCAGGCGGAGCGGGGACGCTTGATCAAATAGCGGAGGTTCTGCTCAGTACCGCTTCGCCGGAAATGGGCGCCGTTGCGCCTGATGACGCTCCCGGCGCGGATGCGGCGCTGGTAGCGTCGCTGCTGCATTTTGGAAAAACGACGATTGGGGAAATTAAAAAACACGCGGAAGCACAAGGCGTGTGCGTGAGGTGGTGAAAAATAAATGGTCATAGCGTCAATCGACATACAAAACGGCAAAGTTGTCCAGCTTAAACAGGGCGAGGAACTGGTACTACAGCGGGATAATCCTCTGGAACTGGCGGCGGAGTTTGACCGTTACGGCGAAGTGGCGGTCATCGACCTTGACGCCGCTATGGGCAAAGATTCCAATATTGAGATGATAAAGCCGCTTTTGCGAAAAGCCGAATGCAGACTGGGCGGCGGCATCAGAACGCCCCAGCAGGCGCAGGAACTGGTGAGTCTGGGAGCGCGGAAAATTATTATTGGTTCCGGCGCTTTTCGCGACCCTGCGCTTGCAGCGGCAAAAAAAGGGGCGGGTAGTGCCGGCGCTGAGTTTGCGGTAAATATCCCCTTTCTTGAAGCCATGTCGAAGAAAATCGGGCGGGAGCGGCTGATTGTCGCCGTTGACGCTCGCAACGGAGAAATTGTCGTGGACGGCTGGAAAACCCCCACCGGACTCGACCTTGTTGAAGCGGCAAAAGCGGTTGAGCCTTTTGCCGGTGAATTGCTGTTTACCTGCGTGGAGCGCGAAGGAACCATGACCGGTATTGACCTTGCTCCCGTGCGTAAATTGCGTGAATCGGTTTCCTGCCTGATTACGGTCGCCGGCGGCGTTTCTACGTTAGGCGAAATTGAAGAAATCGCCGCTCTCGGCTGTGACGTACAGCTTGGTATGGCCCTGTATACCGGAAAAATCAATCTCGCAGACGCTTTTACCGCATCGCTTAACTGGAAAAAGGGAGGAACGCTGCTCCCCATTATCGTTCAATCAACGGATGGTCAGGTATTAATGACCGGCTTTACCGATACGGCAGCGTTAACTGAAACATTTAAGCGGGGAAATGTTTGTTTCCATAGCCGCACCCGGAATAAACTGTGGATGAAAGGGGAAAACTCCGGCAATGTGTTACAACTCATTCGGCTGCGCACAGACTGCGACCACGACGCATTGCTTGCGACAGCGCAGCCGACGGGCCCGGTCTGCCACACCGGTGCGTGGTCGTGCTTTGCGACTAACCGGGAGTATACATTGCCCTTTTTGCAGGACATAATACAGGAACGTTTCCGTAATCCCGCGCCGGGTTCGTATACCGCCACCCTTGACGATGAACTTGTCCGTGAAAAAATTATGGAAGAAGCGAAAGAACTCTGCGAGGCAAAAACCCGTGACGAAATTATCTGGGAAGCGGCTGACCTTTTCTATTTTTCAACAGTGCTGATGACAAGAGCGGGCGTTACCGTTCAGGAAATTCTGGATGAACTTGACAGGCGGCATAAAAAATAATGAGCGTATTCTGGAACAGCCGTATACAAAAACTTTCTCCGTATATACCCGGCGAGCAGCCCATGGACGGGCAGTTAATAAAACTTAACACCAACGAAAATCCCTATCCGCCTTCGCCAAAGGTTATAGAGGCCATCCAAAATGCCGCGGGGGAGCGTCTTCGCCTTTACCCTGACCCTGAATGTACAACATTCCGTGAGGCCGCCGCCGCGCGTTTCGGTGTAAAACCGCAGCAGATTTTCGCGGGCAACGGCTCTGATGAAATTCTGGCTTTCGCTTTCGGGGCTTTTTTTGAAAGCGGCGCAAAAGCCGCACCGATACTTTTTCCGGATATTTCCTACAGTTTTTATCCTGTTTACGCCGGTCTTTGGGACATTCCGTACCGTACCATTGCGCTGACCAAAGATTTTTCGATTAATATTAACGATTATAAAATTCCTTTCGGCGGCGTAATATTTCCCAATCCCAACGCGCCAACCGGGGTAGCGCTTCCGTTAGACGATATTTTATCCCTTGCGGAATATTTGGAAAAACAGGGAAAAGTTCTTGTTGTTGATGAAGCCTATATCGCGTTTGGAGCGCAGAGCGCGGTTCCCTATATCGAAAAATATTCAAATTTGCTAACCGTACATACGTTTTCAAAATCAGCGTCTCTTGCGGGTTTGCGTTGCGGTTTCGCAATTGGTAATGAAAAACTTATTGAAGGTCTTTGCCGTGTGCGCGATTCGTTTAATTCTTATACCGTTGACCTTCTTGCCCTTACCGGCGCGGCGGCGGCGGTTTCCGATACGGCCTATTACGATGAAATTAACCGCCGGGTGGTCGCCACACGGGAACGGGCGGCGCAAACTCTGAGCGGCCTTGGATTTACTGTTCTGCCGTCATCGGCTAATTTCCTTTTTATAAAACCTCCCCGTATCAGCGGTGCGGAATTTTTCGCCGCATTGCGCCAGCGGGGTATTTTGGCGCGACATTTTAACAAGGAACGGATTGCGGATTTTGTGCGGGTCAGTATCGGAACCGATGCGGATATGGAGAAGGTTCTCCGGGCATGCCGGGAAATAGTAAACCATGGTCAGTGAACAATGGGGTGATAGACGATGAGAATCATTCAGGGCGGAGAATTTGACTCGTATTGGAAAAACAACGCAGCGTATAACCATGATGAAGAAGTTGAAATTTCGGTAAAAAAAATTATTGCCGCCGTGCGAACCGAAGGAGATGCGGCTGTCAGAAAATTTGCGTCCCAATTCGATAAATCTTCTCCTGCGCGGCTTGAAGTCCCTTTTGAGCAGGCGCAGCGCGCTCTTGAAGAATTACGCTCAAATGAACCGTCTTTGGCACAGGCGCTTGAACTTTCGGCACAGCACATTAAACGCTTTTCGGAAAAACAGAAAGAGCAATTTTCCCATTTTGAGTATGAAATGGAACCGGGTCTTGTTACCGGCCAGCGAATAATTCCCGTTGAACGGGTGGCGGTTTACATTCCCGGCGGGCGCTTCCCCCTGTTTTCGTCAGTCCTTATGTGCATGATTCCTGCTTTTTGCGCCGGTGTGGAAGAAGTGATACTTGCATCTCCGCCAACGGAAGACGGCCTGCCTGACCGGAAGATTCTCGCCGCCGCCGCAATAGCCGCAAAAGTTGCAGATAACAATAACTTTGGAATATTTGCCATTGGCGGCGCTCAGGCAATTGCCGCTCTTGCGCTTGGCACGGAATCTGTTCCGCGTGTTGACCTTATCGCCGGCCCCGGCAACAAATATGTCGCCGCCGCCAAGCGGCTCCTGTTCGGCGAGACGGGAATCGATTTTATCGCCGGTCCCACCGATGTGCTAATCATTGCCGATGGGCAGGCTGCGGACGGCGGTATTGAGAAAGCCGCCGATCTTGCAGCGGCGGATATGCTCGCTCAGGCCGAACATGACCCTGATGCCCGTGCGCGGGCGCTGGTTCCCAACACAGAATTTGCCGAAAAAATTGCTGCGGCTGTTGAAAAGCGGCTTAAAACACTGCCAACAGAAAAAACCGCCCGCGCTTCTGTGGATTCAGGCGGGCTTATTATCATATATAAAACGCAGGAAGAAGCAATCCGTATTGCCAATACAATCGCGCCGGAACATCTGGAATTGCAAACCGTTGATGCGGACATCTGGGTTCATCACTTGAAAAATTACGGTTCGCTTTTTATTGGCAGTCTTTCCGCCGAAGTCCTCGGCGATTATTCGGCGGGGATTAACCACACTTTGCCCACCTCAACAAGCGCCCGCTTTACTGGCGGCCTGTCTGTCCGCCACTTTCTTAAAACAGTTACCACCCTGCGCTGCGCATCAGGCGAAGATTTTGAAAAAACCCGGAATGCGGCGGAAATACTTGCCCGCGCGGAAGGGCTTGAAGGTCATGCGGAAAGCGCTGTGGCGCGAGCGAGGGAATAGGAAGCTGATTATGACTGACAGCATAGTTTATAACCGGAATGTTATGTGACATTTATGCCATTTCCAAAATTAAGTGTTTCTGAAATTGGTCAAAAAAAATAAATTAATAAAACGCTTGACATTTGTACCTTAAATCAATAAAATGTAAGGAAAGTAAGGAGCTTATATGGAAGTTGCCAAAGTTACCTCAAAAGGTCAAATTACTATCCCTCGTGATATTAGGGTAAAAATGGAACTTAAAAAAGGGGATAAGGTTCTTTTTTTTGAAGAAAATGGGAAATATTTTCTCCAAAATTCTGCTTCCATTGCATTAAAACATTTCCAAAAAAGCATGAGGGGAGAGGCGGAACGTGTTGGCTTCAACAGTCCAGATGATGTTGTAAATTATATAAAATCACGCAGGAAAATTAGAAACAAATAATATGCGAATAATGGTTGATGCAAATATTATTATCTCGGCAATAGTGTTTCCAAATTCGGTAGTTGCGAAGGCATTTAATCATTTGATAGAAAATTATAATTTAGTGTTAAGCAAATATACTATTTATGAGTTAGAAGATGTATTTAATGAAAAATTTTCACATAGAATAATGGAAATGAAAGAATTTATACAAAAAATACCATATGAATTATTTGAGCATATTAAGATTGAAAGTAAAAAATATCCAAATATTAGAGATATAGATGATTTGCCTGTATTGATAATGCAATAGAATCAAATGTTGATTTATTAATTACTGGCGATAAGGATTTTGACGATATAATAATAAAAAAACCAAAAATTATGAAACCAAGAAAATACATTGATGAGTATATAAGATAAAAACAGGCAAACTATTGTATTTGCAGCAAAAACATTAGGCGACATTAATTTATAAACCACCCAATATTCCTGCGCCTGCCTGAAATGCCCGTTCAAGATGATCATCCCAATTCTGTTCGCGCAGGGGATTTTCCCGGCTGGTTCCATCCATGATAATTAATTCTTTTGACTTAACACGGTCAAAAAGCCGGTCTTCGAGCATTACTTTTTCCAACGCGTTCAGAATACCTGTGTGGTGAAAATATTCCATCGTGTTTCCGGCGGAACAGAGAACAAGCCCTTTTTCAAGTTGTTTCATACTCCTGTTTTCACCATAGGCAAAGCCGAATGTCCATACCCGATTGAACCAACCAACCAGTTTTGCAGGAGCATCTGACCAGAACAGAGGAAAGATAAATACGATGGCATCACTGGAATTTATTTTCTCATGTTCAGCTATTACGTCAGCGGGAACGGATACTTCTCTGCGGTAATGTGCTTCACGCAAATATTCAGCTTCACTTATATCGCTTTTGAAATTCATTTTGTATAAATCAGAAATGATATAACTATGCCCTGAACTTTCAAGCCCGGCCATAAAACTGTCCCTGATGTGCCGTGTAAAGGAATCTTCGCTGGGATGAGCATAAACGATAAAAGCTTGCATGGGACCCTCCTGATGAAATAGTTTATATATTATATTTTAAAAAAGAAAAGAGTGTTTTGAGCGTTTTTGGATGTTTTGCAGAATATTCATCGGAAACTATGAATGGATGGGCGGAAAGGACAGGGCTATTGCCGTTTTTTAAATTTTGATATAAAAATACTCATTGTGTTAGCTGCCCCCATAGAAAATCACCGTCAGCGTGAAAAAGGCGTGCTGGTGTATCCCGTTTATTCCCGGCGTTCTGGCGGCCTTTCGGTGGGGATTAACCTTTTTCCCGGTCAAAAATATTGCCCCTTTGACTGCCCCTATTGCGAAGTGTTTCCCTTTTCAACTAACGCGGTGTTCTCCGGTGAACAAATGGAAGCGGATTTACGCGCCGCCATTGCCGCCGCTTTGGAACAAAATGCGCCGGTTCAGGACATCTGCTTTTCCGGTAACGGTGAGCCTTCGCTGTCCCCTGACTTTCCCGCAGCGTTGAAACGGGCAGGCCGTATTCGCGATGAAATGGTTCCGTCCGCGGAATTGGTACTGATTACCAATGGTGCGGGTTTGTTACAACAACCGCTTTTTACCCTGCTTCGGGATGCCGCCGCGCTGAATATATGGCTCAAACTGGATGCGGGGACTCCCCAGTGGTATCAAAAAATAAACCGTACGGCAATTCCCTTTGAGAAACTTATCGCAAAGATAAAGGAATTTGCCGCATCCGCTCCGGTAACAATTCAGACCATGCTCTGCGCGGTAGACGGTAACGGCCCGCCTGATGAAGAAGCGCAGGCATGGGAAACCCTGATGCTGGAGTTAGCTGTAATCGCGGCAGGTAAAATTCGCAAGGTACAAATTTACGGCAAGGCCCGGCCTGCGCCGGAAGACCCCCAAGCGCAGGCGCTGCCGGTCAGTTATCTTGAAGAACGGGCGGCATCCCTGCGCCGGACATTTGCGGCGGAACATACCCGTACAAAAATTCCGGCGCCGCCGGTGGAAGTTTTTCCCTGAAATTGTTTTTACAGCAGACCGCGTTTTATTTTTTTGGTAGTGGTCATCTCCATAGGTTTGTCCAAAATGGTTGTCCGTTCAATCCGCTGATAGGGGAGAAGCCGCTGATTTACTTCAGCCATAATCCTGTCGATGCGGTCTTTCATGTGCGCTGGGGAAAGGGCCTCTCCGTTTTCATCCCTGAATTCCGGATTGGGGAAAACAAGGGCTTCTATAACTTCCGCTTTTGTTCTTTTGTCGTGTACAAAGGCCCGTACCAGAATTTGTTCGATTTCTTCAAAAAGCTGGAATTCATTTTCAATTTCTTCGGGATAGACATTTTTGCCCCCCTCGGTAACGATCATGTTTTTCGCCCTGCCGGTGAGGTACAGGTAATTTTCACTGTCCATATAACCCAGGTCGCCGGTTTTAAGATAACCGTCAGCGGTAAATGTTTCGGCGGTTTCCGCCGGCATATTATAGTAACCTTTCATGACCATGGAGCCTTTAACGATTACTTCACCGATGCCCCGTTCATCAGGATTCAATATCTTCATATCAACATGGGCGCAGGGCCTGCCGACACTGGTTTCCTTGTAATGCTCAACGGGGTTAATCGCAATGATGGGGGAAGTTTCGGTCAGGCCGTAACCCTGCACAAAGTCGATGCCAAGCTGATTGTATTTTTTGAACACGCTGGGGGCAAGGGGGCCGCCGCCGCAGATGCAGATTCTCATCGAAGTGAGGCTGGCCTTTTCCAGAATAAAGCCAAATATTTTTTTGCCGGGATTTACCTTAAACACTTTTTTGATAAGTCCTGAAATGCCCATTAAAAATGAAATCAATCCGTAGGCGATGGGGCCTTTTTCCTTTATTCCCCGAAGCAGTCCGGTCAAAAATTTATTGAATAACAGGGGGACGCCCAGCAGCATGGTGACCTTTCCCTCTCTCAACTCTTTGAGCATTTGGCTGGTTACCATGCGTTTGCCAAAAACCATTTCCGCCCCGGTTGAAATAGTCTCAATAAAAACCGCCAGCATACAATAGGAATGGTGGAGGGGAAGAATAGCGTAAAATACATCGGTATGAAGAACGAGGAGCGGAGTCCCCTGGGCCAGATAACAATCGGAGACGAAATTCCGGTGGGTAAGCATAACCCCTTTGGGATTCCCCATAGTCCCCGATGTAAACAGGATTGCCGCAATGTCTGTTTCAGCGGCTTGCTCAATATCCGCTTCCGGGCCGTCTAAATCGTAGATATACGTTCCGGTGTCTTTTTTCAGGGAAATCACTTCAATCAGCCCGCCGGGTGATTGCGTGTAATGTTCATGTTTTTCTTCATCGACAAAAAGTATTTTCGCCCCGGCGGTTTTTATCAGGAGATCCGTTTCTTCTGTTTTCAGATGGTAATCAATGGGGACAACAACGGCCCCCGCGAAAAGGATTCCAAGGTAGGCTATAGTCCATTCCGGACTGTTTTTACCCGTTACCGCAAGACGGTCACCCTTGCGTATGCCTTTACGGTACAGCCAGCGGGCAAGAGCCTGGATACGCTGCAGGGCTTCGGTATAATTCAGGCTGATTCGGTCAGGTTCGTAAATGGTGAAGCAGGGCCGTTGAGGATAGCGGGAAACGGTAATTTTAAACATTTCCGGCAGCGTAGGCCATTCGCCTGAAAATGCCTTTCCCCGGTAATCATTCAAAAAAGCCCAGGGTTTTTCGGTATACGGAACACTCATGACTTTCCTGACCCAATTTATCACGCATTGCCGTTTATGTCCAGAACTGGTATGATGTCCCATGAATAAAATTTTCACCGTCATGGTGTTTTGTGCGCTGCTGTGTGCGTCCTGTACCGCGCAGATTAGCGGTTCTCTGAAAGTAGATGGACAGGCGGATTTGAATATCTATGCCGCTCTTGAGCCGAGGATGACGGCGCTTATTGGGGGGCTTGCCGCCGCCTCCGGTGCGGTACAGCCCGGCGCTCCTATCCTGAACAGTTCCGCCATAGCCGCTTCCATGTCATCGGCGCCGGGTATTGCTTCGGTTGCGCTGAAAAATATAGCGCCGGCTGCCATCGAAGGCCCGATAAAGGTTTCGCGGATTAGCGATTTTCTTGCCAGCGGTAAAACCGGCAACAAAGCGCAGGGTTCAAGAAGTTTCACCTTTATCACTTTTGAGCAGAGTAAATCATCCACCGGGGGCAAGTGTACCGTTAATTTCAACCGTAATTCCGGGCCGGAGGCGCTTGGCCTCATTTCCCCTGAAATCGGCGATTATCTTGCCGCCCTTATGGCTCCGCTGGCAACCGGCGAAGTGTTGACCAAAGCGGAATACTTGACTCTGGTCGGTTCTGTGTACGGCAAGGGCATAGCGGATGAAATTTCCCAGGCTTTTGTCCGCGCTTTCATTGATTTTCCCGGTCAGGTACAAAGCGCCAAAGGCGGGACTTTTTCCGGCAGAAGGGCGGAATTTGCCATTCCCCTGCTGGACATCTTGACGCTTGAAAAGCCGCTGAGTTATGAGGTGGTGTGGAAGTAAGCGATAGATTATGAAGGTTTATGAAACGCAAGGGCCAGATAAGGATATATCCGGCAAAAATGAGCTGTCCGCCGCTTTGCCGGAAAAAATAACTCTTGCAAAAACCGATAAACACAGCCTTAATCAGCTTATCAATGAATATACGCCTTTTATTAAAAAATGTATTTCCGGCGTTTTTTTTCAGGGACAAGCCCGACGGGACTATCTTACCGAGGCCATGCTGGGCTTTATTCAGAGCGTCAGTACCTATCATGAAGAAAAAGGGGCGTTTGTTTCTTACGCCCAAACCGTTATTCGTAACCGACTCATCAATGCCGCAAAAAGGGAAGCGGCAATTCAACTCCCCCTTTTTTCCCTTGCGGTAGCGTCGCACAAAGATAAAGGGGAGGTACAATGGGAATATGAAAGCGCCGAACGTCAGTATACCGACCTGATAGCCCGAAAAGAGGCGCAGATGGAAATAGCAGAGCTCAACGGTACGTTTACCCAATGGGGTTTTAGCTGGTCAGACCTGTTAAAAAACTGCCCCAAACAGAGCCGTTCCCGCGGTTTCTGCTTTGAAACAGTCCGCATATTATTGGCGGACAGGCCGCTTCTTGCGGAAATGCTTAAAACGGGTAAATTACCCATTAAGCGGCTTTCCGTCCTCACCGGACATTCAGAAAAATCCCTGGAAAAATACCGGCGCTATATTTCGGCGCTTGTTCTTATTGTGGAAGGTGATTATCCCTATATTCATTCATTCCTGCCGCAATTTTTTGACAAGGAGGAAATACTATGAAAGGCATCATCATGCAGCGGGGAGAACGGAAAAGCATTGTTCTGTTTAATAACGGTAAAATAGGTGAAATACCTACCCGCCCAAACTGTGAAGAAGGAACCGTTATTACCGTTTCCTACAACCGAAGATTAATCGCGGTTGTCAGCCTTTTCTCTTTTGTTGTTTTGTTATGCGCCATTTTCGTCCTGCGGTCTGTTTATTATGACTCTTTTGGCTATATCCAGATTAACTATGGGAATGCCGCCCTTGAGCTGGCATACAATCGTTTTCAGCATCTGCTGGCTATCCGTCCATTGAACGTCCAGGCGGTGGAACCGGTAGCGGCGCTCTCTCTCAGTAATACCAAAATAGAGACCGCCTACGAAAAAATAATACTGGCCTTTGCCCGTTCCCCCTCATTTCCGTCCCACGAACCGGTACTTGTCCGTATCGCCCAGGACGATCTTGCCGGCGCGAAAAAAATAGAAAGCAATTTGACGCTGCTCTCCTCTCCTTTAATGGCGGTCTCCCAAAAGGAATTAACCGTCACCTTTGAACTGTATACCCATGAACTCTACCGGGAGGCAATGACGGCAAACAGCCAAAACTCCGAAATTGCGCCCATACCATCCCAGGACAATGTCCCGCGAATGCACGGACGGCAGCGAATGCATGGCGGAAGGAATAGGTGGTGCTGGTAATTATCGCGCAAAAAAGCTGTTTATACCCCCTGTTTTGGGGGTATTCCGCCTGTATACTATAAATAAGCGGAGGTTTTATGAAAAAGATTGGTTTGGTAGTGGTTATTGTCCTGTTGGCGGCAGGGGCGGTCTTTGCCCAAAGGTGGGGCAATGCGTGGGGCGTTTCCCAGTCGATTACCATCGAGGGGACACTCCAGCTTCAAAACGGCCAGATTGCCGTATCAACCGAAAATGCCGTTTATTTTGTTCCTGTTCTCAGCCAATATGTTGGCTTTATTGACGGGTTAAAAGAAGGCTCTCGTGTTTCTGTTCTGGGCTACGCCTGGGGGAATGTTGTGCAGGCAACCCAGATAACGATAAACGGAAAATCGTATGATTTTCAGGCTTCCGGTTATGGCAATTACGGCTCTGGCTGGTGCGGCGGAGTGTGTTATGGAGCCGGCAATTTCGCTGCTGTCCGCGGCGGTCGCGGCGGCGGCTGCGGAAGACGTTGGTAGAACCAAAAAAATATAATGGAGGATTGTATGAGAAAAAGCGTATGGTTACTGATGGGTATAATGGTTGTTATACTGTCCTGTTTGGTGATGGCGGGATGTTCTGATGGGATGATGAACGACCCGGGAAACGAGATTCCGGTGGACCTCAGAAATACCGTATGGTCCAAACAGATTGGCTCGTCAACCGCTCAGATTGAGTTTGGGGGAGACTGCATGACTGTTTCCGGTACTGATCAGTATGATGGTCGATGCCGGTTTAGGTCTTACGGTAACGGCTGCTGCGGTTTCCGCAATAACAACGACACGGATATTGATTTTGAGTATACTTGCGCGGGTAATACCCTTACTATCTGGAATTGCAATAATCCGGCGTTCAATGGCGATTGGACAAAATTATAAGGAGGCATAAAATGTGTTGTTTTTTTAATGGATTTGGAGGATACCGGGGATTTGGAATGCATGGTTTTGGAGGAATTTTCGGGGTTATTTTGATGGTTTTGGGAATTCTTCTGGCCGTAAAACTGGTTAAAGATATGTTCTTCAGCAGTTCCGACAAAAAAGGAATATCAAAAATCTAAATAGCACGGGAGCCGCCTTTGCGCAGGCCGGCTTCGTAGAGCTTTCCGCATGAAAGGAACATGGAGAGTTTTGAGCCTCCCAGGATAATGTCCGCTTCTTCGGCCATTTCGATCATGTCGCGGCTGGGGACTTTTCCCCGCACAAAGATTATTGCGTGGATGTCCAGCAATTCGGCGGTGCGTATCACCTGGGGGTTTACCAGCCCGGTTAATAGCAACACCTTGTCCTTGACAAAGGCCATTACATCGCTCATAAGGTCGGCGCCGCAGGCGGAAGAAACCTCAAAATCCCCCTTCCCTTCGCCTGAAAAAAACTGCCCTTCCAATATATTCACTGCTTCCGTTACGGTCATAAACGATTACCCCCGAGTTTCATCATAACACAATGGTATTTTTTTTCAAGGCATGTTGAATTAATAGCCGCTTGGGTTTATCCTGTAAAGGGTAGGGAAGTGATGAACTATGCCAAAAGGGAGGCTTAGCGGATGGCTGAAACAAAAGATATTCCCATCAGCACGGTCGATTCACCTTCGGTGGTGCTGGAGCTTATTTACCAGCTTAAAATCAAAGATGTGATGGTTACCGCAGTTATCACCGAAGATAAAAACCGAAGCATGAGGCATATTCAGGCAATGATGCGTGAAAATCGAATCACCGGCGTTCCCATTGTTGAGGGGCAAAAGCTGGTCGGTTTAGTGTCTATCGAAGATATTGTAAACGCCCTGGACTCAGGCTGCATCGACTGCCCGGTGGAAGAAAAAATGACCAAAAACGTTATGGTTTTGCAGGACGATATGCCCCTGTCTTTCGCCATTTCCTACCTTAACAAATACCGGTTCGGAAGGTTTCCGGTACTCGACAAAGACCAAAATCTGGTTGGTATTATTAGTTCTATCGACGTTATCCGCTCCTTGCTGGTCGAGATGAACCGGGAGGTGCTTCGGCTTGAAAAGCTTCAAAAAAACGAGGTCAGCGCCGCCTCGCCGCATTCGGAAATGGAATTTAACGTTATCCGCTACGACTTTGAACTGGCAGGCAAGGCCTCGACAGAAATCAAAAAAGCCCTGAAGCAGCGGAATTTTGATTCAAAGCTGATACGCCGTGTCGCAATCGCCTGTTATGAGCTTGAAATCAATCAGGTGGTTCATTCCCTGGGGGGAAGCATCAGTTGTTCCATTCGGCCCGACAAGGTGATTATTACCGCCGCTGATTCGGGGCCGGGAATAGCCGATGTGAATCAGGCGCTGCAGGAAGGCTGGTCAACCGCCAATGAATATATCCGCTCCCTCGGTTTCGGCGCGGGCATGGGGCTGGCGAACACCAAAAGAGTCTCGGATGAGTTCTCGATTAACTCCGCATCGGGATCATCCACCACTGTTCGTTCGGTGATGTATGTTAATTCGCCAAAGGATAACGCATGACAATAAGGGAAATCGCCGCCGCCCTGGGCGCGGAAATCTGCCAGGATCAGTTTGAGGATGCGCCCATTGCCGGCGCATATACATCGGACCTGCTTTCGGATGTTATAGCAAACGCCCACGAGGGCGGCGCCCTGATAACCATTCAGGCGCACAAGAACACCGTAGCCGTTGCCACGCTGGTAAATGTGTCGGTCATTGTTATCTGCAATTCACGCCCCCTTCCGCCCGATATGCTGGACGCGGCCAGAGACGAGGGGATAGCGGTTTTACGGACAAAGGAAAATCAATTTACCGTTTCCGGTAAAATTGGGGAAATGCTGAAAACAGGGCAGGGCTGATTTTGGCGCTGCTGGCTGATTTTCACAATCATTCCTGCCTCTCGCCCTGCGGTTCACTGGAACTTTCCCCCCGGCGGCTTGCGGAAATTGCCGCCGCAAGAGGCGTCAAGGCGCTTGCCCTGACGGATCACAACTCAAGCCTTAATTGTCCGGCTTTCGCGAAAGCCTGTGCGCATTTTGGGCTCATCCCCGTCTTCGGCATGGAAGCGACCACCAGCGAGGAGATTCACGTTCTGTGCCTTTTTACCAATTTGCAGGCGAGCCTTGATTTTGGCAGTTACGCGTATTCCATTTTGCTGCCCTTTCTTAATAATCCCGAAAAAACCGGCGACCAGGTTTTTGTTGACGAAGACGACAATATCGAAGGCGAGGTGGAATATTATCTGGTGAATCCGCTGGAACTTTCCATTGACGAAATCGGCGCAAAGGCGGGCGAATACGGAGGCATCGTCATTCCCGCCCATGTGGATCGTTTTGCTTTTTCCATGACCAGCCAGCTTGGGGCAATAGTAAAAGGCCCCTGGGCGGCGCTTGAGTGCGTCCGTATTCCGCCCCTGATTGCGTTTGATTCCCAACAAACGCGGCCTCTCGATACCCTGGGTTACCCGCTGACGACCTCATCGGACGCGCATTACCCCGAACATGTCGCCCGCCGCCCTTTCAAACTGGATATCGAACCCGAAGAACTCCAGCCCGGCGGCCCCGGAACAGAGGCCGATATGGATGCCTTAAAACGCTCGCTGGAAAAACGTCCCCGGTGAGGGGCCAATAGCCCACTTGCCAATTTCCCCCACAAGGTGTAAAATAAAGTAAAAATAAGCCTTTTTATTTTAATTCTGGAAAGGCCCTATCTTATATAAACGGGGGTTTACATGGCAGGCGCAGAAGCGGCGGGGAACATAACATTTCCCCAGGAATTACTGGCATTTATTAACGAATGGAAGGTAAAACCGGGGAGTCTCATCATGATTCTCCACAAAACCCAGGAAATTTATGGCTTTATTTCAAGGTCGGCGGCAGAGCAGCTTTCCCGGCTTACGGGGATCCCCCTGGCCAGAATCTATGGGGTGGTCACTTTTTACCACTTTTTCAAGACCACCAAGCCCGGCAAACACAAAATTTCCGTATGCCTGGGAACGGCCTGCTACCTGAAAGGCGGGCAGGACCTGATTGACGAAACCCGCAGCCTTTTGGGGCTTGCGCCGGACGCGGTGACCGAGGACGGTCAGTTCTCCGTAGACCCGGTTCGCTGTGTTGGCTGCTGCGGCCTTGCCCCGGTGTTGACCGTGGGCAATGATACCTACGGCAAACTGACCAAGGATATGATCCCCGGTATTATCGCCAAGTATCAGAATGTCTAGCTGAAGCAGGGAGGTTTTTACGCATTTTACCCTTGCCGATCTGGTCGCCGATATTACGCAGAATGCCTGCGAGTCCGGGGCGCAAGTGGTTGAGCTTGAGGTACGGGAGAGTGCGCTTCAGGGAAGTAAAAAGGAATTCCGGTTTTTGGTAAAGGATAACGGCAAGGGCATGACCAAAGAAGAATTGGGCAGGGCCATTGATCCTTTTGTGACTGACGGGGTAAAGCACCCGCAGCGGAAAATCGGGCTGGGGCTTCCTTTTTTAATACAGACCGCCGAACAGTCCGGCGGGGGCTGGGATGTGCAGTCCGAAAAAGGGAAGGGAACTACGGCGACGGCATGGTTCGATACCGGCAATGTGGATACGCCGCCGACGGGAGACTTGCCGGTTATGTTCAGGACTATCCTGATGTTTGACGGGCCGGATGAAGTGGTGATACGGCGGCGGCGGGACAGTGAGATGCCATTGGATTACGAAGCCCGCAAGTCGGAACTGGTTGAAGCTCTGGGCGGTCTTGAAGATGCGGAATCATTGGCGCTGCTTGGCAAGTATTTGCGCTCGCAGGAAGAAAATGAGGAATGAGAAATTAAATAGAAGGAGAAAATGAATGGCAAAGATGAGTTTAGAGGAACTGAGGAATCTGCGGGACGTCAAAAAAAACGATCTGCGTAAACGGGACTCCGAAGGCAAGGAGGTTCAGGTTATCGTAGGAATGGGAACCTGCGGCATTGCGGCAGGGGCGAAGCAGACTCTGGATGCGTTTATCACCGGGCTGGATGAACACAAACTGGTGGATAATGTGATAGTGCGGCAGACCGGCTGCATGGGGCTGTGCCATTCGGAGCCGACGGTTGAGGTAATCGCTCCCGATATGCCGACGGTTATTTATGGCAGGGTGGATGCTCCCGCCGCAAAGGAAATTATTCAAAAGCATATTATCGGCAGGGAACTCCTGAA
>JAIRRB010000165.1 GCA_031256195.1 Treponema sp.
ATATCGAGATATATTACAACCGGTGTCGTAGACATTCGGCTCTTGGATATGCTATACCGATAGCATTAACACCTAACATTGCGGCTTAACATGTTGTCCAATAAATCGGGGGAAGTCCAATTCTTAATTATTGAACGTCAACTAATCGCGCCGCGGCCATACTCAGGGCCGCCGGAATAACCGGCATCGCCGTGCGCAATAATGCGGGTTTCCTGCGCAATAGCCAGCAGGGTTTCGGCATTTCCCCATCGCAGCTTCCCCGCTGTAATGTCAAGTTTCATGCTGCTTTCAGTAAGGCTGCTGGCGGCGGCATTGGCGTTTAATTGTTCATGGAGCATTGACGCGCCGGGGCCGGTAAGCAGTATGTGTTCCGCCTCATGGGTATCAGCAATCACACGGGCGATTTCAGCGGAACCGGCATCCATGTCGGGGCAGAGCCGTTTGCCGCTACGGTACAGGGCGCAGAAAAAGGCTTCCTTTTTGGCGTCGAGCGCCGGTATGACAATGCCCGGCCATGCGGAAAACGGCCAGGATAAACAGTCAAGAGTGGGAATGGCGGCAAAAGGGATATTTAATGAAAGGGCAAGGCCTTTGGCGAGGGAAAACCCGATACGCAGGCCGGTGAACGAACCCGGCCCTCCCATACATACTACGCCGGAAAGGTCTTCCGGTTTCAGGGCGGCTTTTTTCAGCAGCATATCAATACTGTCCATGACCAGTTCAGAATGGCGCAGGCCCGCATCGGCTTCAAAAACCCATGTATGATTCCCGGTACAGCTCACAGCAACCGAGAGTCTTTCTGTGGCGGTGTCAATGGCAAGCAGGTTCATCATATACCCTGAATAAACGGCTTTGAGGGCCGGTAATCTCAATTTCTATGGTTATCGCGTGGGGGGGAATGGAACGGGGTATGCGCTCACTCCATTCTATAATGCCCATTCCCCTGCCCTCTTTACCGCCAATCAATTCACCCGCGCCGGTATTTTCAAAATCTTCGTCCCCGTTCAGACGGTATGCGTCAATGTGGTACAGGGGGACAGTTTGTTCGCCCAGGCGAACATTATATTCACTGATGATGGTGTAGGTAGGGCTGGTGACGCTTTCGGTAATTCCCAGCCCGCGGGCAATGCCCTTAACCAGGCAGGTTTTGCCCGCCCCCAGACCGCCTTTCAGGGCAATAACTGATCCCCGGCTCAATTTTCCGGCAAGACGCTCTCCCAAAGCCCTGGTTTCTTCCGGTGAAACAGTAGTATATTCAGTCAGGCAATGTTCCGTTCTGGTGCATAGATTCAATATACTTTTTGAGCTCTTTAATAACAGGAACAAGAGGGTAATCAGGTTCATCCAGAAAAGAAACGTTTATTTCCCTTTGACCGGTAGGTTTTGTCTCGATGCTAAAATCAATACGATAATCTGCCGCATCCGTGGTCATTTCTATAACAGCCACTCCGGTATACAGCAGACGGTAATAGATAGGAACATCTTTCCTTACTACGTCTTTGATGGTAATTATTTTCATCCTGTCTCAACCCCCGTAGAGACAGTTTATCATAAACTAAATGTTTTGAATAGCCTTTTTTGCCTAGTTTTCATAATCGTATACCATAGCATTGATTGAATTGAGCGATTTGCGCGGAACTTTGAGGAATTTGACGTGGATGATGGTGTTGATGCCGTTCCGGCTGATTCGCAGAATTTCGCCCAGAGCGGCGACAATGGTATCATCATCGTCAATAAATTCGATTTTTATCCTTTGTCCCGTATTTACCTGCATACTGACTTTCATGGAGCAGCCGCCGACGGAAATATCCTTGATATTTCCGGTACACCGCCGTTTATCCACGGTCATTTTCTTGGTTTTGCTGTCTACCTGCACAAAATAGAAGCCGGTTTCTATGTTTTTTTGGCGGCGGCGGAAATTACGGTTAAACAGCTTTTTGATTTGTTTTGAGTGGGCCAACTGCAGGGCCGGGCCATACGGCGTTTCCGTGGTACCCACAATCTCGGTTTCAACCGCGAAAGCCTTGCTGTTTTCGATAGAAAGGGCAAGATTTGCCTTTCTGCCCTTTTGAAGATAGATCGGGCTGCCCGAACTCCTCAGGGGCTTTTCCACAATCAAGGTGTCTCCCCGCGCCGAAATTACCTGTGTTGGATAATTTGCCTGGTCGATGGTAAGTACCGCAGGTGTTTTCTCCGCTATTTCGCGGCTCGAAGTCGCTATATTACCTTTGGCATTGGCATCTATGAGGTTTCTGGTGGCAAAAAGCACCGCAAGGCGCTCATTCAATTCTTCCTCGTTGTTGGCGGAATTGCGTTCAATGAGTTTATAGGCCCGCTTGAAGTGCTTGTCCAGCAGAACAGGGGAATTGAGGAAGCGCGCCGGATCGGCTATTCCGCCGCTTCTCATGACATATTCAAGCATTTTAACCTGTTCGCGGTTAAGACCTAAATCACTGGTGATACGGTGCAGGGTAAAGCTGGAAAAAGCCTGGGGAGCGGCGCTTACCGGATGTTTTCCGCCGACAGCCGGCGAGGGTTTTTTTCTGATTGTGTAAAAAATAACAAACAATATCACAATAACCGCTACGATCAGGCCAACAAGCGCTGCGTTGTCATTGTTGAGAGAGGATGCCTTCATCTTCATATCACCCGCAGTAACCAAAGGATACATCATTAAATCCGTTAATATGTTCATAACTCCCTCCTCGTTATTAGACCCGCCACGGCGGCATGCAAACTGCGTAACCGCGGGGCCATTTCATATTCGGCAAGGTCTCCCACCAGAACCGTATCGTGTTGTTCGTAGGCGGCAAGCAATTCCTGCAGGGCCGTGTTGAACTCCGTGATATAGGCGGTAATAGGCATATTTTCAACGGCCATTCCTTCCACAGGAAAACCTTCTGTCTTAAGTACATTAATAACACGAAAAACCTTTTCCGTCACGCCGGAAAAAGTACGCACTGTTTCCGCCGCCCGCGCGTCCTTGCCGGTCTGGATATCCAGGGGAAGTTCCTCAAGGCGGGTGCATACTTCACTGACCAGCGGCCCTGTTCTGTCCATTTCGGCTGCCGGGTCCTGCAATTCACGAAGCCGTTCTTCCACCAGCACCCGAAATGCCTGCGGGCCGGAACCTTCGCCGGAAAAAGTCCGGGAAGCCCAGTCAAAAAGCTCAGGGCTGTTCTCGGCAAGCATCAGGGCTTGAGGGCTTTGTTTCCACTGTTCGGCGAAACGGCTCTTTTCTTCAAAAGCGGCGGACTCATAAGCGTTGATGTCCTGCATGGTATTGACCAGACTTTCGGCAAAAAGCTGCAAAACGGGGGTAGTATATATATCAAGGGTATTAATGGCATCAATGTTTCTGCTGAAACAGATTTCAATGGAATCGGCGCTTACCGCCTCTCCGTCAATACTCATGCCGCTTAAACGGTGCCCCGTACCTTTCAGCCAGGCATCCAGAGCGCAGAGTATATCTCCCACATTTTTTTCGGTTTCCAGTTGAATATCAGCATCAACGCCGTTTATGCGTATTTTCATAATCTACCTGTTATTGCCGTTCTGACGGCTGAAATTATCCAGCGAGGAAGACATTTTTTCCATGCGCGCATAGGCGTTTTCCATGCGTCCGTACTGGACTTTAAGGTCGGACTCTTTCGCGGCAAGCTGACGTTCCATGGTGTCAATGCGCCGTTTATCCTGGCTGATTTTGGAATCGATAGTTCCCGTTTTCAGGGAGATAAGGCCGCCCTTGTCCACCAAAGGCCGCGTCAGGGCATCCAGATTAAAGGCGACGCCGGTATCGGCCAGCAGATCGCCGTCGGTATCAGAGGCAAAAAGCTGCCGTATCGCGGGAAGGCGCTGCTCCATGGCAGTATCCAGCACTTTTTCATCAATCTCCAGGTATCCGCGCAGCCGCGCAGGGTTATAACCGCCGGAGCCGCGGGTATTGGTGCTGACCCCAATTTGGGCCAGCATTGAAAGGTCCTGTTCCTCATCGGTGGGATACGGCGATGAAACGGCCCTTAACAGATTTGCCCTGAACTGGGTCAAAGTGGCGTCGCCGGAAAACGCCCCCAAACGCTTGCGCATCGCATCCGCTTCGTCCTTGTCAAGGTAGGCCAGTTCGTCTACCAGGCGGTCGTCTATCCGGGTGAGTATATTCAGTTCCGCCATAAGGCGGTTGTAATTGCCAACCAAAGCGATAATCGAATCTTTTACCCCTTCGCGGTCGGGCTGCACCCCGAGCCGTTCCGGCCTGTCAGAAACGCCCCGCGCCGTAACGGTAACGCCGGGAATAATATCATCAATGGTGTTTGAAGGGCGCGTTATTTCTATCCCTTCCATGGTAATAACGGCGTCCTGGGCGGCGGAAATGGTTTTGAGCGCATTGGTACCGGCATCCGCGCCATAGTCGGCTATTCCCGTTATTCCCAGATATTCTCCCAAAAGCGCGGCGCTTTCGGCAAAAACCAGACGGTTTTCGCTGCCGGTTATTTTGGATTCCAACAGCAGTGATTTGCTGCCGGGCTGTACGCTTATAAAACTGGCGCTGATTACGCCGCGTCCCCGGCGGTTTAATACATCGACAAATTCTTTGAGGCTGCCGCCCTTAAAGTCAACGGAAATTTCTTCCTTGCCCGCGAGAAAAGCATAGGAACCGGCTTTGACTTCTGTTTTTTCATCAATGGGGGGTGAAAGGAAGCGATCCGCCTGGGCAAGCTGCTTCACACCCATCAGGTATTCCCCTTCACCGGCTTCCCGTGTCGCCGTCGCCGTAATGACATTCTCATTGGAGGAAAGGGCGACACGCTCATTAAACGGATTTTGAAACGAAAAAAGATTTCGGGCGCTTTCACGCAGGGAACTTACCCGCCGGCCCAAATCCTGCCACCATATTTTACGGTTTTCAAGACTGTCTATTTCTTTTTCGGCTTTTTCCTTGGGGAGACGCTCGATCTTCATCAGATCGTCGATGATTTTTTCAGTGTTAAACCGGCTTTTCACGCCTGGTATATAAACGTCAGACATAAGACCGCAAGCCCCTCCATGAGCCGATACTCAAACCGTACCACCCTGCGTCTGAACTTACACCTGCTCGTTAAACAGAAATCCAATAGCCTCTTTAAGTCTTCTGTGTAAGCGCTGCAGTTCTTCGGGCGGAAGTACCTTAATCACCTTATCGGTTGTTTTATCAATGACCTTGACAATTACTTCGTTTGATTGTTGATCAACGACAAATTGGAGTTTTTTGTTAAAAGTCTGGCTGACTTGCTGTATATCCGCCGCTACACGATGGATATGCGGCGAATCCCCGTTATTTCCCGGCAATGAAGCAGTTACTTTGTCAGCGGCGGCCCGCTGTTTTTCCCGTAATTGCGTTCCGGCGGTAATATCAGGCGCAGGAGTAAACCGTATACCGGCGCTGATGCTTGAGATAGGCATATTCATAGCAATACCTCCCTGTCAATGAAACGCCCTGCCGTCCCTGGCAGAACGAAGAAACCGCCGATTAAATGATATCAACGGCTTCCCATCCCCCAACCTGAAGTTTGGGGAAAATAATGAAAAAGAAACATCAAGAAACCAAAGTTATTGATGTTCCCGAATAACAAAACAAAGGACGGGAAGGGCGCGAACTTCCCCGTCCCCGGCATAATGACAGCGGCTGTGCCGCCGGTACCACGCCTGCGCATTCAAAAGACAACGTCCAGAAGTCTCTTACGCGCTCTCTACAATACACAATGAAAATTGTCAGCGTTTAGCCAAGCAACTGTAGTACGGACTGGGTCCGCACGTTCGCCTGGGCCAGCATCGCCATCCCCGCCTGGGACAGAATGGAATCCCTGGTGAAATTCACCATTTCGGACGCCATATTCACATCCCTGATGCGTGATTCTGCAGCCTGCAGATTTTCAGACGCAATGGCAACGCCCTGAGCCGCTATTTCAAAACGGTTCTGATAAGCGCCCAAATCCGCCCGCTGCCGATTAACTACCTGCAACGCACTGTCCAGTGCGCCGATAGTCAGGTTAGCATCTTCAACGGTTTGGATGGAAATCATGCCCTCCTGTCCCTGCCTGTTGGTCAGGCCAAGGGCTGTGGCGGTCATGGTGCCGACGAAAATCTGTTTGCTCTGATCCATGTTGGCGCCGACCTGCAGCTGCATTATCTTACCTACCGCGGATTCCCGGGCAAAAGCGCCGGTCAGCATGTTCATGCCGTTAAACTGGGCATGGCTGGCAATCCGGTTTACTTCATCAACCAACTGCGATATTTCCACCTGGATCATTGTCCGATCCTCATCGGAATAAATACCGTTGGCTGATTGAACCGCCAGTTCCCGAACACGGCCCAGGATGTCCTGGGTTTCCTGAAGGTAACCCTCGGTCGCCTGGATAAACGATACGCCGTTCTGGATATTGCGCTCAGCCTGATTTAAGCCGCGAATCTGACTTCTCATCTTCTCGGAAACCGCAAGTCCGGAAGCATCGTCGCCGGCGCGGTTGATCCGCAGACCGGAACTCAGCTTTTCCAAACTCTTGGAAATATCAGACTGGGTTACGCCGAGCTGACGATCGGCGTACATGGCGCTCATGTTGTGATTAATTATCATATAACCCTCCATGTGTTGACTTTACCCCGGCCATCCATGCCGGGGTCGTACCGCGGAAACGGCCGTTTCGGGGACGGTTTCGCGCCGCCGCCCCCTAAAAGCCGCAATACGGAACGAAACGGTCATCCATTACCGATTAAGGTATGAATGAACGTTCCATGCCGTTCCGCGCATCAACGAAAGGTTTTTTTCAAAGAACTCCGCTTGTTCCAAAACCCTGAGGTTTTGCAACAGCCTTGAAGTCGATGTAAGGCCGACAGAGGGGAATTCGGTTTTCCGCGTCCAAATTCCCCTCTAAGATGAATTATACTACATTATTGCAAAAGCTGCAAGACCGAAGTGCCCCGTTGGTTGGCTTGCGCCAGCATGGCGGTTCCGGCCTGGGTGAGAATCTGGTCCCGTACATAGTTAACCATATGGTTAGCCATGTCGGTATCCCGGATCCGGGATTCGGCGGCCTGGAGGTTCTCGGAGCCTACATCGAGGCCGCGAACCGCGTGTTCCAGCCGGTTCTGGTAAGCGCCCAGATCGGCGCGCTGTTTGTTGACCATCCGCAGGGCGGCGTCAACGGTACCAATGGTGCGGTTGGCATCTTCCGGGGTTTCCAGGGTGATGAAAGCGCCGCTGCCGGAATCGCGGATACCCAGCCCTTCGGCGGTCATGGTGCCAATGTACACCTGTATCCGCTGATCCATGTTGGCGCCAATATGGAACCACATGGAGGCCGTGGGGATATTCTGTCCGGTTGAACGGGCAAAACGTCCGGTCAGCATGTTCATGCCGTTAAACTGAGCATGGCTGGCAATCCGGTCAACTTCATCGACGAGCTGGGAGATTTCCACCTGGATGTACATCCGGTCTTCCTGGGAATATATCCCGTTGGAAGCCTGGACTGACAGCTCGCGGATGCGCTGGAGAATATCTTCAGATTCCTGAAGATACCCTTCACTGACTTGAATGAAGGAAATACCGTTGGATGCGTTAAACGAGGCCATATTGAGGCCGCGGATTTGCGCCCGCAGTTTCTCGGATACGGCCAGACCGGAAGCATCGTCACCGGCGCGGTTAATCCGCTGGCCGGAAGAGAGCTTTTCCATGGTTTTGTTAAGGTAAACTTCGGTAACCTTGAGGGACCTGTCCGCAAACATTGCGCTCAGGTTGTGATTAATGATCATACGATCCTCCTTGAATAATACATGGCAATAAAATTGCCGAGGCATCCTTGCCTCTTGTTGGGCTTGTTGTATCCGCTGCGATAACCGCGGAATTCCCGCAGGGCTGCAACTTACCTTACTTCATTTTCGGCGTGACTAAAGTAAAACTTGAGCTTTTTTTTTGAAAGTGGGGAGAATTTTTTAACCACTTCTCAATTACTCTATCCACCGCACATACCGGCAGTGGGCGGCGCTATGGAGTGGCAAAACGCTTGTAGGGAAAAGAGAAAAAGGGGGGGATGAACATTACCCTATGTTTCACCCTGTTTGCCGGCAAGGGCTTTTTCCAGCGCTTCAGCAGTGACCGCTTTGATTTCACGGATGATGTCCCGATGCAGCCGTTCCATTGAACTTTCGGGAGAAGGCGGTACGGCAAATAGTTCGTAGGCTTCAATGCCAAAGGCGGCGGCTATTCGTTCAAGGACTTCGGGAGTGGGAAACTGGCGGGAAAGCTCGATCATGGCGATATATTGAGTTGAAATTCCCGCTTTTTCTGCCAGTTTTACCTGAGAAAGACCACATTTTCGGCGGTTCTCCTTCAGATTGCCTGCTAATATATCCCGCAAATTGGTCATTTTTACCGTTTTTTTCTGCTAAAAATAATGATAAAGCCTTAAAATGTGTTGGCAATCAATGTTACATTGATTATAATTAGCATTTAGTTGACATCATCGGTTTTTTGTGTTATTTTAAGGTGGAAAATTCGGAAAAAACGGCCTGTATGGGCTGTACACATAATGGGGGTTATGTGGCATTAAATCTGAAAAATATTGATATGGTATAATAATATACTGTAAATAATTTCATTTTTGATGAATCCAAACGCATAACCTTAAAATACTCTGTTGCCAAAGTAAAGGAGAAAATAATGGCAAAAAAAGGTTTGTTTGTTTTAGTTATAGCGGCGCTTGCCGCCGGAGGGGCATTTGCGCAGGTGCCGTTTACGTTCAGCGCAGGGGTTGGCGGATTCTTTGGGGGAGATTTTGGCGGTGGTCTCGATATAGACTATACTGTTTTGCAGTTAAATTCAACAAAAACAACTATCGATACGCCATATTTTGGGGGAGGTGGCTACGCTTTTCTTGATGCTAAATATGTCGAAGTCGTACTCGGTATTTATAAGGGCAGTGGAAAATTAAGAATGAAACAAGAAGCGAAAAATAATTCTTCTTTATCCATTCAACAAGAGAGCGATATTTCCATTATTAATTTCAATATTGGTTTGTTTATGAAATATCCTTTTAGGATAAATAAAATTTCAATATACCCCATTATTGGAATGGATTACCATTTTGCTCTTTCAGTAAAAGATGAAGACGGTGATGAATATAAAAACCTTGCAGCAGGCACGGAGGACCCTAGTGAATTTAACGCTTTATGGTTTAATTTTGGCGGCGGGGCGGACTATTTATTTACCGAAAAAATGTACCTCCGTTTTGAGGCATTGTATAGTATAAGGGGTAAAACTCTTTTTGAAAAAGATTTGAATGACTACTTTATGTATGTGGTCTCTGAAGTACCTGTACCCGGTGGCGGCATCATTACAGCTCTACCACGTATTGGTCATGGCTTAACGGCAAGATTGGCAATAGGTTTTAAATTGTATTAAAGCCCATTCAAGTTAATGTGCGCAGTAAGCTAATGGGTTTAACGGCACATAACAAACGGTAAATTATGACGGGCGTAGCCTGTCCCCGCTTTACAGCGGATATATTGTCAAGGAGTGTTGTATGAAAAATGGAATTCTGAAAGGATTGCTTGTTATGCTTGCGGCGGTTTTGGTTCTTGTGGGGTGTCCAAATGACTTGGGCGGGGACATAAAATTGGACTTGGATGACGCGTTATCTGGCCCCGGTTACACGGTTACTTTTCATGCCAACGGAGGTATGGGAACGCCGCCCGCTGCGGTGACAGTAAAAAAATTCTTTAGTTTTGGAACAACGATGCCTGGTGAGGGCGATCTTGCAAAAAACGGGTACATTGTCAGTTGTTGGAATACAAACGCTTCCGGCACAGGAACCGATTATTATATTGGTGGACTATATAGATATGACGATTTTAATGGAAATATTACCCTTTATGCCAAATGGGATAACTTAGCGTCTTGTCAAACCCTCAATGCAAAGCTGAAATGGCTTCAGGCTTATGCGAAAAGCGATACTGTCTATACTTTGGAGATTATCGCGAATGAGAGGTTTGTTAATTCTAGTCCGGGTATTTCCTTCGATCGTGATCTTCAGGATATTTCCTTCGGTGAAAGGAGCAATATCACCATACATCTCAAGGGAGCGGGAGGGGAAAAGATTATAGATGCGTCATTTTCTGTAGGTGAAGGCGTTACCTTGATTCTGGACAACAACATTACCCTACAAGGCGTGAAGAATTCTATGTCTAGGACTTCTTTGATTTATGTATATGGCAAACTTATAATGCGTGAAGGGGCGAAAATAACAGGAAATAGTGTTTCCGTGTATGGCGGTGCAATAAGGGTCAGCGGAACTTTTATTATGGAAGGCGGGGAAATTTCTGGCAATGCTTCCAACTCTTTGTCAGGCAGTGCCTATGGCGGTGGTATTTATTTGTACGATAACGGAATTTTTGTTATGAATGGGGGCAAAATATCTGGTAATAATGCCAAGAAAGAATCTATATCTCTTTCTCTTGGCGGCGGAGTGTATGTAAGTGAAGGCTGCAGCTTTACAATGGACGGCGGGGAAATATCCAATAATACTGCTGAAAACGCTGGCGGCGGTGTATATATTGAAGCTGGCGGTATTTTTACCAAAAGCGGGGGAATAATCACCGGATATGCCGATGACACCGTAAACGGCAATACCGTCAAATCAGGTAATAATATAGTAAATTTGAGAGGCCATGCTGTTATATATGCAAGCACTACAAATCCCAAAGTAAGAGACAGCACCGCCGGACCGTCAGTAAATATGAATTCATCGGTATCCGGTACAGCCGGGGGGTGGGATTATGGGATATAGAAAACCCCAAAACAACAGATCGCTTCTCACCGGTTAGAAGGATACGAGTTTGCCTTTGCCAATTTCCCCCGATATGCTATAGTTAAATCACCCTTGCGGGACAAGGAGGGCAGGTCACGCAATGGTAGCTGCTATCGGTTTTTGCTAGTGCCATTAGGTGTATTTTATACGCTATTGGTGGGGTAAGATAATAAACGGCAAAGAATATTTACCACGAAGTTGCACGGAGAAGTAACAGGGGGGTACGCTTTTCCGTGCCAGGATAGGCTGGCAGAGGGAGGCGCTGCGGGCTCGCCCTAAAGGGCGGCGGAAACATTTGGCCGCGATCGAGTAGGAGGCCGTCCATTAGTTGAACGGCCGTCCTCTCACACCACCGTGCGTACCGTTCGGTACACGGCGGTTCAACAGGTTCCATGCAACATTTCTAATCGCTTGGCTC
>JAIRRB010000221.1 GCA_031256195.1 Treponema sp.
ACCTCCCGATGGATACAGGCGGACAAAAGGTGGCGCAGTGCTTCGCGGGAATCCTGGGTATCCGAACCGAGCATAGCCTTAAAGACAATGTCGTCCATGATGCAGAGAGGTTTACCCTGTGCGGCATTTTCCTGAGCCAGTTTTTTCAATTCTCTTGAAAACTGGTAACGTTTCAATAAATTATTCATACCCTATAGAGGGTAAAAAACCGCAAAAAGCATTAGTGTTTTGGAGAAAACTTCTCTTTTTTTGATTCCACCGGCGTTAACTTGTACAACCGCATAAAATGGTATATAAAAACCTATGGGTTTACCAAAAGAAAAAGAAGCGGATTATTGGACTTATGCCGACTATAGGGAATGGGAACTGGCCGAAGGCGAGCGTTTCGAGATTATTGACGGCACGGCGTATGCCATGTCGGCGCCAACCACTTACCATCAATCAATGCTCATGGAATTGAGCAGGCAAATAGCGAATTATCTGCAGGGAAAGCCCTGTAAAGTGTTTCCCGCGCCTTTTGACGTGCGGCTTTTTTATGAAGAAGATGAGAGTGATGATACGGTGGTACAGCCCGATATTTCGGTGGTCTGTGATGAGCAGAAGCGGGGAAGCGAAGGCTGCCGTGGCGCACCGGATTTTGTAGCGGAAATTTTGTCGCCTTCAAATACGGCTATCGAAATGGAACGAAAATTTGAACTGTACCGCCGGGCCGGAGTCCGGGAAT
Source organism: Treponema sp. (assembly GCA_031256195.1). Lineage (GTDB taxonomy): Bacteria > Spirochaetota > Spirochaetia > Treponematales > Breznakiellaceae > WQXQ01. The sequence goes on from JAIRRB010000221.1 coordinate 725, forward strand.
ATTGGGTTCTGGACGGCGAGCAAAAAATCCTCCATGCGTATTGTTTTGAAAGGGACAATATTGCGTTTTGTTCATACAATGCGGCGGATATTGCCCCGGTAAGGATTTTCAGCGGTCTGGAGATAGTCCTGGAACAGGTATTTACCCAGTAAATAGGGCAATAGCACTTACTTTTCTATACAAGTTATCAAATAAGGTAAAATCCGTATGGGAGGGGTCGGCGCTGCACCGTCGGGGGGCTAGTGTTCTGTCTTTTAGGGCAGGGTTGTTAATTATTTATTCAGCGATTTGCAAAAAAATTTTGGGCAATAGGGTCTTCCGGATCAATTTCAAGCACGGTGCGGAAAAAAGCGGCGGCTTCATCGTTGTTGCCGCTTTTCAGGGCAAGTACGCCCAGATTGGAAATAATTTTTACATTTTCAGGATCATCGCACAGGGCGGATTCCAGTTCGTGACGGGCGCCCTTAAGGTCGCCGGATTCCATCATACAAATGGCAAGCTCGTTGCGGGTATCGCTGTTAGAGCCTCCCAAATCAATGGCTTTGCAAAAAGCGACCGCGCCGTCTTCCCAGCGGCCCAGACGGCGTAATGCCCAGCCCAGAACAAACCAGCCGTTCCATACCGACGGATATTTTTCGATAAAATCGCGGATGCTCTGCATCCCCTTTTCTTCATTGCCTTGTTGAATCAGTTTATATGCATTGGTAAAACTTTCATCCTCAAGGCCGCTTTCATCTATATCTTTGATAATGGACTCTGCCTGTTCTATTTTTATCGTATCTTCGGCAATGGTAACATACCGGGAAAAACATTCCCGTGCGCGGTGGAAGTCTTTCCGGCCCAGGTAGAAAAAGCCCGCGTTAAACTGGGCTTCGGGAAAAGGAGAATATGAACCAGCGCCTCCTTCAGAGGCAGTGCCTCTTTCAGAACCGGCGTCTCTTTCAGAGCCGGCGTTTCTTTCAGAACCGATGGTCAGGGCCTCTGCATAGGCGGCCTCTGCCGCCCGGAATGCATCCGCGGCTTCCGCACTGTTCCGCCGCTCCAGCGCCGCCGCCCGCTCTTCCATAACCAGCGCACGATTAAGCATCACGGCAGGCGAAAAGGGAAACAGTCCCCGCAGACTGTTAAATATTTCCAGGGCAAGACCAAAATCGCCGTTACGCGCTTTAAGAATCGCCGCTTCGGTAAACTCACTCATAATTGAAGGCCGTACCGCCAAAATAAAACACCGGTAATAGTTGAACCAGTCGTTCATTTGCGCATCACTCATTTGAGCGGGAGCCAGAGCGTTCGGTCCGGCGGCAATAACGGACAGCATCCCCGCAATAATCATCTCCCAGGAAAGTTCATCAAGGTTAAAATCTTCCTTATCTCCGGAAATTTCAATGGGCAGGGGAATGTCCGGGTTAATCGAAAAATCGTCCCCGGAAACTGAATTTTCCGAAGACATACTCTCAATTTGACCCCGCAGGCTTTCAGGAACCGAGAGAAAGAGAACTCTATTTTGGCGTTTTTCTGACATAGGATTTATTTTGACGCAGGAATACCTTCATCCTGGGCGCGGCTGTCCGCCCTTAAGGTATTGAGATATTCGTTGACCCGTATCTTGTAGCCCATGGGGACCAGAGGCTCATTATACTCCATGGCAAGGGCTATCATTTCCTTTTTCCCTTCGACATTTTCCGAGCGGATAAATTTACCTTTGATCAAAAAACTTTCCCGGGGATCATCAAAATCAAAACGCAGAACTGTTTCCTTGTTAACCAGGAATCTTGCGACACCCATCATTATCACTTTGGCGCCCGAAAAAGACATATCCCGCAGTATGCAGCGCCGAGGCACTCCCTGGACAAAAGCGCCTGTTTCTTTGGAAAGCAATTTGATTTTCCGCTGGGTTTCGGCGCTGATAATTATCCGCTCTTCCCTGCGTTTTGATGAATTTACATTGGCGTCCAGAACACGGCCAATAACTTCTATCAGGTCATCAGGCGGGCGCTGCGTAAACTGAATGGTTAACAGCGAAATTTCACTGGAATTTTTGTAGGGAACGGTGCCCAATACGCGGCCTGCCACAAAAAATGTTACCGGAGCTCCCGTTTCCGGGCTTTTAAAGCATAATTTCAGGCTTACCAGATTATTGGCCTGATTGAGTTTCCCCAACAGGCCGGATTTTGTGTTGGCTACAATTTTTGCTCCCTGAAAGGAAGTTGCAAAAAAAACACAGGGCCAAAAGTCACTTCCACACTTCAAATGAATCTGTTCGGTAATAAGACCGGTCGTCTGAATCATATCTTTGGTGAAAGTAACATCTATATTCTTATAGCGTTCATAGTATGCTGCGACTCTTTGCGTAGTTAAGATACCCATAGACTATAATTAATTATAAGACGTTTTGGCCGGTATGTCAATACACCGCGGCGCCGGTAAAACCCCGGTATGGTTAAATTTTGAACAGTTATATATGGCAGACCCCTTTTAACTTATTTCCGGAATGTGTTATTATTTGATATTAAGGAGTAAAATATGGCAAAAATTCCGGTTGGTGTATTGGGAGCGACAGGTATGGTAGGGCAGAACTATATTACCCTGCTCAATGATCATCCCTGGTTTAAGGTACGATATGTGGCGGCTTCGCCCCGGAGCGCCGGAAAAAAATATGCCGATGCGGTTGCCGGAAGGTGGCAGTTAGCCGAAACGTATGCGCCCCATGTCGGAGGACTTGTTGTGCAGGATGCCAATGATGTCAGCCGCGCGGTCGCGGCCATGAAACGGAAAAGCTGCGCCTTTGTATTTTCCGCGCTGGAAATGGGCAAAGATGAAACCCGCGCCCTTGAGGAAGCTTACGCGGCGGCGGGCATTCCGGTTATTTCCAACGCTTCGGCCCATCGCTGGACAAACGACGTGCCGGTTCTTATTCCCGAAATAAATCCTCACCATGCGGATATTATCCCTTTGCAGCAAAAAAACCGCGGCTGGGGGCGGGGTTTTATTGCGGTAAAGCCCAACTGTTCGATTCAAAGTTACATGATTCCGCTGCACGCTCTGGTGCAGGCGGGCTATCTGGTGAAAAAACTCATTGTCACCACCATGCAGGCGGTTTCCGGCGCGGGCTATCCGGGCGTGGCAAGCCTGGACATGATTGACAATATTGTTCCCTACATCGGCGGAGAAGAAGAAAAAACCGAAAATGAGCCGCTCAAGATTTTTGGAGCCATTGCGGATGGGATATTTTATAATGCCGCCTTCCCGAAAATTTCTGCCTGCTGTAACCGTGTGCCGGTTATTGACGGGCATACAGCCTGTGTTTCTCTGGGATTTGGGGTAAAAAGGCCTTCAATCGATGAAATTAAAGAAGTCTGGTCTTCTTTCAAAGGACTGCCCCAGGAGCTTAATTTCCCCATGGCCCCCGAACATCCGGTTATTTACCGCGAGGAAGACAACCGGCCCCAGCCCCGCAAGGACCGTGACTGCGACAAGGCAATGGCCGTGGTGGTTGGCCGCCTGCGGCCCTGTAATGTGCTTGATATCCGTTTTACCGCTCTTTCGCATAACACAGTGCGCGGCGCGGCGGGCGGCGGCATACTCAATGCGGAGCTTTTAAGGCACAAGGGCTTTTTGAATTAGGAACAAAAAATGAACGAAAAATATTTCCCATTGGACAGGGCCGGGCTTGAAAAGCTGGCGGAGCGTTATCCGACACCGTTTTATCTTTACGATGAAAAGGGAATTATCGAAAATGTCCGCCGGATTAAGGCGGCATTTTCGGTTTTTCCCGGC
>JAIRRB010000039.1 GCA_031256195.1 Treponema sp.
CCGATGCCTGCCTTGCCCTTACCGCCGAATACGACATACTCACCCGCGCGTCGGGCGCGGCGCTGGAAGCGGTATTAATGGATGTGTATTTATTGAAAATTATGAATCAGGACACACGCGGGTGAGTCGGAAATTTGGTGACTGTTACCGGTCGCCTGCAAACGGATTTACAATTTTAAGCGTATTCTCAATAACCTGTCCATCCTGCATATCTTCGGAATATAGAATATCACAATCTGCTTCCAGTGCGGCGGCAACCACAATTCCGTCAAATAACTGAAAATCATATTTACCAATCAAATTTTGAGCCAGTTTTACCGTGGATACAATAACAGGCTGAACAATACATTTTTCCAGCCACGAAGAGCATAACTGTATTAATTCATTTTTTTCCATTTTAAATTTTTTTCTCATCACATTGAGATATTCAGATATTACCTGTGATGATACAACAGGATTTTTATTGAAGAACTCTATTACTATAAGCATTTTACTTTTGCAGGTAAGACTGTGGTTATAAATTAGAATGTTACTGTCTAATGCAATTCTACTCATAATCATTTGCCTCATCCCGGTTAAACTTATAATCTTCAAAGGAATACAGGTGCCTGGCAAAAAGGTCTTTTATACTACCGCTGTTTTGATTTGCTTTCGTATTGCAAGACGGAAAAACCAAAATTTCCACTTCTCTCCCATAAAATTCAGCAGGAATGGAAATCGTAGAATTTTCCTTGCTTGGTATCATAACTTGTCTTAACATACTGTCCTCTCAATGTATATTATAGTTTAATCGAAACACTCTGTCTAACTTTACTGACAATCAAGGGATTTTTCACCATTCCCGCGGAACAAAACCTTCCGGTCTGTACATCAAAAAATGCTGTTGCCCTGTGACGGTAGAGGGGCTGCGCCGGGCGCTTGGAGGGGTGCTTTTTTCGGCTTTTACTTGACTTTTTTTTAAAAAATATGGTATTTATTATGGCGGAGGTGCTCAAATATATGTTTATATCCCCCAAAACCATACTCACAGCGAATTCATATACAGTCAATAGTATTCGATGTTTGTATAAAAAATCATTTTTTTTGGTAATTGCAGATAAATTCTCGCTTTTGGCGGGCGCCCATGGAAGTAATACCGTGCGAAAAGTCATGCTTTTGAGCCTGGCGCTTCTCATGCTGACTGCGGGTATGTACGCGCAGGAAAGCGCTTTTGGCGGGGACGGCGGGACAACAAGAATCGCTGTCAGTGTGGGGCCGGAATGGAACATGAACGCACGGGAAAATTTTGCCGCGGCGGCCATGATGAGCGCGGACTATAATCTGCCCTTTTCTTTTGCCGCGGGCCTGAATTTCGCCGTCAGCAGCAACTTCCAGAATATTACCATTGTGGAGCCTGCCGCCATGTTCCGCTGGTATTTCCTGCGCGATAAGTTTGTTGGCCATGACCATAGCGGTTTCTTTGCCCAGGCAGACCTGGGGATTTCCATGGTTGTTGAACAAGACGGCGCAAGCCCCATGTTTATGGGAGGACTGCGGGGCGGTTTCCGTTTACCGCTCACCGAGTTATTTTATGTAGAACCCTACGGCAGGATAGGTTATCCCTTTGCCTTTGGCATTGGAGCTTTGGCCGGAGTAAGATTATGGAGAGAATAATGAAAAAGATGAAAATGTATGGAAATGTATTATTTGGTATTGCGGGGCTGATGCTGATTGTATCGTGCAGTAACCCATTTCTTCCTCCCCCCCCCAAAAATATTGCAAAAGGTTACGTGGATGAGGCCATAACCGATGCCAAGTCTTCGATTCCCATTCCAAAAATTACGACTCCGCTGGTGCAGGGGCCGGACTATTACACCAACGAAACGCCGGGATCACTGACGGTAGCGGCAACGGTTAAAGACGGAACCCTCACCTATCAATGGTACAGTAATACAACCAGCAAAACCAATGGGACGGCCATACCCAGCGAAACCGGGACTAGTTTTCAACCACCGGCCCCGGTTCCACCGCTGTCCGATGCAGTGGGTACAACCTACTACTATGTGATTGTTACCAATTCCTTTAACGGAAAAAAATCCAAAGCGGTCAGTAATGTGGTGATGGTTACGATTAAGGCGATTGACGCTGCAATTCCCATAGTTAACCTCACTCCCACTCCTCCCGCCGGTGATTCTTATGCTCAGGGCCAGTCGGTAACCATATCGGCCAATGCAAGCGCTGATGCGGTCGCGGGAGTCCCGGCATCCCTTACCTATCAATGGTATTCCAATACGGTAGACAACAACACCTCTCTTCTGAACCCCATAATTGGTGCGACCGGAGCTACGTATAATCCACCGACAGCCCTCAAGGGCATTACGCACTATTTCGTAGTGGTAACGAACTCCATAACCGATAACGGAGACGGGGGAACCAAGACCGCCACGGTGACCAGCGATGCGGTGCAGATTAATGTTGGTATTTCGATGGTTGAGATTACGGGCGGCCTGACGGTAGATACCAAGACTTATGACGGCACCACTGCGGCGACATATACCGGAACATTACCGACATTATCCGGTGTAGCTTTCGGTGATGATGTATATGTTATCGGCGCCGGTACTTCCGGTACTTTAGTATTTGCGAACGCAAACGCGGGAACGGACTTTGTTACGTTGACCGGCACTTGGGTACTGGGCGGATCGAATTCGGGGGATTATGCCCTGTCAACAACGACAGGTATACCTGGGACTATTACTCCCGCACCCATAACCATCAGCAATATTGACACAACGGGCAGTCGCACACTTATCCCCTTTGGTACGACGGATGCAGGCTATGGAACATCAGCGACATTTACCGTGGACATAAGCGGCTTTGTCGGCGCTGATACCGCAACAGTCGATCTGGTCGGCAATTCCTACGGTCTGTCGCTGTCAACCAATACTACCGGCAATGGGACGGGAACATCCTTGACGATTAACTACAACGGTACGCCGGTCCCCGCCTCTACTGTCACTACGAATTTGCGTATTACCGGAAACGGTAACTACGAAATCAACGGTACGCCTTCTGTCACCGTCAATGTCAACGACGGGGTTACAAACCCTATCTCCGTAACACCAACCAACATCACCGCGTTTAACACCTACGCCAATACGACAGACGGCAGGTGGAAGAGTTACGAACTGACTGACGATGTCACACTAACCGGTAACTGGACGGCAATTGGGACAACTACCAATCCATTCATCGGCACTTTTGACGGGGGCAGCAAGACCATTAATTTTAACAATATCACAACAAGTAATGGAATGTTCGGTATTATTGATACTGGCGGCATTGTGCAAAATGTTACTTTGGACAACGTCAACATCATCATCAGCGGCGCATATGTCGGTGGTGTGGCAGGGTCTAACGCAGGAACGGTTGAGAACTGCTCTGTCACCGGTACTATCACCGGCGCCGACGATTTTGTCGGCGGCGTGGTGGGGTATAACAACGGCGGCACAGGCACAGTACAGAACTGCTCTGTCACCGGCGCTGTCACCGTCACCGGTGATAATATTGGCGGCGTGGTAGGGGAGAACAACGGCGGCACGGTACTAAACTGCTATACCACCGGCGCTGTCAGCGGCATCAATAATGTTGGCGGCGTGGCGGGGAGAAATGCCGGTACAGTGGAGAAGTGCTATGCCACCGGTGATGTCGAAGGTAACCAAAATGTTGGCGGCGTGGCGGGGAGAAACGACGGCGGTGGAGTAGAGGATTGTGTTGCACTGAATGAGAATATTGTCGCAAATATCGGCCTTGGGCGTGTAGTGGGCAGCTCTACTGGAGGACATGTCAACAATTATGCGCGGGACGATATGGAGGATGGTACAGGTAATTCTTTTATTGTCAGTGATGATGTCCCAAACGGGATTGACGGTGGTGATGTAACAGCCGGTTCAAATCCCGGTCAAACCCCCGAAGAATACAATGATCAGACCTTCTGGCAAACTACTTTAGACTGGAACTTTACCACTGTTTGGTTCTGGAACGGAACACTGCCGGAATTGCGATAGTAGATAACAGAGAATAGAGTTGTTCGACAACCCAACCCGATTGCCGAACAACTCCCCCGGAAAAAAAGAGCGTTGTTGGTGAGTTGCGCCGGTAACAGGCACGGCTTGCTAACAGCGCTTTTTGTTTTTTTGGGGAAGGGCAGTTACTACATCATAATCTTACGGCGGCTTACCGCTTTTTCAAAATATATTTTTCTATAATATCAGCAACACCGTCATCGTCATTGGATTTTTCGCTGACCAGATTGGCGATGCTTTTTATCCGTTCATCGCCATTCAGCATCGCAACGCCCGTTCCTGCCCAGCGTATCATCGCTTCATCATTCATTGAATCGCCAATGGCAAGCGTCTCTTCCTGCTTTATCCCCAGAAAACCGGCAACTTTTGCCAGTGCGGTTCCCTTGTCGGTACGGGCAGGCAGTATTTCCAGAAAATAGGGCTTGCTGGTAAACAGGGTAACATCATCGCCCAGAAAATTGCGGAGCAGGCTCTGCAGCGGTTTCAAAAGCGCGGGATCGCCGGGAACGAGCAATTTATGGCAGCCGCCGTTTATCATCTTTTGAAAATCTTCCACCACTATTTGCTGCAGGCCGGTAAGTTTTTGATCGTAGCCGGTAAATTCATTTTGTCGTGATACATACATTATGTCATTTTCATAAATCTGCACGGCAAAACCTTCAGCATCAGCAAGATTAAAGGCAGTAAGCGCTGTTTCCGCGTCAATACCGGTTTCGTAAATTATGCTGCCCGCATGACTTTCCTGGATGATGACGCCGTTCAGGCAGATAAGGTATCCGGGTCTCCGGTGCATCCCCAGGAATTTGGCATACCGCTCCATCGCGGCGGAAATCCTCCCCGAAGCCAGCACCACTGTTACCCCGGCAGCTTCCGCCTTTTTGATGGCATTCCTGTTCCGGTGAGAAATAGTTAAATCCGAGCGAAGAAGGGTATCGTCCAAATCAAGAGCCAGAAGCCGCACGGCGCTCATTTTTACATAATACCCCTAAAATACCGATGATTCAAGGATACTGTGCCACGACAAACGCATGAAATGAGGTATATGCAGAAATAAGCATTCGGGGGCCTGTCATGGCAAAAACACCGTGGCGGAGCACTCGGCTTGCTAAAGCAAGCCGGCATTTTTGCCATGACACCCCTCATCACCGCTTGTTTTACGCATATTCTTCTTTTTTGTGTTTTTCGTTTGGATAGAGAATAGGGTAATCAACCGCTTTGTATACAATAAAACTATACATTGTTACGAATAGCGCCGTTCATGCATTTGTCGTGGAGGCGGTGCCTATCTATTGTCGTTTTCGCCCCGGTTTTGTTATACTGTCCCCATTATGGCAGTACATACACCAGGACAGCGAATCGTTGAATTACGCACGACGTATTCCCTCAGCAGGGAAACTTTGGCGGAACGGAGCGGCATTCCCGCCGCGTTAATCGCAAAAATCGAGGACGAGGGTCATATTCCCGACCTTGCCCCGCTCATTAAAATAGCGCGGGCGCTGGGGGTACGGCTGGGTACCCTGCTGGACGATCATGAAGAACTGGGGCCGGTTATTACCCGCGCCGGGGAAGCCGCCGCGTCTACCCGTTTTATGACCGGGCTGCCGGAAAAAAATTCAGGCGGCAAAGACCATCAGGGCCTGACTTTTAAGGCGCTGGCCGCGGACAAAAACGGACGCCACATGGAGCCTTTTATCGTTGATATTGAGCCTGATGCGGTACAGGAAAAATCCGCCCACGAAGGCGAGGAATTTATCCACATTCTTGCGGGAAACCTTAAACTGGAATACGGTACGGCCTCTGAAACGCTCAAGGCAGGGGATTCGGTGTATTACGATTCTATCGTGCCGCACCGCGTTATTTCCGCCGACTCCCAACCGGTAAAAATTCTCGCGGTCATCTATACTCCTGTGTAAGGATTAAATTATGGAATATATCGAAAAAACCCTCAGTGAAGTGTTACGCGAAAAAACCCGCGCCGCGCCGGATCATGATTTTTTGATTTATGCGGACCGCAACCTCCGCTTTACCTATGGTGAATTCGACCGGCGGGTTGATAATCTGGCAAAGGGCTTTCTCGCCCTGGGGCTGAAAAAAGGCGACCATGTGGGAATATGGGCAACCAATGTGCCGGACTGGAATACGGTGCTGTTTGCCTGCGCCCGTTTGGGGCTGGTTTTGATTACCGTTAACACCGGCTATAAACTCCATGAACTTGAATATGTGCTGCAGCAGTCGGACATGGTCTGCCTCTGCGTTATTGACGGCTGGCGGGAATCGGACTATGTCTCTATGGTAAACGAGCTGGTTCCCGAGCTGAAAACCGCGGAACGGGGGCGTCTCCATTCCGAAAAATTTCCCTTTTTGAAACACGTGGTTTATGTGGGACAGCAAAAACACCGGGGGATGTACAGTTTTAACGAACTGCTATTACTGGGGCAGCACGGCGATGACGCTGAAATGCGGAAAATTGAAGCGTCTCTGGACCGCAACGATGTGGTGAATATGCAGTACACCAGCGGGACTACCGGCTTTCCCAAAGGGGTCATGCTCACCCACCGGAACATTCTCAACAACGGGCTGGGCATCGGCGATAATCAGCGGTTGAGCGAAAAGGACATTGTATGCCTGCCCGTGCCGCTGTTCCACTGTTTCGGCCTGGTGCTGGGAATGATGGCGATTATCACCCACGGCGCAACCGCGGCCATCGTTGAATGGTTCGACCCTTTGCTGGTGCTGGCGACGATTCAAAAAGAAAAATGTACCGCCGTGTACGGCGTACCGACCATGTTTATCGCCGAACTGAATCACCCCATGTTCAAAATGTTTGATCTTTCCAGCCTCCGCACCGGCATCATGGCGGGTTCCCCCTGCCCCATCGAAACGATGCGCCATGTTATCGACCTGATGCACATGAATGAAGTAACAATTTGCTACGGCCTGACCGAGTCGTCGCCGGTGATGACCCAGACCCGTTACGATGACGGCATTGAGGCAAAAGTCGAAACGGTCGGCCGCGCCCTGCCCGGTATCGAAGTTACCATCCGCAACCCTGAAACCGGCGAGGAATGTCCCGACGGCGTACACGGCGAATTCTGCTGCCGCGGCTACAATACCATGAAGGGCTACTATAAAATGCCCGAAGCCACCGCCCTGTGCATTGACGAAAAGGGCTGGCTCCATTCTGGCGATTTGGGGGTAAAAGACAACAATGGCAACTTTAAGGTTACCGGCCGCATCAAGGACATGATCATCCGCGGCGGCGAAAATGTGTATCCCAAGGAAATTGAAGACTTTTTGTACACCATGCCCGGAATCAAGGACGTACAGGTGGTCGGCATCACCAGCAAGCGATACGGCGAAGAAGTGGGGGCCTTTATCATTCTGCAGTCCGGCGCGTCCGGCACGCCGGATGACACCATAACCGAGGAAGATGTCCGCGACTTCTGCCGGGGCAAAATCAGCCGCTTCAAAATTCCCAAGTACGTGTTTTTTGTTGACAGTTTCCCCATGACCGGCAGCGGAAAAGTCCAGAAGTACCAGTTGCGGGAAATGGGCGTGAAAAAGGTTGAAGAAATGGGAATAGCGACATAAAGCGGCATCATGAGTAACTTACTTGATTACATAGCCTGGAGAGGCGATCTTGATTTTACCGTGGCGCCTCTGAATCCGGTTGATAATATTATTTTATGCCAGCTTTCCTATCTTCCCTTTGAAGGCATTGTGCCTGGCCCTGATGAAAAAAAAGATATAAGCGTCAGGGACGCGATGGATACCCTGTCCCAAAGGCTGCAAGATGATGATGCGGGCAGCAAACCGGCCTTGCTGTTCAAAGACGATCCCGCATTTATCAACGCTTTGGGCTGCTCCAGACGTTTTGGAGAATGCCGTCTTAGCGCTTTTGTTAATCATATTGACCCCCAACAGGAAATTCAATTTTCGGCGCTCTGCATAAAAATTCATGATCAGTCCTGCTTTATCGTATACCGGGGAACCGATGCGAGCCTCGTGGGTTGGAAAGAAGATTTTAACATGAGCTTTAGCGAAGTAATTCCCGCCCAGCGTGAAGCGTTAGAGTATCTTAC
>JAIRRB010000054.1 GCA_031256195.1 Treponema sp.
AACGCATGACGAAAAACTGGCGGCGCGGGCTTCAAGCCGCTATACTCTGGAAAACGGCCTGCTTTCCGCAAGTGTCAGGGGTCATTGATCCATGAAAAACCGTTCCTGTTTTTTTATTGAGGTTCGTTACCTGTTGGGACGCGCCCATGAAGGGGGGCGTTACCTGCGCGGCGCCGCCGCCGGTATCGCCGTGAGCCTTATCCCCATTATGGTGACCCTCATTGTCGCCGACGGCATGATACGGGGCATTGTTGACCGTTACCTGGAACTGGGTACAGGCCATTTGCAGGTATTCAGTTTTGTTGATCCGGAAGGCCTGGAAGGAGTTACCGGGAAATTACGGGAGATTGACGGCGTCAGGGGGGTATGGCCGGAACAGCGGGGTATGGGAGTGCTGGTTGGCAAAAAGGGAAAAGCCGGCGCAAGCATCCGCGCCATAGAACCGTCGTTTTGGCAAGACAGGGGAAGCCTTGAGTATCTGAAACTGGTCGCGGGAACGGCGGAGGCAAAAACAGAGCGGGATATGCTATTAGGTGAAAGCCTTGCCGCTTCCATCGGCGCGGAAATCGGAGATACGGTGCGGCTTATGACCATCAGCGCCGGCGCCGATGGCAGAAACATACCCCGCGTTACGGCCTTTGCCGTTTCGGGCATTGTCTCGTCCGGCTATCATGAACTGGACGCCCTCTGGTGCATTATCACCCATGAGGGAGGGCAGCGCATACTTTCTTCGGATTCATCATCAAGTTTAATTGTAAAAATCGACTATCCCTATACAAGGGCCGAGGATACCGTATGGTCGCTGTACTCGGCTCTGGGCGCAAAATACAGCATATACACCTGGAAAGACCTGATGCATTCCCAGTACAGTTCCTATGAATCCACGCGCCAGATGCTGCTGTTCATTATGGCGCTGATAGTAATTGTCGCCGCGGTAAATGTTTCTTCCGCCACTTCGATGCTGGTAATAGAGCGGCAGCGGGACATTGCCGTACTGAAAGTTACCGGCGCAAGCGCAAACGGCGTGGCCGGCATTTTCCTGTGGGGAAGTTTTCTTACCGGCCTCTGCGGCGCGATTATCGGTATTGCCATTGGCCTGCTGCTCGGTTATTTTATCAATCCCCTCATCCGCTCTCTGGAAAACGTTTTAAGTTTTTTTTCCGGCATGGGGGGCGGCTCCGAAGTAAAGATACTGGACCCCGGTTTTTACCTTGAAACCATTCCCATCATCATTGACTGGACTGCCGTTTTCCTCATCGGCTGCTTTACGATTCTCTGCTCGGTTGCCGCATCGTGGATTCCCGCCCGCCGCGCAGGAAAACTTAAACCCATGGACTTATTGCGGAAAAACTAGGTGAAAATTTCCTCTTCAAATGTGTTACATTAGAAAACATTACGGAGGAATTATGAAAAGAAATGGATTTCCGATGGCTTTTCAGGCTGTCATGGTTATGATGCTTTTTATGGGCTGTGATCTGGCTGATATAAAAGGTAATGGCGTTATGGTAAGCCAGGAAAGGGCAGTAACGGAATTTGAGCGTGTTGTGGCTCATGGCGTGGCAAATGTAAATGTACATTTTTCTGAAACCTATAAAGTAGTTGTGACCACTGACAGTAACATTCAGGACAGTATAGGCATAAATTCCGGTAATAATATGCTGCATATTGAAAATAAATCCGGCTCTTATAGTCCAACGAAGTTAACAGTAGATGTTTATATGCCTGAATTGACGGCTATTACCTTAAAAGGTTCCGGGAATATCAAGATTAACAATGGCAATACTTCCGGTCTGGAAATAAATCTTTCTGGTTCCGGAAACATTGATACTCAGAATTGTCAGGTTCAAAATGTTACTATTATTCTTTCCGGAAGCGGTACAATAAAAACAATGGCGGCGGATACTCTGACCGGAAGAATATCTGGTTCCGGAAGTATTGATGCGCACAATCACGAGGTTCAAAATGCTGAAGTTGCCATTTCAGGAAGCGGCGCCATAAAAATATGGGCGGCAAAGAGTATAACCGGAACAATTTCCGGCAGCGGCATTATTTGGTATAAAGGAAGCCCAACAATTAATGTTAATATAACCGGCAGTGGGGCTTTTAAGCCGCTGATTTAAGACGATGATGCGTTCAGGGCCGATTCGCAGGGAATGCCCGGTAAGCCCGGCCTTTCGGCGGCCGTGGCGGAAAAATCTGTCCCTGTGGTTAGCTACCGTTTCTTCGCCGTTTCTTCATATTTCAGTAATTTGTGCATCTGCTCCAGGATAAAGTCCTGAAAAAACGGGTTAAGCTGCCTGAAAATTTCCACGGTTTCGGTGATTTTGTAATCAGGGGTAATATCCTTTTCGTACATTTCCCCTTCGCCGCCGCGCAGCCACGCTTCATTGGCCCCAAAAGCGGAAACAATCAGTTTTATGTGCCGGTCCAGGATTTTCTTTTGTTCAAGCTCTATCAGTGTTTGAAATGATGTTGAAACACAAATTTTTTGGGCAAATTCCTTCTGGGTTAAATTAAGGCATTTTCGGAGCATTTTTACCCGTTGGTTGATGGTCGCATTTTTTGCAAAAACCGGTCTCTTCATCCGTAAAGAGCATACCAAATTTCAAATAAATTGAGGAGTCGGGTATTTTTTGAAAAAATAACATTTTCGTAATATTACTATTGACAAATTATAATATTACCCAGTAACATATCGTGAAAGATGGTTTTTTGTTTCAAAAGCACTGAAAAAGAGGGGCAATGACCAAAGAGGAGCGGCGAATCAGGGATTTTTTATGGGGGATGAAGAAGCTGGGCGGCAGGAGTCGGCGCTATATTCATCAACTGACCCATGTTCTGTTTATGGTTGAACAGCCGCCGGTTCCGCCGGTAAAAAAAGTACCAAACGCCCGTATGGGTTGTTAATGAACAGGTAGAGGAGAAAAAGATGACAAAGAAATTGTGGCAGATGGGAATGGCGGTAGCGCTGCCTGCGGCAGCCGCGTTGATATTCGGAATGATGGCTGCCGGCTGTGACGACAGCGGTGGAGACCCGGGGCCGAAGCCGCCCGAACAGTTGCCGGCTGCAGAACGCTGGACTAAATGGATTGATGGGACATCAACCGCTGAATTGGATTATACCGTTGATAATGCAGGCGTATGTACTGTTACGGTAAGCGGAACGGCGGATGATCGATGGATGGCAATTGCTCAGTATAAATACACTGGCGTAAAAGATGCCTCTTATACTTATGAATTTATGGCACGGACAGAAAGCGGCGAGCGGGAAATAGATATAACCTATTATGCTGATGTGTTTGGTACAGGCGAATTTTTACAGATAGATGAAACTATAACAATAAATACGACTTGGAAAACTGTCTCTGTAACCGGCGAGAAAATTCCTAAAGCCGGAATTTGGAATTTAGAATTTTTATGTGCTGACCAGTTGGGAACATTTTATGTCAAAAATATTTCAATAGAAAAAGTACCAACTCTTGATGGAACATGGCTTAATGAATATCGTGATCCGGTATATAAATTCAATAATGGTAACTATGAATTTTTGATGGAAAGTGGTATTGGAAATCGGCCAGTTCAGGAGATTACAATTTATACTTACGATTCGAGCCATGAAGGAACCTATACAACCAGTGATAATAATCTTACGTTCTTTTTTCCCAAAGTTTCTGTCTGGGTATGTTATAATAAACGAGAGGAATGGATATACAATTGTACCAAAGCTCAGTTTGTAGAAAAAGTAAGGGCAACGCTCACAGAACTGAACGCGCCTGATGCAGAGATTACCGCAACAATTGCAGAAATAACGGAAGAATTATCGAAAGAAAAGAATAAATATTTCTCGGAAACAGTACCGTATACTTTAAGCGGCAATACGCTGACCCTGGAATGGAACGAAGATTATACCCAGACGTTAACAAGAAAATAGACTTGTTCGACAACTCGGCGTGTTCTTTGAACACGATGGTTGTCTCACAAGTTAAGAATTTTTTACCACGGAGTACACGGAGTTTAACGGAGAAAAAGATGTTTTTCGTACCAAAAACTCCGTGTTTCTCCAGGCTGACCGCAGGTCAGCAGACCTCCGTGGTTAATTTTTACTTCTTGGACAGCCCCGCAGTTTCCGAACAACTCTCATGAAGATTTTACCAGACGTTAAACCTTTTTGGTAAGCCGTTTGCGTAAAGCCCGTATCTGCCGCCTGACTTCCCGGGGAGCGGGGCCGCCGGGAAGAGAGCGGGCCTTTACGCAGGCGGCGGGTTTCAGGGCGCGGTAAATATCGTCCTCAAACAGTTTTGAGCGTTTTTTCAGTTCCGCAAGGCTGCGGTCGCCGATGTGCCGCTGGCCCGCTTCAATACAGTCGCGGACAATCAGGGCGGCGGTTTCGTGGGCATTGCGGAAGGGAAGGCCCCTGCGTACCAGATAATCCGCCGCATCGGTTGCCTCCATAAAGCCGCCGCAGCAGGCGGCCTTCATTTTTTTGACATTAAATTCCGCGCTGCCCATCATGCCTCTGAACATCCGCAGGCAGGCGCTTAAAGTGTCCAGACTGTCGAACAGGCTTTCCTTGTCTTCCTGCAAATCCTTGTCGTAGGCATAGGGCAGGCCCTTGAGTAATGTAAGCAGGGCGGCCAGGTTGCCTGCGGCGCGGCCTGACTTGCCCCGAATCAGTTCGGCGAAATCGGGATTTTTTTTCTGCGGCATAATTGACGAGCCGGTACTCCATGCCTCCGCCAGATTAATAAAACCGAATTCTTCGCTGGCCCAGAGGACTATGTCTTCGCAAAAGCGGGACAGGTGAATCATGGTGATGGCGCAGGCGGAGGACAGTTCCAGGGCAAAGTCCCGGTCAGCAACGGAATCCATTGAGTTCAGCGTAGGCCGGCTGAAACCCAGAGCATCGGCAACGGCCGCGCGGTCAAGGGGAAGCCCCGAACCGGCAAGCGCGCCTGCCCCCAGGGGACATGCATCCAGGCGGTCAAGGGCGTCTCTGAAACGGGAATAGTCCCGTTCCAAACCGCAGCACCATGCGGTTAAATGATGCGCCAGCGTTACCGGCTGCGCCCGCTGCAGGTGGGTATAGCCGGGCATAATGCTGCCCAGATGCTGTTCCGCCCTGTCCAGCAGGGTAACAATCGTTTCGGCAAGTTCGTTCTGCAACTGCGGCACGGTCCGTTTGAGGTACAGGCGGAAATCCGTCGCCACCTGATCGTTGCGGCTGCGCCCCGCGTGAACCATGCGCCCCGCGTCTCCCAGCCGCTCGGTCAGAATCCCCTCGATAAACGAATGAATATCTTCGGCGGAATCGTCTATCACCAGTTTGCCCGATTTCAGTTCACGGGCAATACGTTCCAGCTCTGCGCCGATTTTCGCGGCAAAGCCCGCTGGAATAATTTTTTGTTTGCCCAGCATAGCCACATGGGCGCGGCTGCCGGCAATGTCATCAAAGACAAGACGCTTGTCCACGGAAATGGATGCCTGAAACGCATAAGCATCGGCATCAGGTTTGTGCGCAAGCCGTCCCGCCCACAGGGGCGATTTTGTATTTTTGTTCATCATGGTACTCCTCTAAATTTAACCACGGAGTTTTGATACAAAAATCATTTTTAATTCCTCCATGACCTCCGTGGTAAAAAATTCTTTTATATAGTTTTGGTCATATCCGCGCGACTCCGCTTTTTCTTGCCGCATCCGCTGTCGCCTGCGCCACCGCGTCTTTTATATGGGGGTCAAAGGCGGCGGGAATAATATACCCGGGGCTTAAATCTTTTTCATCAACCAGATTTGCCAGAGCGTGGGCGGCGGCGATTTTCATCGCATCGTTAATGTCACGGGCGCGGACATCCAGCGCCCCGCGAAAAATGCCGGGAAAGGCAAGGACATTGTTTATCTGATTGGCAAAGTCACTGCGGCCTGTTCCCACTACCGCGGCCCCGGCGGCTAAAGCCTCATCGGGCATGATTTCCGGCACGGGGTTGGCCATGGGGAACAGTATTGCGTTAGGCGACATTGACTTCACCATTTCCGCCGTTACCGTGCCGGGAGCGGAAACCCCGATAAACACATCCGCGCCGCGCATCACTTCGGCAAGGCTTCCTTTCTTTAACTGTTTATTGGATATTTCCGCCATTTCCGCCTTTTCGCTGTTCAGGCCCGGCCTGCCCTGATAAATCGCCCCCTGACGGTCGCACATAACCACATCGGAAAGCCCCAGCGCCAACAACAGCCGGATAACCGCCGTACCTGCCGCCCCCGCTCCCGATGTCACCACGCTGCACTGTTCCAGTTTTCTTCCGGTCAGCTTCAGCGCGTTGAGCAGGGCGGCCAGCGTTACTATTGCCGTGCCGTGCTGGTCGTCATGAAAAATCGGAATGTCGCAGCGTGTTTTCAGTTTTCGTTCAATTTCAAAACAGCGCGGGGCGGAAATGTCTTCCAGATTTATCCCGCCGAAACTCCCCGCCAGCAGGGCGATGGTTTCCACGATTACATCAACATCCTTTGAGCGGATGCACAGGGGAACCGCGTCCACGCCGCCGAAGGCTTTGAACAGTACGCACTTTCCTTCCATAACGGGCATTCCCGCTTCCGGGCCAATGTCGCCGAGTCCCAGCACCGCAGTACCGTCGGTGACCACCGCTACCGTATTCCAGCGCCCGGTCAGCTCCCAGCTTTTTTCAGGGTCTTTTTGTATTTCAAGGCAGGGCCGGGCGACGCCGGGGGTATAGGCCAGCGACAATTCTTCCCGTGTTGATACCGGCATTTTGGGCACGGTTTCCAGTTTGCCCCGCCATTCGTAGTGCTTCTTCAGTGACTCCGCAGCGTAGTCCATAGCCCAAGTATTACACTGAAAACCGTAAAAGGCAAGGCTACAGATTCCTTCCCAGTATCAGGGCGCGGATCAGATTTTCCGCAGCCAGGCTTAAATCATGGGAGCTGTCGCGGATCATGGAGTCAAGGTCTGGTTGTCCGCGTGAAATGGAAACCGCGTAATCAAAGGCCGGGAAAAGATTTTGACAGTCTCCTTCCAGAGCGCCCGAAAGCAGGGCCGCAGGGACTCCGGCTTTTCTGCTTTCCCGCGCCACTGTGGAACAGAGTTTACCCCCGGCGCTCTGGCTGTCGGTACGGCCTTCCCCGGTAATGACCAAATCCGCTTTTTCCAGCGCTTCAAAAAAACCCGCATAACGCATAACCAGCATGGCCCCGCTTTCCATTTTTGCCCCCAGACAGATGCGCAGGGCGGCTCCCATTCCTCCCGCGGCTCCGTCTCCCTTTTGATCCGTATCTTGGGCAAGCCCCGCCTGTATCCATATTTTTCCAAGCCGGGAAAGTCCCTCATCCAGAAATTTGACCATGAGGGGATCGGCTCCTTTTTGGGGGCCAAATACCGCCGAAGCGCCCTGCGTTCCGGTAAGCGGATTGGTAACGTCGCAGGCCGTTTGTATTGAAACTGTTTTAAGCCGTGGGTCTGCGCCGCCGGATTCCATCCGGTGAATCTTTGCCAGAGCTTCGCCGCCTTCCCCTGAATCTTCGCCTTTTTCATCCAAAAAACGGAAACCCAAAGCGCCTAACATTCCGATACCGCCGTCGTTGGTGGCGCTTCCCCCGATACCGATGATAAGATTGACCGCGCCTGCATTCAGAGCGGCGCGGATAAGTTCACCGGTTCCCCGAGAGCTGGCCTTGAGGGGGTTAAGTTCCTCCCGGCGCAGAAGTTCCATGCCCGACGCGCCGGCCATATCCAGTACCGCTGTCCTGCCGTTTTCAATAAGGCCGAAGACCGCTTCTATTGTTCTTCCCAGCGGGTCGGTAACCGGAGTTTTGACCAGCCGCCCGCCTGCAGCCTCAGTAAGAGTTTTGGCCGTTCCTTCTCCGCCATCGGCCAGTGGAATTTTGAAAATTCCGGCATTCCTGTCCGCCCTGATGATACCTCTTTCTATCGCGGCGCACACTTCCGCAGCGCTCATGTTTCCCTTGAATGAATCCGGAGCAATAAGAATATTCATAACTTTACTGTATAGCAGCCAAGTCCGGTATGCAACGCAATTGTGATATCGCGCGTTTTACGTTACAATACGGGCATGAAGGAACGCTTTACCGCGCTCATGGAAAAATTTATCGCTCTGGCCGTCCTGCGCCTGCCCGATGACGTGCTTGCCCGCCTGCGGGAAATGCGCGCGGCGGAGGACAGTCCCCTGCAAAAAACACTGTATGACAGTTATTTTGAAAATTTGGCAAAGGCGGCTAAACTGGGGCGGCCCTGCTGTCAGGATACGGGGCTGCCGCATTTTTATATTAAGGCCGGAACCGCTTTTCCCTGTCTTGACATAACCGCCGAAGTGTTATGCGATGCGGTGCGGCGGGCGACAGCGAGCGTCCCCCTCAGGCCCAATGCGGTGAATTTTTTTGACGAAGTAAATACCGGCGACAATACCGCCGAGCGTATCCCCTGGATACATTGGGAACTGTCGCCCGATTCTGCCGCTATGGAAATTACCCTGTACTTTTCCGGCGCCGGCTGCAGCCTGCCGGGAAAGGCTCAGGTCTTTAAGCCTTCTGACGGTTATGAGGCGATTGTCCCCTTTGTGTTTGATGTGGTTTCAGGGCCGGGCATCAATGCCTGCCCCCCCCTGGTGGTGGGAATCGGTCTGGGGCACAGCATGGACAATGCCGCCCTGCTTGCAAAAAAAGCCTGCCTGCGCCTGATGGGAACCAGCCACCATCACCCCCAGGGGGCGCGGCTTGAACGGCAAATTCTGGAAGGGCTTAACAGTTTGGGCATGGGGGCGCAGGGCCTGCCCGGCAAACAGGCGGCAATGGCGGTGCATATTGAAAGTTCCGGCAGACATACCGCCACCATTGCCTGCGCGGTGAGTGTTTCCTGCTATGTTCACCGCCGGGGCGTTATTCGTCTTGACCATAATTTGTCCTATGAATTGCCGGTATATCAGGGTGCGGCATTATGAAAAAAATTATGGTCACTCCGTTAGCTGATAAAGCCATTGCGGATTTGCGTACCGGCGACATTTTTTACCTGTCGGGAACATTGGCGACCGGCAGGGACGATGTCCACCGCCGGGTAGTGCATGAGGGAATGTCATGCCCCTTTGATTTTCGCGGTCTTGCCATTTTTCACGCCGGCCCCATTGTAAAAGAAGAAGGCGAAAAGTGTGAGTTAATCTCGGTTGGGCCGACTTCGTCGATACGCATGGAAAAATGGGCGGCGGATTTTATCGCGCAAACCGGAGTAAAAATTATGATAGGCAAGGGCGGCATGGGAAATGAAACCGCCGCCGCCTGCCGCGAACATAAGGCGATTCACTGCGTATACCCCGGCGGCTGCGCGGCGCTCGGCGCTTCACAGGTGGAAAAAATTACCGGCGTATACTGGCGGGAACTGGGTATGCCTGAATGTTTGTGGGTGATGCAGGTGCGCGAATTCGGCCCCCTTATGGTAAGCATTGACGCCAGGGGAAACAATATGTTCGCCGAAAATGCCGCGCTGTACGCTTCCCGCAAAGAGGCCTGCATGAAACCCATTATGGAAAGCCTGAAACGGTAAAGCGCAGGCTCAATTTTCAGTTCTTGCGAGGGTAAATCTGACGATAAATTCTTTTACCTGACCCGGCGCAAGATCAATATTTTGATAGGAAAAACCTATCGCGCTGTCCACATCCCGGACATCAGAACGGTTATCGTCATAAATGTGTTCCAGATGCGCTCCGTCTCCGTATTCGCCCAGCCACAGCGTATCCACCGGGTCTATACCGTTCCCCGATTCGCAGACAAACATAAGTTCAAGTGCGGGGTTGGTTTCGGAATCGGTCATATACGCCCCGTAAGATGTGCGGAGCAGGGGCGCATTATCGTTTTTATGTATCATCACATCAGCGGACGCGCCGAATTTTTGCCCGGTTACCGCGCTATTACCGGAATTGCGCAGTATATGTTTTAACTGCAAATAGGAAACGCCTTTGTCATACACAAATTCCGGTTTTACCGTCAGTTCAACGCCGTTATGCGGGTCTTTTTGATAACCGTTAATCATTTCACGTTTAATCCCGTTCAGATCATAAAACCATCCCCCCTGTTTATACGTTGTCCAGAGCCATTCATAATCCGGCCCCCTGCCCAGTATATCAACACCTCCGTTTCTCCCGCTGGCCCCTCTTCTTTCACCCTTGTTATTAAACCGGTATGCCAGACGGAAAGTCGGCTCGGTACTGTATTCGGTTATATTTCCGGTAGAAGATTCGCTTACCCTGCTGTCCCGGGACAACGAAGCCGCCTCCGATTCCGGCAAAATATAAAAATCTTCCGTGGGAACAACCACCACGGATATGTATTCGGTTTCGTTTATGCTGATATACCCATTGCCGATTTTCAGGCCGGTAATAATGCCGTTTGAATCCACGCTGACAGTTGATGGGGTGCTGCTTTTCCATAATACGACATTTTTGTCACTGACAATATCCGCCAAGCTTCTGGTTTCTCCCACTTTTACCGAACGATAGGCAATTTCATGTAACGCCGTCGAAGGCAGAGCCGCCGTACTGACCGGTAACCGGGCCGCCGCCGCGCCGCCTGAATCAATTTTGATAAACACCTCAAAAAATCCCGCTCTTTTGATTTTTTCGATAGAGGAAGGCACATCCCGCGCGCTGATACCCTTGATCATCACCCGCGTAAAATCCCGGTATGTTTCATAGGAAGGATTCAATGAAGCCGCTATGAGTTTCCCCAAAGCGTTCTCCGCATTTTGCGTAATTTTGAAAGCGCCTACCTGTATCTGGTATAATTGACTGTCCGTAGCATCGGGAATCCTTCCTATCACCAATATACCGTTATTGTTTTGGGCAAAACACCAGACCGAAACAGACAATAAAAGGACAAAAATGGCTGAACGCTTCATGAATCCTCCTGGTACAAGTCTACTATAGGGAAACCAGAGGAAAATTTCAATATTTCCCCCCAACCGCTAATGCTTTGTGCGGCTTTTCGCCTTATATATTACATGAATAATTTACTAAGACGCTACCAGTTTTCAAAGGCAGGAAGAATTTAACTACGGAGTACACGGAGGTAATAATAAATGGAATTTGAAGAAATGAATAGTAAAAACCGAAGGAACTTCAATGACCAGGGCTAGCATTGAGAATGAATATTATGTTATATTCAGGGTGAATTTTACCGGAATTTTAGGGAAGAATAAGATGGAAAAGGGTAGATGTCATCAAAAACGGCGATATAGGGGGAGCCGTATTAACCACTTTCTGCGGAATTTACTCCACAATAAGGTTCAATACCTTAAAATATTATGAAAAAGGCACAAAATTTGTCTTTCATTTACAATTCTTTGAGAATATTTCTCAAAAAGCACTTGATAATTGACGGTAATATGGTATACAATTAATAAATAAGGTCGAAAGAGGGTATATGTGTCTGAAGGAGTTTACTTTTAGGAATTGCTATTCGTTCAAAGATGAAGCAACGTTATCCATGACAGCCAATTACAATATGAAGGATAATATAAATTTTGTAATCAAACACGGCGATGGAGACAGTGCAGTCTATTTGAACCCTGTACTCGCAATATACGGCTCTAATGCTGGAGGTAAGACAAATATGCTTCAGGCATTGTTAGATGCGGTAAAAAATATTTCCGAGAAAAGTATATACAATGTTCCCTTCATGTATCATGCAAATGATACTTTTTTACATAGATTGGTAGTTGTGCAAAATAATATTGAATATGAGTATGAATATACTGCAAATGTTAGACCCAGCATATCCATGGATGATTTCGAAATACTGAAAGAATCTTTACTAAAACGTGATTTAAGAGCAAGAGGAGAAGAAAAAATTGTTTTTGTGCGGGAAGGAGAAAACATAACAAATTCCATATATAAAGATAATCAGTATAAAAATAACGAATATGATTTCTTGAAAATGATTGCATTAAATAAAAGTATTCTTGTGATGAGACACGCAGGTGAGCTTGGATGGGATGATTTTAGGCCGCTGTATCAATGGTGTAGCAATGTTATGGCTGAAATGTATACTCAGGGTGAAGAGGATAGGCAGAAGAATCTAAAAAGATATGCTACAACGCTGCATTCTGATAAAGAAAGTCTTTTAAAATTCAGTACCTTTATGACAAGCTTTGACCCTGCGCTTAATGAAATAACGACATTTACACAGGAAAGTAGTGATAAAACAGAAAAAGTAGATACCAAAACCCAAGAGAAAGCATATTTTGCTATTTGGCATAAATACCGGAAAGCGAATGGAAAATTATCACCAGGGCGTGTTCACACAACGCAAAAGAATAATGATAGAGGCGAAAAGAAAAAAGAAAAAAAAAACGATGTCGAGCTTGTCATAACGGGTGAAAACGGCTCTAAATGCTTTTAATCTGCGGAAGAAACGTTCTATCTCGTTGCGTCTTTTGTATAATTCCTTATCATACTCCCACTTA
>JAIRRB010000060.1 GCA_031256195.1 Treponema sp.
GGATGCAGGCCCTTTTGTTTTTCGGCATAAACGCGGGAATGTTTGGTAAGGGTAAATTGATGCCAAAAAGCCGAATCCAGCAGCCCTTCGGCAAAAAGCTGGCGCAGGACTTCGGCGGAGTCAATTATCTCCTGTTCATCCTGATCCCAATAGCCGTAAATGCAATACGCGTGAACCAAAATCTTCGCTTCTTTAAAGGCAGCGCAAACATCGACTATGTCCTGCAGATTGATGCCTTTCCCCATCCGCCGAAGCCCGTCTTCAGTGGCGATTTCAATGCCTGCGGAAACGCCCATAAGCCCCCCGGCGGCGAGAATTGCCGCTACATCCTGAGTAAAGGATTTTTCAAAACGGATATTGCCCCAGAATACCAGAGGCAGTCCTGCCTCGCGGTTGAGCAGGGCAAGGCGCAACAGGGAGGCAGGCGGACAGGCTTCGTCCACCAGATGTACGCCGCGTATTCCCGTCGTTTCCGCCTGCGCCAGCAAATGACGAAACAGCGCGTCAACGTCAACCGGTTTATAACAGCGGATATAATCCAGGCTGGTATCGCAAAAAGCGCAGTTATGCCAATAACATCCGTGGGCCAGATACGCTTTCAGCCAGCGTCCGTCCGACCAGAGCCGGTGCATGGGATTTTCATCATCCGCCGGATGAATATAGCGGGAAAAATCAACATCTGAATAATCGGGGAATACCGTTACGGCGGCGGCATCGTCAACGAATATGCCGGTATTACTTTTTGTATCACTATTTGTATTACTATTGGTAATACCATTATCCTTAATGATGCCGCTACTGCCGCGGTACATGGTCTTGTATAATGCGGCATTATTTTTGGTTTTTGCCCCCGCCGTTTCACGTTCTACAATGGCATCCAGAGAACCGTAGCCGCGGTCAAAGGAAAGGTAGTCAAAATAATCGAATAATTGTTCTTCTTCAAGATACCTCAACTCGGTATTGACATAAGCGCCGCCGGCGACCGTAACAACCCTTTCGCCAAAAAATGCCTTTGCCGATTTTGCGCAAACCAATGCCCCGGTAAGGCAGCCGGGAAAGGGAATCCCCAGGCCCAGTATCAATTTTTCCGGCATTTCGGCGGCAATCTGCCGCCATATACTTTCAAGAAAGGGACGGTAAAAATTGCTCATAATGTAGCCGTTCAGACCGTGCAGTACGGCGGAAAAATCACGGAATCCCATATTGAGGGATTTGGCAGGTGATGGCACATAACGAATAAGGGAAAAGTTTTTATCCAGTGTTTGATTGATAAAATCGGCAATATCGACAATAAGTTTATTTGCCAAAAGGGGCGCATCTTCAGGCGCAGCCCTGCCGCTGCTGTCGCAGATATATGAAAGATATTCACTAAAACGCGGGCCGCCGGGGATGAATTCATTGACCGAAGCGATAAAATGCCCCCACTCATGGTCTTTGCCCCGCAGAAGATCAACCGTCCGGTCTATGGTGGAAAGCCAGCGGTCTTCATTACTCAAAAAAAGTTCAATCATGAACATAATGAAAGCGTCCCGAAACCCCCGCTTTCCCGCATTTTTTTTTACATCGGCAAAAATTTGGGTAAGCCCCCTGCGGCAAAAAATACTTTCAAACAGGGCAATGGAATGATCCTGTACGGTAACGGTATGCCCCCGCTGTTCAAGGAAAGAACGCAGATAATAAAGGCCCGGGTAGGGGCTGTTCAACTGCACAAAGGGCGGCTGCACCAAATAAAAAGCGGCTTTGTGGCCGACGGCTTTATGACCGGGAATCTTCATTGTACCCCCTTTTTTTGACGGAACGAAGGACAGTTATTCCCGGTTGCCCGGAATACTTCAAGCGAGGGCATAAGACGGGATTTTATTGAAAAAATTCTACAGGAATGGGGAAACGTTGGGTCCCAGCTTACTTTGAAATGTACGCACCGCAGACAGTTGGGAAGCCCCGCCGGATGTATATCCGATGGATTTGTGTCGCCTACCATAGCAAGCGATTTAGACGCTTATGTTAAATATCGCTCCGGTAAGCGGGGCCGCCGGAGCATAGGGATTGCCGGTATTGACCGCCTGCCGTACCTGATCATGGAATTTATTGATAAGGGCGTTGAGGCGTTTTTCGTCATTTGACCCGCTTATGTCGGTCAGCGGGTGAACATCTGAAATATCCGGCTGTTTTTTCATTTTGGACATCTGTTCAATAAGGGTGTCAATAATTTTCAGTTTGTTGATGTTCACTCCGCTTACCCCGTCAGGAGCCGGTACGCCGGATATATGCTTAAAGTGCGCGTAAATAGCGGCTGATGGAGCCACGGGCAGGGAAGCCTTGACGCTCTGGGGAGCGCCGCTCTGCGAAGCATTTATCGCATATTCTATAGTGGGAACTGCGTGATATGACGTTACTGAACCAATATTCATCTCTACCCCCCTGCTTTTCAGGCAAACCGGCAGCCCCGGTTCCGGCCTGAAAAGCGCCTCCTTTATACCTTTAATATCGGTTTTTTTGGTTTATGGGTTTAATGAAAAAAATTCCAAAAACACTAATGCAAAACGCATCTTTGTCCCCTCTATATGATATGGAGACAGATATGAAAAGAAACTATGTGAACAAAAAGTCCGTGCAGGGATTGTTGTGCGCGGCGTTGCTGCTGGCTTTGGCCGCCGGATGTGCCGGGTGTGATGTTCCCGGCACGGAAAAGAAGCCCCCGGAAAAGAGGGATTCCATTGCCATTATGACATGGAATGTCCAGTCGCTTTTTGACGGGGTTGATGAGGGAACCGAGTACGATGATTACCGGGAATCGGCGGGCTGGACCCGGGAGAAATACCGGGGACGGCTGAATGTTATTGCCGGGGCCATCGGCGGAATGGGGCGGAAACCGGATATTATCGCCCTGCAGGAAATTGAGTCGGCGCAGGTTGCCGCTGACCTTGCCGCAGCGCTGTCGGCGCAGGGTTACGGCTGGACCCACTTTGCCAATATTCCGGGAATGTCTTTGGGTATCGGGCTGTTAAGCCGTTATCCGCTGATTGAGGCAAAGTCTCATTCGGTTAATATTGACGGTGACATTGCGCCCCGGCCCATGTTGGAAGTACGAATCAATACCGCCGCCACTACCGCGGACGAAACCGGCGCGGCTGATTCTTCACTGGCGCTGTTTGTCTGCCACTGGAAATCAAAATTGGGCAGCGAAGACGCCACCGAGTATACCCGCCGGGCTTCGGCGCGGATTATTCTGCGCCGGTTAAGGGAATTGATGGAAACCGAGCCTGAACTTCCGGCGATTATCATGGGCGATTTGAATGAAAATTACGATGAATTTTACCGCCGCAGCGGGAAGGCCATTAGCGCCCTGCTTCCCGATGACCCCCGCGCGGCGGAATTTGCCGGATTGTACGGGCTTGACGAAAATGACCCGGACATTGCCGCCGTAATCGGCGCATTGCAGAAGGATTTTATTGTTTTAAGCAAAAGCAGGCCGCCTGAGACGCGGTACTTTCCCGCCGGAGTTGTGACCTTGTACTCGCCCTGGGCCGCGGAACTGCACAACGGTTCCTATTACTACAAAAATGACTGGGAAACCATCGACCATTTTTTGCTTTCGTCGCAGTTGTTTAACGGAAGCGGCTGGGATTTTGAAAGCTGCGAAGTAGTCAATTCCCCGCCTTTTGTCAGCGCCAAAGGGTTTCCGGTTGCGTATAACCCGCGAACCGGCTCCGGTCTCAGCGACCATTTGCCGCTGCTGTTATTGCTTAAAATGCACAGCTGGTAAGGGTTTAGATATTAACCACGGAGTTTTGCTATCTCTGCGGGATAGCTTGAAGAAGCTAATTAAAAAACTCCGTGGTTAAAATTTTTTCTTGTTCAACGCTCTTTTTTATGCTATGCTTTCCTCATGGATGTTATCGTTGAGTTCAACGAAGCGGCTTTTCGACATAATATCGACAGAGAGGATATTCTGCACGCTCTGGAAACCAAAATATGTGATGCCGCGATTGACGAGCTTCCTGAAAAACACGCGGTTATCGGTTTTGATCGCGCCTGGAATCCGCTTGAAATTTTGTATCATCCGGTAGACAATAACACTATCTGTGTTTTTCACGCAATGAAGGCTCGTAAGAGCTTTGTTACGATGCTTGGTATTTAGGTATATATACAGGAGATTCCTATGGCAAGAATGACCGAAGAAGAAGCATTTGCGCTTGACGATTTCGTGACCAATAATGAAATTACTCTTGGCCCTAACGGAAGCGGTTGGCTCAGCCAGCGGGAGATGCGTCTTTGGGGGCTGCAAAACATAACGGTCAATTATCTTTTGACTAAAGCTATGGCAGACCATAAAAGCCCTGCCCAGCTTATTGATGAACTGGTTGGTAAAGAAATAGCTGCTACTGTATAACATATTCCCCTTTCCTCCCTCCTCATCTTTCATTTGCACCGTTATCGGTAGTGTACCCGAACCAGTCAAGTACACTACGAAATTCGGGTGGCAACCAGCGTTGGTGTTGACTATCACGCTAAATCGCAAACTACGATTAATGCGAAGAAAATTGAAATGCTATTAAAGCAATGAAAGGTTATCCTTTTGTGCCTGGTGATTTGAGGGCTGTTTCAAAAGTGGTTCGGTAGTGCACTGTATAAAAAACAACTTCCATGTCGCGTACAGTACGAAAGTCGGCGCACTGACGGCATCCTAAAGGATGCCTTACCTATGTTTCAGACTGCGGCATTTATTGGCGCTACAGCATGCGGCCTTTGTCATCCACAAGGCTGCGCCTTGCGTTTATTGCTGGGTGGCAGCTACTCCGCACCGTCTTAGGAATAGCTTATGCCCGCTTGCTCATGGGCTTGGCAGGTGTAATTATGCTCATTTGCAGACCTAAGGCGGCAATGAGTTTCTGTATAGTGGAAAATTCAGGGTTACCGTTTTCAGAGAGGGTTTTATAAAGTCCTTGACGGCTGATTCCCATTTTTGCGGCTATGTCGGTCATATTACGGGCGCGGGCGACATCGGCCAAGGCGCGGGTGATTTCAGGGATATTTCCGCTTTCAAAAGCCGCTTTTAAATATTCTGAAATAAACTCCTCGTTGTCCATGTGTTCCGTTACATCCCATTTCTTAAGTTTTAAAGCCATGTTTTAAACCTCCCCGGCAAGCTCGATTGCTTTTTTGATGTTCGCTTGCTGGCTGCGTTTATCGCCTCCACAAAGCAGAACTATTATCTTATTGTCTCTTATACAATATTTGCACGATCAATCCGTTTGTCTATACGGGCTTTAGCCCTTTCATCCTTCAATGAGGCAAACCATTTCGTATAAACTTCAGTCTCATAAACCTGATATTCGGCAATCATTGAATAATAAATAGTAAACCATAGTTGACAATTAGTCAAGGGGAAAAGAAAGAAAAAATGTGGTTTAGTCCATTAAAAATCTTGTGAGCCGCTATGATTATCTGTACAGCGACAGCGAATTACAGGCTTTTGTTGGGCCGATTAAGCATTTGTTACAATTTGCTAAAATGGTGCAGTTGTTTTTTAACAATCACGCTCAATCGCAAACTATGATTAATGCGAAGAAAATTGAAATGTTATTAAAGCAATGAAAGGTTAGGTTTTGTGCCTGGTGATTTGAGGGCTGTTTCAAAAGTGGTGTTGAAGTCTTGCGGATTTTTAACAGTTCATGGGCAATATCAGCGCCCCCAATTATAACACTACCTGTTTTTACTTATAAATTTTGGTTTAACCAATTCAATGCATATTCGAACTCATTTTGATTGTTTGGAATAGGTTCATCCGGTGTTATTCCCCTGCCTTCCCAGCACTCTCCTTTTTCATCTACTACCTTTCGATGTGACACATGATAATACCATCCGTTTATCATGCGGCGGGATATTCCTGAACAAAATCCTCCGCGTGTTTTTGTTCCCATGTGAGTTATATGGGGGCTCTGCGTCCGCAGCGCCAAAGTAAAATGTTCAGCGGCAGAAAATGTCCTGTCATTTGTTAAAAGCACAACACGTTTGGTATATCTATATCTTTCTGCGGGAGGTTTAATTTTTTCAGAAAAAATGGGAGCCCCAAAATCATTATGTCCTGGTCCTTTTTTATAGTAAAATTTACAATATTCCTTTTCTTCATGAAAAAACCGGCTTGCTATATGTCTCATAGGTTCCAACTGACCGCCTGAATTGCCCCGAACATCTATAACAAGTGCATTGGTATCTTTGAGGTACTCTAGTATATTGTCTATTTCTTCCCACCATTTCAGGTGGTCTTTATTTACAAAAAAATTTTCAATTTCGATATAACCAATATTTTCATTAGGAGATTCAAATTTCCCGTAATAAAAATTATAATATTTATATGGACCTTCATTTATCTTTGTAGAGAAAGGCGGCTCCGGCGGCGGTAAGATATTGAGATAACCTTGCGTTCCTATATACGAAGCATACCGGAACTTGACTTTTACATTATCATCAAAATCAGCATGCGGGTCGCCTAATACAGCTAACATAGCATAGCATATTGTAAAAAGATCGTTAGAGGTAGTATCCGATTTAACTTTTTTTAAAGCATCCGCTCTTGCTTTATTCCATTTATTCACAAATTCTGAATCAACAAATTCCTTTTTATGACCAAAATATGCATAAGTTTCATCAATACCGGTCCAAAGATCATTAATAATTTCTTTTGGATCATTAATATCAGGATCATGCCCCAAAAAAACATCGCAGGCGGTTAGCAATACCATTGTCAGTATCGGTAACAGAAATTTAATTTTCTTCATGTTTCATTCCTCCTAAAAAGTAAAAGCTATTCCGCTATTCAGCCTAAATTGTGCGTCTTTTCTCGGCATCGGGAAGTCAATGTGTGAAAGAGCAAAATCGAGACCGGAATAAAGGGAGAGCAAAGAGTTAATTTTATGATTGTATTTCAAATCGCCAAAAACAGCCCAATAATTATGAAGGCTCACCATTCTATCATCCTGCCAAAGTTCAGCGACAATTTCATCTTGCCAAAGGGCAATTTCATCCTTCCGAAGCAGGTAAGCGATATAAGGGGGGCGGGACGCATACCCCAAAACCGGGAAATTTACTGAAAAAACAAAGGTATTTTTCTTATCAATGATCCATTTCTGGCTTACATGTATATTTAGGGAAACCAAAACATTGCTGAAATTGACAGATCGTGGGGTTATATTTGTACTGCGAATGTTATTAATGATATCGGTTATTTCCCAAAAATAGAACCCTTGTACTGCCCCGCCCAAATACCCCGGGAAGGTTTGGTTCCCCCATAGCCGGTAATCCAACGCATATTCCAAATATAGCCTTGAGAAAGTATATTCCTGTTGGTATGTATCTGGGTTTGTTAGCATCCCTTCAATTTTTCCTGTGAAAAAACCAAAGTTGAGCGAATGGAAAAAATTACCGTGTTCGATATTGCCGTCTACAATGTAAGTCAATGTGTTAAGGTATTTGTTAAGAGACACATCCGTTTCATCCCGGTATCCGGTGAAAGAGTACCCCAGGCTGGCGCCTATTCTGAAATCTATTGGTTTCCCCTTGTCCGGTGATTCCGCATAGGCGGATACAACGGCAAGCAGCATAAAAACAATAGCCAATAGAGGGATTTTTCCTGTAATTTCCTTTTCCCTGCTTTTCATGGCTTTTTTCAATTTCTCCTTTGTTGTTAATTTGTTACCGTACGCTCCATAGAGCGCCGCCGCGCCACCACAGATGGCGAATGCTCAATGGTACTATGAAAAAGCGGTGGCAACTACTCCGCACCGCCGTTATTCGTTCCACCAGCCGACTTAGCAGTATTGCTATTTTGTGCAACGGCATTTTTATTTGTGCTTCTGGTATTATTTCTGTTCCCAAAACCAAACTCATAACCAATGGTTAGTAAAAATTTACTTCGGGCAAACACATCCGTAAACAGTTTATTGAAAGCGCCCAGTTCTACATCTATATCCATAAAATTTATGCTCTTTATACTTGTTTCCTTAAAATCATACATATAACGAAGATCAAGAAAAACACCTCCCGTCCCTCCTCCTATGCCTAAATTGATGCCAGCCATGAAACCAGGAGAGAGTTCTATTTTGCTTTTTATAATTATATCACCAATATCTTTGTCTACACTTCCTGTTGGGGCTGTTACTGTCGCATCTCCAAGGGGGATGTTAAAATAGATTCCCGCAAGACCAGCCATGTTAAAAATTCCAGGCCGAAAAGTAAATTTGGTCATGACAGGAATAATCAGAGAGTTATAATTAAATCTAGCCACATATTCTTCCCTAGAGAAACTAGCGTCCCTTGGATGTGCGCTTAAATAATGATTATTATATATAGCTTCTCCCTGAATAGCAATAAAATCAGCAAGCTGTACCGCAATATAAGCAGCGCCAATGCCAAGAAACTCTGAGCAATTAATATTATAGACCTTATTCGATACGGGAGCGGAGAATTCAAAACCTGGATCCAAATTAAAACCTATTCCGCTTCGCAGTCCCAGATAGATACGATAATTTTTCCATGCATCATTGATAACTTTTTCTTCCGTTTGTGCAAAACAGAATGTTACTGTCAGCAACAATACTACATAAAACAAAGTTATTTTTTTCATATGTTATTTCCTTTTTGTGCTGTCTGCCTGTTTCTTTCCATTTTTATTTGCCCCCTTCGTTCAACATTGATTATTAAATTTTTTCCTTGTATGCGTATTTTACAAAAACACCTAATGAACAATTTATTTCTTCAATAACGCTTTCCCAAGAGTAAGGTATATAATTATATCTTGCCCCAATAAAATTTAAACCTATTAATAATCCATGTTTGCCTTTTCCAAAATCATAAGCAATGGAAGCATTCCAACAGAAACCTATATTCCCCCAATATCCCAATGATACTCCTAATGCTGCTCCCACTTGAATAAATTGTATTGGATAGTATATAAAACCAGGACCAATACCAATACCCACAGCACCTCCACCATCTCCACCATCAGATGTACCTATAAAAAAATTAGATTCACCTATAACATATAATGGTATATTACCAAATGGACCGTAACCTACCTTAAATCCTCCATCAAACGCAGAGCCTATACCATTTATAAAAAAATTAGGTCCGCCGCCTACGCCAATGTCAAAATAAACGCCTTGTGCTGAAACAGACATTGATACAATTAATAAAAATACAAAAATAAGAATAGACTTTTTCATTAATCCCATCCTCCCCCTTCCGCTTTGCTTTTTGTTGAGTCAAGATGCACGCTTGGCCCTGCTGTGTTGTATCTGGTCCTACGAGGACTAAACACATATACCGCACCACGGTTCCGCAATGATGTATCAGACTCGTTTGCACCATAAATAGTCCCGCCGTTCTTTGTTAAAGTTCCGCCGTCATACACATCTACACCCCATTCGCCATTTCCGGAAATAACGCCGCCGTTCATTATGAGCTTGCCGCCTTCCCTTACTTTGATAACCGGATCGGAAGTATTACTAATGCGGCCCTGTAGCGTAATGTTGTTATCCATGACTAATGTCACGCCGGATCCTATAGTAAACAGCGAACCGTTAGACAAAAGGGAGATAGTTTTTTCTCCTCCGATTCCCTGAAGTTTTATAGTGATGTTGTTTTTGGATGTAACAATGTAATAATCAATAAAATAAATATTGTAGTCAAGCACCGTTGGGTTTAGGCTTTCATTGGCATTTACGGCTACCAGATATGATTTGTTGCTTTCAGTGTTTTTTTTGAGCCATTCCAATTTTTCGGCCAAGTTGTTCCCAGGTACCGGAAATCCGCCCAGCACCGTTTCAATATCCC